>CAZLQJ010000013.1:0-29673 GCA_964561705.1 uncultured Lachnoclostridium sp. | reverse complement strand
AGTCTAAGTCAACCTCAATCGTATCATCCGGAGTTTTTCTGGACAAAAGAACAACTGTCTCCACATGTACCGTATGCGGGAACTGGTCGACCACCGTTCCTTTCACAACCTCATATCCTTCCCCAACCAGATACTTCAAATCCCTTGCCAGCGTTGCGCTGTCACAGCTGACATACACCACACGCTTCGGTTTCATCTGCACAATCGTAGAAAGCAGTGCTTCGTCACAGCCCTTTCTCGGTGGATCCACCACGATCACATCTGCACAGACCCCTTCTGTCCTGTATTTTTCAGGAAGGATTTCTTCCGCTTTTCCTACATAAAATTCTGCATTGTCAAAGCCATTTAATGCTGCATTGCGTTTCGCATCCTCTATTGCCTGCGGTACAATCTCCACACCATAGACCTGTTTTGCCTTTTGGGCGAGGAACAGGGAAATCGTTCCAATGCCGCAGTAAAGATCCCAAACCGTCTCACCGCCCTCTACCTGTGCATAGTCCAGGGCACATTCATAAAGTCTCTTGGTCTGCACCGGATTTACTTGGAAAAAGGACAACGGTGAAATCTGATATTTTACATTTCCAATATAATCCGTAATATCATCCCGACCCCAGAGAGAACGCATTTCCTGGCCCATGATCACATTGGTCTGCTTTGTATTGACATTGATGGTAATGCTTGTCATTCCCGGAATTTTCTTCAGTTCCTCCACCAATTTATCTGCCATCGGCATAGAGGTACCATTTAAGATCAAACATACCATCAATTCTCCCGTCGTAAAGCCCTTACGGATCAATACATGGCGGAGCAGTCCCTTTCCTGTCTGCTCATCATAAGCCGGAATATTATATTGATTCAAATGTGAAAGAATGATTTTCAAAATCGGCTCATTTTCTGATGTTCCTAGATAGCAATTCGTATTGGAAATGATCTGGTGCGTCCTTCCTGCATAAAATCCGGTCACCAGTTCCCCATTTTTATCTGTTCCAAACGGAAACTGTGCTTTGTTGCGGTAATGATATGGCTCCTCCATCCCAATCAAGTCAAATTCCGGAAGATTCTGAAGCCCTCCAATACGTACCAGATTGTTCAGTACCTTTTTCTTCTTATATTCTAACTGTTTTTCATAGGAAAGTGCCTGAATCTGGCAGCCTCCGCACTGTTTATGATATGGACATTTCGGCTCTACGCGATCCGGAGACGGTGTCAGAATTTCCATCATGCGGGCATAGCCAAAATTTTTTTTCATTTTCATGACTTTTGCAGTGATCACATCACCAATCAGGGCATCCTTCACAAAAAGCGTACAGCCATCTGCATGACCAATGCCTTCTCCGTCTACCCCCATATCTTCAATTGTTAATTTTACTAAATCATCCTTCTTCATAAATACTCCATTTACAACAACGACATCTGCCAAAAAATAACAGATGTCGCGTGATTATCACTTACTACTTACTTGTTTTTCGGATATTTGACTCTAACAGACGGTTATATCCAAGCCAATCATTCTGATCACCGGCTGCCCGGAAGATTTCTTTTAAAGTTTCCATTTTGGCATCTGTATTATCCGCAAAATTCAGTGCTACCGCTTCCACAAGCGCCGGTTTTTTCGGTGAACCAAACTCTAACTCTCCATGATGTGCCAAAATACAATGCTTTAATTCATTGGCAAGCTTCTTCGGAAATCCATCTATGGCATGAATCCGCTCACCTACCATTTCGCAGCCCATCACAATATGTCCCAGCAACTGACCGTCATCCGTATAATCGTTTTCCGGAAATGCGGAAAGTTCATAGACCTTTCCAATATCATGGCAAAGGGCTGCCGTATACAGAAGATCTTCATTGAGGATCGGATACTGCTTCACATAAAACTGGCAAAGTTTCAAAACACTTAACGTATGTTCCAAAAGTCCTCCTACAAATCCATGATGAACACTTTTTGCCGCACTGCTGAATTTAAAACGCTTTACAAACTCCTCATCTTCTACAAAGAAATACTTTGCAACCTGTGAAAGATACGGATTTTTGATTGCATTCACAAATCCCAGCAGCTGTCCATACATTTCTTCAATATCATATTCACTGACCGGAAGATAATTTGCCGGATCGTATTCTCCTTCACGAACCTTGCGTACACGTTTGATGCTCACCTGCAGTGCACCCTGAAAACTAGTCACATCACCCATCACTGCTACATAATCAAGCATCTCAAAATCATCAATTCCCATGGAATTTGGTTCCCAGATCTTGGCATCGATAGTTCCTGTCTTATCCTGTAAAATTACATTTTCATATGGTTTTCCATTTTTTGTCATTGCTGACTGTTTATACTTGCAAAGATACACATCATTGATGCGTTCTCCTTCACGTAATGTTTCAATAAATTTCATAATAACTCCTATTCTAAAACACTTAAGGCTGTATGATAATTGATCTTTTTGTAGCCATCTTTGGTAAGTCTTTGGCCCTCCATAGAAATATTCTGCTTATTTGCAAGTCTCTGAAGCACATGAGAAAGCTCAGACATGGTCTCTACCCGCTGCCCATTGATTGCCTGAAGCACATCACCGCTCTGAATGCCGCCTTTCATTGCCGGAGAATCCATTTCCACTTCTGTAATGTAAATCCCTTCCGGAACCCCGTTTTTCTGTGCCTCATCCGTCACCGGAACGCCCTTCAGTCCAAGATATACTACATCTTGATTGTTTGACAAATGTTCCAAAAGACTTTTTACGTCGGAAATCGCATAAGCAGAAAGAACCGTTTCCGTCATTCCTAACAAATGCTTTTCCTGAAGAATCCCTATGATTTCTCCTTTCAGATTCAAAAGAACTCCATCCGCACCCGGATTTTTTTCCATATCCGTCACTAAAATCCTATATTCTGCATCCACTGCATTCTGTGTCGTGCGGATTGAAGTCAAGGTTCCACTGGTCAGCGATCCGTGACTTCCATCTGCTCTTCCCACCGCCAATACCGGCGTACCAGCCTTCAATGGGATGGAATTTCCAAGTTCTGCCTTAGAGATTACTTTCTTCGTATCTTCAGAAAGATCACTTAAATTGACACTGACAACGGCCAAATCTGTGGTGACATCATATTTTTTTAATACTGCTGCCGCAATGGTATCATCTGCAAAAGTAACATTCATTCCATCACAGGTCTTTACGGCTCCATATCTGGTAAGGATCAAAAGCTCTACCCCATTATCTCCGACGATCATTCCTGTAGACTGTCCTTTGTTTTCATAGGATTCATTAAACCAGTCCACATCATTGCTTACGGCAGTCACGGTTACAAGAGATTTTGAAGCTTCTGCTGCCACTTCCTGCATCTGTAAATGCAGTTTTTCATACTTATCTAAGGTCAGTTCCGGCTCCACAACGACTGGATCCGGCTCCGCACCTTCCGGCGTCTGGGCATCCTGTTCCGGCGTCTGTGTCTGCTCCGGCTGATCCTTAGGAATCTCAATCTCTTTTACAGCATCCTTCTGCTGTTTCTTTTCCAGATTTTCATACAAATTTACAAATACCAGGCAGGAGACCACGCCAAAAATAACTGCCAGCACGACTGTGGCAGAAATCAGCCTTACCCACTTTCTTTTGTAAAATGGTTTCTCTTTGATTTTTTCATTCATAAAAGAAAATTCTTCACTCATGGAAACAGCCTCCAAAGCCTCTTTTGCATTAGTATACTATTTTTTAAAATTCATGTCTACTGGATTTCCGCCTCAATCTCACAAGATCTACTTTCATTTCCCATGAAAATCGGGTAGAATAATATCAAAATATTTCATTGGAGCACAACATGAATCAAAAAGCATTAAAAATATTAGAATATTATAAGATCATAGAGTTACTGACAGAAAAAGCATCCTGTGAACTTGGCAGGGAGCAGTGCCGTAGCCTGCTTCCCATGCATGATCTGGAAGAAGTTCGCATGGCGCAGCGCCAGACTGCAGATGCATTGAGACGAATTTATGCCAAAGGAAGTATTTCCTTTGCCGGTACTTCCAACATCGGTGCTTCTTTAAAACGTCTGGAAATCGGCGGAACCTTAAATGCCATGGAACTACTGAAGATCTGCGGGCTTTTAGAAACAGCTGGAAGAGTGAAGCAATATTCCAGAGGTGAGGAGCATCCTGAGGGTACAAAAGATTCCCTGGATGATTTCTTTGAATCCCTGGAACCTTGTTTTCCCTTATCTTCAGAGATCAGACGATGTATCCTGTCCGAGGAAGAAATTGCAGATGATGCCAGCAGCCGCTTAAGAGACATCCGCCGGCAGATGAAAAATCTCAATGATAAGGTACATTCTACCTTAAGTTCCCTGTTAAACGGATCTGCCAGATCCTACTTACAGGATGCCGTGATCACCATGCGAAACGGTCGTTACTGCCTTCCTGTAAAGGCAGAATACCGTGGACAGGTGCCTGGAATGATCCATGACCAGTCCTCTACGGGTTCTACCCTCTTCGTGGAACCTATGTCCGTTGTAAAGATCAACAATGATCTTAAAGAACTGGAATTAAAAGAACAGGAAGAGATTGAAATCATCCTTGCAAGATTAAGTGCTGAGGCTTCGATCTATTCCGAATCCATTGACACAGACTTAAAAATCCTTGCAAAACTGGATTTTATTTTTGCCAAAGCACAGCTGGCCAAAGACATGAATGCCAGCGAGCCACTGTTTAACACCCACGGAAATATTTATATCAAAGATGCACGACATCCGCTGCTGGATAAAAAGAAGGCAGTTCCGATCACGATTTCCCTGGGACGGGATTTCGATCTTTTGGTGGTTACAGGACCAAACACCGGCGGTAAAACCGTATCTTTAAAAACCGTTGGTCTTTTAACCCTGATGGGACAGGCTGGACTTCATATTCCGGCCTTTGAACGTTCCAAACTGGCACTGTTTGATGAAGTCTTTGCAGATATCGGAGATGAGCAGAGTATTGAACAATCCTTAAGTACCTTCTCCTCCCATATGACCAATATCGTGTCCATTTTGAAAACGGCAACACCTCATTCCCTTGTTTTAATGGACGAGCTGGGTGCCGGTACGGATCCTACGGAAGGCGCAGCACTTGCCATTTCCATTCTTTCGCATCTGCATGCACAGAAGATCCGCACCATGGTTACGACACATTACAGTGAATTAAAAGTCTTTGCACTTTCCACACCAGGTGTTGAAAATGCATGCTGTGAATTTGATGTGGAAACATTACGTCCAACCTATCGCCTGCTGATTGGCGTCCCTGGAAAAAGTAACGCATTTGCCATTTCCAGCAAACTGGGGCTTCCGGATTACATTATTGAAAATGCCAAAGGTCACCTGACCGCACAGGATGAAAGTTTTGAAGATCTTTTATCAGATCTGGAACAGAGCCGAAAAACCATCGAAGCAGAAGAGGAGGAAATTCGAAAACACAAAGAAGAGATCAAGTCCCTTCGAAATGCTCTTGAGAAAAAACAGACCCGACTTGAGGAGCGACGTGATGAAATCCTTCGAAAAGCCAACGAAGAAGCCCGTGCCATCCTGGCCGATGCCAAAAAGACTGCGGATGAAACGATCCGGGATTTCCAGAAATACAGTGCTTCCGATGCTTCCATCCGTGAAATGGAGGCAAAACGTGCGAAACTTCGCGAAAAAATGGATAAGACAAATAAAAAAGTGCAGGAACAGGCACCGAAACCTAAGAAAAAGCTTTCAGCAAAAAACCTGCATTTAGGGGATGCCGTTCATGTATTATCCCTAAACTTAAAAGGAACTGTAAATTCTCTGCCGGATGCCAAAGGCGATTTGTTCGTCAAAATGGGAATTTTACGTTCCAAGGTAAACATTTCTGATCTGGAACTGATCGATGAGGTAACGATCA
Organism: uncultured Lachnoclostridium sp.; assembly: GCA_964561705.1. Classification (GTDB taxonomy): domain Bacteria; phylum Bacillota; class Clostridia; order Lachnospirales; family Lachnospiraceae; genus HGM12587. The sequence continues at coordinate 23,786 of CAZLQJ010000013.1, read as the reverse complement.
CCTCACCAGCCATGTCAAAAACCGGTGCAGGTAAGATCAAAATGTCAAAATCTGCTTCCGTTTCCACAGAGATCAACCTGATCGGTATGACTGTGGATGAAGCATTGGCTCATCTGGATAAATATCTGGATGATGCTTACCTTGCCCATATGCCAAGCGTACGGATCGTTCATGGCAAGGGTACCGGGAAACTTCGCGAAGCAGTCCAAAGGCACTTAAAACGTTGTAAATATGTAAAAACCTACCGCATGGGAGAATTTGGCGAAGGAGATGCCGGAGTGACCATCGCAGAGTTTAAATCATAGGAGGAATTACTATGGCTACCAAACAAAAAATTCTCATTGTAGATGATGATACCAATATTGCAGAACTGATTTCCCTTTATTTAACAAAGGAATGTTATGAAACAAAAATGGTTCATGACGGTGAATCCGCCTTAAGGGAACTCAACCTGTTCCAGCCAAACCTGATTCTGCTGGATCTAATGCTTCCGGGCATTGACGGTTATCAGGTATGCAGAGAAGTCCGTACCAAATCCCAGGTCCCGATCATTATGCTTTCCGCAAAAGGCGAAGTCTTTGATAAGGTCCTTGGACTGGAACTTGGGGCAGATGACTACATTGTGAAGCCTTTTGATACCAAAGAACTGGTTGCCCGTGTAAAGGCAAATTTACGCCGCTGCCAGCAAACATCCGCAGAACCGGCAAAAAATCCGGATGCGAAAATCGTAGAATATCCTGATCTGGTCATTAACCAGTCCAACTATTCTGTTCTCTATCAGGGGCATACTGTAGAAATGCCCCCAAAAGAACTAGAACTTTTATATTTCCTGGCATCTTCCCCAAATCAGGTATTCACAAGAGAGCAGCTTTTAGACCACATCTGGGGATATGAATACATTGGAGATACCCGAACTGTTGATGTTCACATCAAACGACTTCGTGAAAAGATCAAAGATCATCCGCGCTGGTCCCTGTCAACAGTCTGGGGAATCGGATACAAATTTGAAACGAGATAATTATGAAACATTCAATCTATTTAAAATTGATCATCATATACGTATTCACTGCCTTGCTGAGTTTCCTGTTTGTGACGGAAGGCACTTCTTCCATGTTAATGGATCATATGATCACGGAGAAAGCAAATGCTTTTTATAAAGAGGCCTCTATGCTTTCCACAAATTATGCAAAAGAATATTACCGTTCTCACACAGCCTCTTCTTTAGAATCAATCTGCTCACATCTGGATATGATTGCTGATTATCTGAATGCAAAGATCTGGATGATTGATATTGATGGAAATGTCATCCTGGAATCCGAAAAAGAAGAAGCAAAAATGACGGGCTTTCCTCATATATTAACAGAATTTGACCCTACCTGCTTTGGGTCATCCTATTATATGATCGGAGATTTTTTTGGAGAATTTTCCGAAGAGACTTTAAGTGTCATTTCACCAATCAATTATAATTACCGGGTGAGAGGATATCTGGTCATTCATTCTCCAATGTCTGTATTAAGTGCTGAAAAAGAGGAAATCCTAAACATCATGTATCTGACACTGGCATTTTTTCTTCTTTTGGTACTGGCAGGGCTTTTGATCGTAGGATTTATCATCTACCGTCCTTTAAAAAAGATCACAAAAGCCGCTTCAGAATATGCCCTGGGAAACCTGAATTATCAGATTCCGGTAACTACGGAAGATGAATTCGGTCAGCTGGCAAATTCCATGAATTACATGGCAAAAGAACTAAACGAAATGGAAGAATACGAGCAGAAATTTGTTGCAAATATTTCTCATGACTTCCGTTCCCCGCTTACATCTATCAAAGGCTATGTAGAAGCTATGATGGACGGAACGATTCCGGTAGAACTTCAGGAAAAATATTTTCATATTGTTCTTTTTGAAACAGATCGTTTAAAAAAATTGACGGAAGAACTCTTAACCTTAAGTTCTTTTGGTTCCAAACGTGGAATGTTGGAAATCAGTACCTTTGATCTCAATGCCATAATCAAAAATACCGCTGTTTCTTTTGAAGGCCAATGCCGTAATCGCAAAATTTCCATTGAACTGCTGCTGGAAGATAAACAGCAGTCTGTGAAAGCGGATATAGGAAAAATCCAGCAGGTACTCTATAATCTTTTGGACAATGCGATCAAATTCAGTGAGGATCATTCCTCCATTGAAGTGGAAACCACCGTTAAACATGAAAAAGTCTTTGTTTCCATCAAAGATCATGGTGTGGGGATCCCGAAAGAAAATCAGAAAAAGATCTGGGAGCGTTTCTACAAAATCGATGCCTCCCGCGGCAAGGATAAACGGGGAACCGGCCTTGGTCTTTCCATTGTGAAAGAGATCATTCAGGCTCATGGAGAACATATTAATGTGATCAGTACGGAAGGGGTCGGCACAGAATTTATCTTCTCTCTGCCAAGAAGTGACTGATACAGGTAAAAATCCATTGACATTTAACAATTTACACGGTAAGATACCTAGGAATACAGAAAAAAGCGTTGAACAGAAGTAGTAGAAGTCAAGCATGGTTTCAGAGAGTTGCCGGCTGGTGTGAGGCAATCCGTGTTCCTTTGAACTCGTCTGGAAGCTCCGGAGCTGAACGGTCAGTAGGTTTCGGCGGGAATTCCCGTTATAGAATTTAAGTGCAGGAAAATTCCTGAATAAGAGTGGTACCGCGGTAGTGATCAATGTCCTTTCGTCTCTTTTCCAAGAGACGGAAGGCTTTTTTATTTACGCAGACATTATTTTATCAGAAAGGATTATCAAGTAATGGAAAAAGTTTACAATCATGCCAAAATTGAAAAAAAATGGCAAACCTATTGGGCGGAACATGAAACCTTCAAAACAGATGTGTGGGATTTTGACAAGCCAAAATATTACGCATTGGATATGTTCCCATATCCTTCAGGAGTAGGTCTTCACGCAGGACATCCGGAAGGCTACACTGCAACCGACATCATGTCCCGTATGAAACGTATGCAGGGCTACAACGTCCTTCATCCGATGGGATACGATTCCTTTGGTCTTCCGGCAGAACAATACGCTGTCAGCACCGGAAATCATCCAAACGGATTTACCCAGCAGAATATCGAAACCTTCTCTAATCAGTTAAAAGAACTGGGATTTGACTATGACTGGTCAAAAGTGATCGCAACCAGTGATCCGGACTTCTATAAATGGACCCAGTGGATCTTCAAACAGCTTTACTTAGACGGCTATGCAAAATATGTTGACATGCCGGTAAACTGGTGTGAAGAATTGGGTACTGTATTATCCAACGACGAAGTTATTGACGGAAAATCTGAACGAGGCGGCTATCCGGTCGTTCGTAAAAATATGAAGCAGTGGGTAATCAACCAGCCTGCTTTTGCTGAAAAATTATTGGAAGGCTTAAATGAGATCGACTGGCCGGAATCTACCAAAGAAATCCAGAGAAACTGGATCGGTAAATCCGAAGGTGTGGAAGTAGATTTCCAGATTGTTGGCGGCGGAAGCTTCTCCATCTACACAACCTGTATCGAAACCATTTATGGCATTACCTTTATGGTACTTGCGCCGGACGGACAGATCGTAAAAGATCTCATGCCTCGCGTGGAAAATCCGGAAGAAGTACAGGCATACATTGATGAAACAGCCAAGAAAAATGATATGGACCGTACCCAGTTAAATAAAACAAAATCCGGCTGTATCTTAAAAGGTCTTTATGCCATCAACCCGGTCAACGGAAAAGAAGTTCCGTTATTTATCGGTGATTTCGTACTGGCAAGCTACGGTACCGGTGCTGTTATGGCAGTACCAAGCCATGACCAGCGTGACTTTGAATACGCTATCGCACATAACATCCCGATGATCCAGGTGATCGATGGTGCAGATGTTTCCGAATGTGCTTTTGAAAAAGGATCTTACCTCGGAAAAGGCTGTCGTCTTATGAATTCCGAAGAATTCACAGGACTGACCGTAGAAGAAGCAAAAGAAGCCATCACAAAGAAACTGGAAGCACAGGGCGTTGCAAGAAGAACTGTGAACTACCACTTCCGTGAATGGATCTTCGCAAGACAGCGTTACTGGGGCGAACCGGTTCCTGTTGTTTATACCGAAGACGGAAATATCCACGTATTAGATGACGAAGAACTTCCGCTGATCTTACCGGAACTGGAAGATTACAAGGGAAAGAACGGAAAAGCACCTCTGGAAAATGCAACCGAGTGGAAACAGTATGACCACAACGGCATCAAGGGAATCCGTGAAACCTCTACCATGCCGGGAAGCGCAGGCTCCAGCTGGTACTATATGAGATACATTGATCCTCATAACACGGAAGAATTCGCAAATCAGGAATTGTTAAAACACTGGCTTCCGGTAGACCTTTACATTGGCGGTCCGGAACATGCGGTCGGACACTTAATGTACTCCCGAATCTGGAACCGTTTCCTCTATGACAAAGGCTTATCTCCGGTCAAAGAGCCATTTAAAAAACTGGTTCATCAGGGTATGATCCTGGGTGCAAACGGCATTAAGATGGGCAAACGTTTCCCTGAATTCGTTGTAAACCCAAGTGATGTTGTCCGTGAATACGGTGCAGACACCTTACGTCTCTACGAAATGTTCATGGGTCCTTTAGAGGTTTCCAAGCCATGGAATCCACAGGGTGTTGACGGTGCAAGAAGATTTATCAACCGTGTATGGAACTTCTTCACCAATGAAGAAAAACTTACCGCAGAAGGCAATGACGAATTAAAGAAGATCTATCACCAGACAGTGAAGAAAGTAACTGACGATTACGAACAGTTAGGCTTCAACACTGCCATCAGCCAGATGATGATCTTTGTCAATGCCGTTTATAAAGTTGGTACCTGTCCGAAGGAATATGCAGAAGGCTTTATCAAAATGTTCTCCTGCATCTGCCCTCATGTAGGCGAAGAGATCTGGAATCTCATGGGACACGAAGACACCATCGCTTTTGAAAGCTGGCCTGTATTTGATCCGGAAGCGATCAAAGAAGATACTGTAGAGATCGCTGTACAGATCAACGGTAAGGTAAAAGGAAAAGTTACCTTAGCAGTAGACGAAGACAATGCTTCTGCCCTTGCAAAAGCAAAAGAAGTGCCGGAAATCAAAAAAGCAATAGACGGCAAAAACATCGTTAAAGAGATCTATGTCAAAGGCAAGATCGTAAATATTGTTGTAAAATAATCATTTTCTCAACATGCCAAAAGGAGCATCGGCGCACTGAAAATTCAGTGTCCCGATGCTCCCTTTTATGATTTTATGATTCGTTTCACGACTGTCTCTCCATCCATTTTCTTCCTCATATCTCCAATGCTGTACTTTTACATAAATGTCATCCCAGATAATCTTCGCCAGCTGCTGTTCCGCTTCTGTCATTACATAAACAACCATCGCTACCTCCTTGGTTTAAACTTTATAGACCTTGTGTTTGTAGTCTTATTTTTTAGACCATTTTGTCAAGTAAATCTCTGTAATAAAAGCACAAAAATAAATTTTCTTGATTTTATCATTATTTATCTATAAAATGACTTTTGAGAATGTCTATGAATCACATTTTTAAAGGAGAAACTACTTATGAAAAAACGAATAACCATTTCAGCGATCGGTGTACTTCTTTGTGCGATCAGTGTTGCTTTTTTTAAATATGCAGCTCTGGGCATCGATTCCTTTCAGGTTTTCATGAACGGTATGACCGCAATCGTACCGATCGGTTATGGAACCCTTTACGTCATTGTAAATGCAGCCATATTACTTTTTGCATTAATTTTTGGTAAACAATACATTGGTCTTGCAACCTTGATTAATTTATTCTTTTTGGGATACATTGTGGAGTTTGTACTGTTTTTACTTCATTCACTGTTCCCTTCCGGAACCATTTTACTTCGTATCCTATTTCTTGTGATCGGCATTGTGGTCATGAGTCTTGCGGCAGCACTTTGTTATGTTGCCAATCTGGGCGTTTCTACCTATGATGCGGTTGCTCTGATCATCGCATACACATGGAAACTTGGAAAATTCCGCTATTGCAGAATCGGTATGGAAATTGTAACCGTACTACTGGGTACTGCATTGTACTACATTGCCAATCACAATTTCAATGGATTAAGTTCCTTTGTCGGCATCGGAACAATCCTCACAGCATTCTGTATGGGCCCTCTGATTGAATTTTTTACCCATACAGTCGCGGAACCGCTTTTGAAGCATTCATGGCATTTTAAAGGGGCTGTCTGATGACAGCCCCTTCATTCATTGCTTTTTTCAAATTCTTTTTTCTCTATGCGCGATTGTAGTTAATGAGACATCCCTTCAAAATAATTTCTCTCTCATCATCTGTCAATTCGCCCAGTCTTAACGTAATTTCCTTTAATTCATCCTTTACCACATAGGCTTTGATTTCTGCTGCTTTTTCTTCTACCGCTTTTCTGATACCCGGAATAAACAGATAATCATCTTTTGCGAATGGCAGTTCTCCTTCCTCGATCAGGAATGGAAGCATTCCCCAGTTGATCAGGTTGGAACGATAGCGCTTGGTTGCATAGCTGTTGGCAATATTCGCCCAGCCGCCCAGCACTTTCTGACAGGAAGCCGCTTGTTCACGGGCAGAACCGTCTCCCGGTTTTACTGCAAAAATGGTACTTCCGACACCCAGATTTCCTTCACCCACAGCCGGATAAGTTTTCCGCACGGTTTCCATGACCGGCTTCAGTTCTTCCACTGCTTCTAACGGACAAGTACCTTCTTCAATGGCTTTCTGTGCCTTCTGGATTTCTTTTGCTTTTCCTACATATTCCGGATCTTTTCTGGAAAGTGTAAATTCTGCAAGTCCCAAAGGATTGGAACGATAAGAAGAAGTTTCTCCGGATGGGATCAGTTCATCTGTCGTTGTTACCGGATCATGAATTTCAGAAACCACTTTTAAAACCATATTTTCCGGCAATGCAGACATTTTCGGCCAATCTTTAATGTTTGGTCCCATTTTGATTTCCTGATCCGGATCTGCTACCCCCTTGCTGTCAAAGACACGGTTAGCATAGATTGTTGCATCAAAATGATATTTCGGATTGCTGTATTCCACATCCAGATCCGTTGCCGGTGTTAAATATCCCTTATTTGCAGCCGTTGCCGCAATAGAACGCGCATCCATCAATGCCACGGAAGCAATCTGACCATTCTGGATCTTCGATCCTTCTCTGTTCGGGAAGTTTCTTGTTGAATGTCTGATACTGAAGCCATTATGAGACGGCGTATCTCCTGCACCAAAACACGGACCGCAGAATGCAGTTTTCAGCACCGCACCTGTTTCCATCAATTTTGCTGCTGCTCCATTTTTGATCAGTTCCATATAAACTGGCATACTTGCCGGATATACATTTAATGTAAATTCGTCACAACCGGTACTTCTTCCGTTAAGAATATCTGCTGCTGCGCAGATATTTTCAAAACCACCTCCGGCACAGCCTGCGATCACACCCTGATCTACATACATTTTGCCGTTTCGCACTTTATCTTTTAATGAGTAATTTACCTTTTCTCCAAAGGAAACTTTTGCTTTTTCTTCACAATCAGCCAGCACGTCCAGAAGATTTGCATTGACCTCTTCAATGGTGTAAGCGTTGCTTGGATGGAATGGCATAGCGATCATCGGTTTGATCTTTGACAGATCTACCACGATCATTCCATCATAATACGTAACCTCTGCCGGGTTTAATTCTTTATAACCATCTGCACGACCATGAATTGCATAAAATTCCTGAATCTTTTCATCTGTTTTCCAAATAGAAGACAGACAGGTCGTTTCTGTAGTCATCACATCAATGCCGATACGGAAATCTGCACTTAAATTTGCCACACCGTCACCGATAAATTCCATTACTTTATTATTTACATAACCGCATTTAAATACTGCTCCGATAATAGCAAGCGCCACGTCCTGAGGACCTACACCTTTGGCCGGTGCACCTGTTAAATACACACCCACTACCTGAGGCATATTGATATCATAAGTTTTGTTTAAAAGCTGTTTTACCAATTCCGGTCCACCTTCACCCATTGCCATGGTTCCCAATGCACCGTAACGGGTATGGCTGTCAGAACCTAAGATCATCTTTCCGCTCTCTGCCAGCACTTCTCTTGCAAATTGATGAATGACTGCCTGATGTGGTGGTACATAGATGCCGCCGTATTTTTTTGCACAAGTCAGTCCAAACATATGATCATCTTCATTGATCGTACCGCCTACGGCACAAAGACTGTTATGACAGTTGGTCAATACATATGGCACCGGAAACCTTTCCATTCCTGATGCTCTGGCAGTCTGAATGATTCCTACAAACGTAATATCGTGAGAGGTCAATTTGTCAAATTTGATCTGAAGTTTTTCCATATTTCCGGAAACATTGTGATCCTTTAAAATCCCATAAGCAATGGTTCCGCTCTTTGCATCTTCCTTAGATGGCACATTTCCAAGTTTACCTGCAAGCTTTGCTGCTGCTTCATGATCATCTGCAATGATCTCTGTTCCATGCAGCACATAAGCACCGCTGTTTAACATTGTAACCATAATAATTTCCTCCAATTAATCCCTTTTTATTAAAATAATGAAAAATTCTGCGCTAGATTGTATACAATTATACAACCTCGTGCAGAATTATTCAACCATAATATCATTTTTGTTCAGAACTTTCTTCTTCCAGGCTCTTTTCCAGACTTGCCTCGATATTCTCTTCCAACAAACCGATCGACATATCTTCCGGCAGTGCCTCCAATTTAGGAAATACCACAGTAACCCTAAAAAGATCTCCATCCAGATAAATAGAGAATTTTCCTCCCTGGATCTCTGTCAGATTTTTTGCAATCGAAAGTCCCAGACCACTTCCTTCCGTACTTCTGGAAACATCCCCCCGGATAAACCGTTCCGTCAGATCCTTCGCATCAATATTCAAACATTGTTCGGAAATATTTTTTATAGAAAATTTCACCTCAGTTCCCAAATCCAGAAGATCTACATAAACTCTGGTATTTGGCATTGCATACTTCGCTACATTATTAAAGAGGTTCTCCAAAACTCTCCAAAGGCTTCTGCCGTCTGCCCGGATATAAAGCGGTTCCTGCGGAAGATTTTCCACTACGCTCAAAGATCTTTCTTCAAATTTTTCCACAAATTCTCCACTTGCCTGACACAGCATTTCCTGCATATGGATCTGTGTATACTCCAACTTAATATTTCCGGAACTGATCTTTGAGGCTTCTACCAGATCCTCTGTCAGATGTTTCAAACGGTGGGATTTCTGTTCCAATACTTCCAAATATCCTTTGGCTCTCTCATTTTCAATATTTTCCCTCTTAAGAAGTTCCACATAATTGATAATGGATGTCAGCGGTGTTTTGATATCATGCGAAACATTGGTGATCAGTTCTGTCTGCATGCGTTCATTCTTCATACTCTCCTTTACGGAATTTAAAAATACATCATGGACACCATTTAATGCTTCCGCAAACTCCCGGCGGAAGCCATTATACTCATCCAGCTCATACTGATATCCCAGATCTCCCTCCTGCAGTTTTTTCATTCCATCCAAAATTTTCTGATCCTGTACAGCTTCTCTCAAAAGCAGTACTATCACTGCCCCATTGAGCAGCACTCTTAACACAAATCCAACAGAACCAAACTGCTGAAGTAGGAAATTCAGGAAAATATAACCTGCAAAGAGCAGAACAACCTTGGTCGTCCGTTTTCCATTTTTGAAAACGTCTTTAATGACAATGCATAATTCATAGGCTACGCTGTTTTTCCAGAGATTTTTTGCTTTTGCCCGGCGAATCAGACTCAGCCACCCTGTCAAAAAAACACCGTTTCCTCCCAATGCAACAAATCCGATCAGTCCCTCGCGGGTTAAAAATGAAAAATATTTATCCAAAATATATAAAGGAATCGTATCCAGAAACGCCAGTCCCAGGATGACTAGCAATCCAAGTTCCGTTTTCCAATAATCAAACCAGCTCAACTGAATCCCTTCCTGTTCAGGATCCACCCCTGCACGAACCGTCAGAATCACCAAAGTCACAAAATAGCCAACAATCCCTAACACGCCCGTAACCATTGTCAGCCATGCGATGGGCTGTAGGTTCTGATATCTTTCATAACCTTCATACAAAACATCCTGTGCCGGATAACTCGTATCGATGGCAACTGCCAGCAGATAATTATCTGACCCGGACATACCGTATTTTTCTACATACCCGTAAAGTTCCGTCACAGTCAGCTGAATATTTTTCGCATCCATACTCAGGATCTGGTTGTCATAAATACAAAAAGCATCGAGATTTTTTAAATATGCTTTGATTTCTTCTTCTGTAGAAGTCCGATATTCCGAAACGTTGGTATATACCTGACCTTCGTCCCGATCTATCAGGAAATAACGAACATTGCTCTCTGCCTGCGCAAAAATATTTACGTTATCACGATAGGAGAGAACGTCTGAAACAATATTCTGCAATGTTTTTTCCATCTGATTGTAAATCTCCGTCAGATCTGTTCCTGTTTCTATGGCATAGCAGATAATGTTTCTGTAATTTTCCGGCGCATAGGCCTCATTTAAGATCTGCCGGCTGTAAGGTTCCTGGAATCCGATACTGCCGATTCCGCCCACATTCTGATAATATTGATAATAAGAATTCCACTCCGTATTTGAAGTAAGAAAATACTTTTCAAGATCCTCCTGCAGTCCTTCTGCACCATGATCCAGATGAAACGTCAGATAGCCGTCCTCTTCAATTTCTACAATACTGTAGCTCCAGCCGCTCTGTGCCCAGCTTAGAAGGTCTCCCAAACGGTAATACAGCCCTTCTTTTTCATATTTTCCGGTAATGATCCCATTTTTGGCATATTCCTCAACGTTTACAAATCGATTGGGATCATAAATTCCATTTTCTTCAAATCGTGTAGCTCTGACCGATGCGCGGATTGCCCGGGTTGCCTGATTCACTGACTGCGTCTGGAAATATTCCGACTGTTCATAGGTACGATGCCTTAAAAGATCATCCCAGGAACCGCTGTTGACTCCATAATTGTTGGTCAGGATCAAAACAGCAATCAAAAGCAAGGCAAATATTTCATTTAATATGATAAGCGCAGTCTTTACACCACTGCTGATCCTTAGTTTTCCCATAGATACACTCACATTTCTTTACAATTTTTCTACTTTATATCCAACACCCCAAACAACCTTCAAATAGCGTGGATCTTTCGGATTTACTTCAATTTTCTCGCGAATGTGACGAATATGCACTGCAACCGTGTTATCCGCACCAATCGCTTCCTCATTCCAAATACTTTCATAGATTTGATTGATCGAAAATACTTTTCCCTGATTTTTCACCAAAAGCAGTAAGATGTTATATTCAATCGGTGTTAATTTTACCGCTTCCCCATCCACCGTTACTTCTTTCAGATCATCATTTATGATCAGACCGCCGGTCTGATATACAGCCGCACTGTTTCCTAATTTATTACCTAATTTTGTATATCTGCGCAGCTGGGATTTTACACGGGCTGTCAGCTCCAACGGATTAAATGGTTTGGTTACATAGTCATCTGCCCCTACATTCAATCCCAGGATCTTATCTGCATCTTCTGATTTCGCAGATAAGATAATGATCGGAATACTGCTCTCTTCGCGGATCTTCAAAGTTGCCCGGAGGCCATCCAGCTTCGGCATCATCACATCAATGACCAACAGATGTACCTCATGATGCTTTAAAACCTCCAATGCTTCCATTCCATCATATGCTTTCAGCACATGATACCCTTCCTGGGTCAAATATATATCAATCGCTTCTACAATTTCACGATCATCATCACATACAAGAATTGTTTCCATACCTTGTCACCTCATTTATATCTTAATTTGAAACCTACATCTTCATTGTATACTAAAGTATCTTGAAAATCATCTATGTTTTTTATGAATATTTTCTTAATAAATGGAAAATACTTATCAATAAAAGGTTTCTTTTCAAGGAGGAAGTTATGATCGTTGGAAAACAAAGTATTTCTTTTGAAACGCCCCCATATATCGTAGACAGTGCATCCATTGTTGGCCAAAAAGAAGGAGATGGACCTTTGGGCAGCTATTTTGATAAAATCCTGGAAGATCCCATGGCCGGTACTGCCAACTGGGAAGAAGCAGAGAGTGCTTTTCAAAAACAGGCGGTCCTTCTGGCCCTGAAAAAGGCAGGACTGAAACCAAAAGATATTCGTTATCTTTTTTCCGGGGATCTTTTAGGCCAGCTGATTGCCAGCTCTTTTGGCATGCTGGATCTTGAAATCCCTATGTTTGGACTCTACGGTGCCTGCTCCACTGCCGGAGAAGCCCTTTCCTTAGCTTCCATGACTGTTGCCGCCGGATACGCAGATCATGCGCTAGCCGTTACATCCTCACATTTTGCCAGTGCAGAAAAACAGTTCCGTTATCCACTGGAATATGCCAGCCAGCGTCCGTTATCCACAACCTGGACCGTCACCGGCAGCGGTGCATTTATCGTAGGTACCAGCGGAAAGGTCAAGATCACAGGAATTACAACAGGAAAAATGGTAGATTATGGCGTGAAGGATTCCATGAACATGGGCGCTGCCATGGCTCCGGCGGCGGCAGATGCCATTTATACACATTTAAAGGATTTTCAAAGAACGCCTGAAGACTACGACCTGATCGTTACCGGAGATTTAGGGGTTGTCGGAAAAGAACTTCTTTTCGATCTCCTGAAAGAGAAGGGGATCGATCTGACCGAAAAACATTTTGACTGTGGTATTGCCATTTTTGATGATCTAACACAGGATACGCATTCCGGCGGCTCCGGCTGTGGCTGCAGTGCCGTGACTCTTTCCGCCTATCTTTTGCCAAAACTCGAAAGCGGAGAATTTCAACGGATCCTGTTTCTGCCTACGGGTGCGCTGCTTTCTACAGTCAGCTTCAACGAAGGGCAAAGTATTCCGGGAATCTGCCACGGCGTCGTATTGGAACATTAAAACGGGAGTGGCTTACGCCACTCCCAACATCCGATTTTCCAACACGTCTTGCATCTTCTATCAAATTTCTTTATAATTGGTAAGTATTTATTAGGACTATTCCAGATTCTTTCATAAATTCAAATGGTATTTTTTATCTAAAATACTGTCTCGACAATTACCTCTGTCTCAATTTCATAAAAGCTCTTACCATCAAAGCATTTTTCGTTAAAAACATTATCTATCAAATCTTGCGATATTATACCTTGATCTGGAATACTATATCTGCAAATACATCTGCTATCTTCCCCACAATTCCATATCACTAAATAGGACTTATTGTCTAACACTTCCGGTTGTATCACATACATTATATCCTTATATGTAAACTCCGCCTCATGTCCCAACGAAATACATTCACGCAAGTCTTCCATTGTTATACCTTTCATAGCTTCACTCCCTTAAAAAGATTTTTATATTTTTCATACACTTTGTCGCCCACCTTAATTTTAATTGGTTCTTTACTTCTAACTTCATTCTCATAATAATGAATGTGCAAAGATTTTTCTCCTTGATGTACGCCATAATCAATATCATATTTGGGAATTCTATCTTTTCCAAACACCCTCAGTTGATCAAAAATCCCATCTTTACGATATAAAAGATATAAAGTGCCTGGTGTATTTGACCGTGCCGGCAAACTCATACTTGCTTTACTATCCTTCGGTGCTAACACCTTGATTCCTTCTACATAATCCACCGTATGCCATTTTGCTGGAGCCGAAAATCCACCACTTTCTAAAAAGGAACCTCTACTTCCCATTCCGCTCACGCTCCTTCCATCTTTGTGAAAAGCATGGATAGTAGAGAACATTATCATATTTTTCTAACTCAGACATCTCTCTACCACATACAATAAGATGCGTAGGCTTTTTTCTCACTTGCAGTTCTTCAATACCTTTTAGAAATATACGTCTACTGTATGGGCTCAACATACAACCATTTGATGAAATTGCTATTGAACTTGATTCTGGCAAGCCGTCAAAGCACCATTCAAAATCTGCCTCTTCACACCAAGAAGCAACTGGAATAACATCAAACCCATTATTTTGCAAATAATATGCCATCACTCTATTTCTAGTACAATTCCATATGTTTTGCGCCGGCAAGAATTCTGGATGCATCGAATAATCTGTAGTAATTATCCCATCAAATTTTTTCAAGTTTTCAAAGCTCATTTCAGGATGATTCCAAAAGCTTTCAAATAATGCATCATCAATAAAGAAGTCGATCCAATGTTTCTCCGGATTTTTAATTCCACTTCTTTCATTATATCCTATAACATCATGTGGAATTGATTGTGTAGGATTTAATTGTGGCAATCGGTACTTACCAACTAATGTTGCACCATGCCAATAATACATTTTAAATATATCATATTTTCTGATACCAGTTTTAAGCATAACTGCTCCTTTCTCCCGACTAGCAGGTTAAAAAATTATTGAGTTTTAAGAACAGATATGCTATAATAATCGAACGTGAATAAGATTGCATATAGCATATCTGGAATGAACACATTGACTACCGCTTCCAACAGTATTCAATGTGTTTTTTCTTTCTTCATGTTGTGTATCAATACCGGTGATGCAAGTACATATTTTGCAAAAAATTTTGCTTCTGCCTCCTCTTCCTCTCCTTCCACAACATGTCCCAAAATATAATGTCCTACTTCATGCATAATTGTCTGGTTTATTCGAGTATAATCTTTAGTCATATCATTATAATAAATAATCCATTCTCCCTCATTAGTTTCTACAGAACATCCATCTTCACTATATTCCATAGCCTTTCTTCTTTCTTTTCTATTAAGTGCCGAATATGGAACTACAGTGAGACCTATTTTTATTGCCACTTCAAATGAGTTAATCGGAGTTCCCTTTATATCATAATCAACAAACATATTTGCAACTTCTTGTTTTATATATTCATATGTTTCATCACTAAGCCTCATCGTTCTCTCCTTTATCCATTAACATTGCTATAAATTCCATCCTTTCTTCTTTTGTCATCTGAGATGCATTACGAGCGATAAGAGATTTTGCAAATACAAGATCACTTTCTTTATCCATCTCCTTATCTCCACTTAACAAATCATCTGCTGTAGTACCCAATGCTTTTGCTATCTTAATCAAATTGGTTCCTCTCGGAACTCTATCGCCTTTAATGTAATGTGAAATTGCAGATTCTGTGATTCCAGTCATTTCCGATAACTGTTTTTGCGAAATATTCTTTTCACACAACATCTCTTTCATCCGATAAGTCATACTCCGTGCCATTCTTGTTTCCTCCTTTTTTTCAAAAACCTCTTTGTCTTCAAAAACCATAATATCAACAAATTATCACTTTGTCAACAATTCTTGTGCTTTTATTTCAATTAACATCATATGGAACACAATATATTGTGTAACAATACTTTACATAATTATAATTTATGTGGTATAAATAGCGCTCCAACCATAAAAGTCGGAGCGTCATCTATCTTCTATAGCCAGTCAGATATTCGCAATAAAAAAGGAGCAGCTTACGCCACTCCCAACAAAGTTCCTATCCAATAAATCAATCCTAGCACCCAGCTGCTGAAAATCCCATACAGGATTACCGGCCCTGAAATAGTAAAGATCTTGCACCCGATGCCAAAAACCTGGCCTTCCTTTTGAAATTCTATGGCCGGAGCCGCCACTGAATTGGCAAATCCCGTGATCGGTACCAATGCACCGGCACCGCCAAATTTTGCAATCCCCGGATAAATATTCAGACCGGTCAAAAGAGCACTGCAAAATACCAGTACGATCGTACAAACGGTGGCCGCATCATCTTTCTCCAGGCCATAACCGGTGGCCAGTTGAAGGATGATCTGACCAAAGGTACAGATTACACCGCCGGTTAGAAACGCATGAAACATTTCCTTTGGCAGACAATGTACCGGTGTGTATTTTTTAATCTTTTGATCATATTCCTGCTCTATCTGTTTTTGTTTTTCTGATTTTTCCATATCTTGCTCCTTTTTGCTAGAGTTTCCATAAATCATAATATAATAAAGATCCCAGGGTATGCCCCAGAGCAAGACCCCAGACAGCCGCTGCCAGACCCTTACGCAGATAAATCCTTCGCATGAAAATAGGAATGGTATCGATCACTTCCGTCAATGCCATCGTCCATGCACCTAAAAAGATTCCGGCAAAACTACCATAAGCCGCAAGAAATACCCATCCCAGCGGCAATTTCCATTCATACAGATACCAAAAAGTACCGGCACAGCCGCCCAACGCCACCATATCCTCATAAAGCCGAATAGATTTTCCCGTCTTGGTCTGATAAGCCAGCCGGGATATTATTCCAAGGGCAATAATCAGCGAGAAAAAACCGCCCGCCAGACCGGCACCGGCACCCAGTCCAAACAATGCAAGAAACAGCATCTTAATCCACATCAATTTCCTTACCCCTTCTTCCCACCTGTTTGATCAGTGCTTCATTAATCTGTTTTTCGTAATCTGCCATTTCTACCTCTACCGGCGAAGGCTCATTGGTAAGATATTTTTTTCCAATATGATTGAAAAATACAATAATTCCGACACTGACTCCTATGGAATAGGTAATCTCCAGGATGGTGATCCCTGACGGTTCCTGTCCAAGAACCCAATGATAAAGTTTGTCAAAAATATCTCTTGTACTGACATCTTCATTAAAGGTCATCATGGAAAACATGGAACCAAAAAATGAGATCACGCAGACAAATGCAATCTTCAATTTTTCTAAAACAGCCGACTGCTTCTCCGGATGATAACTGACTACAAAATCTGCCTCCCCCAGATTGATGATCTCTAATTCGGGATAGATTTCATGAATCTTTTCAATCACATATAATACAGAAATGATCCGTCGGCTCTTCTTTCCCGGCTCCATTTTCAGAAGTTTCTCCGTTTTCAGACGGTTGATCACTCCCTGATCTGAACCCTCCAGCTTTGCCACATCTGAGATCGTCACCTCACTTTTGCCCACTTCAATGCATTGTTCAATTTTCAGGTAAATCGTCTTTTTCATGCACCCAGCTCCCATTCACCATCAGATTCTATCCTCGGAAGTTCTACAAATGTGCCATTTGGGGATTCCTGCGGCCGCTGCTTCAAATAAAAATAGCAGCCAAACCATGCCGCCATCACAAAAACAGCAATGGTTACGGCATACAGATAATTTTTTCGCATACTTTCACCTTCCTTCTACAAGTAGTATTTGAAAAAATACGGATCTTATACCAGTTCTTTCATCTGCCTTAAAATCTTTTTTTCCAGTCTGCTAACCTGAACCTGACTGATACCTAAAATCTGTGCCACCTGCGTTTGGGTCTGATTTTCAAAATAACGCAGTTCGATCAACGTCCTGTCTCTATCTGAAAGGATTTTTAAAAGTTCCTGCAAAAATAAATGGTTGACCAGCTCCTCCTGCTCATTTTTTTCCCATGCAAGTTTGTCCTTTAATGCTATTTCCTTTCCTTCTCCGACATAAATGCTCTGATCGATGGATTCCACCTCCACCAAAGCCTCCATAGACAGCATGATCTCTTCCGGTTCCATCCCCAATTCTTTCGAAAGTTCCTCCATGGTCGGCTCACGTCCCTGCTCTCTGCAGATCTGCTCCATGACTTTTTTGATTTTCCATTGATTTTCCTTCAAGGTACGGCTCACCTTGATCATCCCGTCATCCCGAAGGAATCTTTTGATCTCACCGGAGATTAAAGGCACTGCATAAGTGGAAAATCTTACCGCAAAGTCAAAATCAAATTTATCGATTGCCCGAATCAGACCAATAGCACCAATCTGATACAGATCTTCCGCATCATACCCTCTCCCTGTAAATCTTCGAACCACATTCCAGATCAGTCCGGAATGCATGATTATCAGTTGTTCCTTTGCCTCTTTATCTCCTGCCTGTGACTGTCTGATAAGTTCAAAGGTTCGTTCCATAGATCAATCCTGCGCTTCAAAACGTCTGCCAATCTTTTTCTGCATCCAAACCCTGGTTCCTACATCTTTTTTTGACTCCACCCGAATACGATCCATAAATGCTTCCATAAATACAAATCCCATACCGGAACGTTCCAGATCTCCCCGGGTGGTATACATCGGTTCCATTGCCTTTTCTACATCCTCAATGCCTGTGCCAAAATCCTCCACCACAACCTGAAAATCATCCGCCTCAATCTGTGCAGTGATCTCGATTTTATGTACCTCATTTCCATAACCATGGATGATCGCATTGGTAACTGCCTCCGACACTGCTGTCTTGATATCTGCAATTTCCTCCATCGTCGGATTTAAACGTGTCAAAAATGCTGCAATTACCACTCTGGCAAAAGCTTCATTCGATGGAATACTGTCAATTTCCAGTTTCATTTCCTGCTTCATATGAAAAACTCCTTCTCCATTGGAATAATTTTATGGATCCCGCTAAGTACCAATATTTTTCGAATCCGATCTTTGGCATGTATGATCTGCACAGTTCCTCCTAGTGCACTCATCAGTTTATAACGCCCCATCAATAACCCGATTCCGGAACTATCCATAAATTCCGTTTCCTCAAAATCAAATTCCAGAATATCGATTTCTTCTGTCTGAAGCCTCCGATCCACGATTTCACGGACTTCATCTGCAAAACAATGATCGACTTCCCTGGGAATCCTCACTCGCAGGGTCTGTCCATTTTTTTCAATTGTATGTTCCATTTCTTTCCCTCCTGCAACCTCATTTTCTTTCTTTTTCATACAAAAAGGAGATTACACGATGTGTAATCTCCTATTCTTCCAGGTTTCTCTTTTGAATTATTGATGACTGTCCAGGTAAGTCTTCGCGGTCTGTGCCCGCTTAGTACTCTCCGGAAGAAGTTCCAACACTTTCCGATAATGTACCTTTGCCTGTTCTGCATCATTTAAATTTTCATAACATCTTGCCAGATAATACTGTGCATCTGCATGGGTGTCATTAAATCCGACAACCTTTTCCAGACTCTCTTTTGCTTCCTCATAATTTCCTGACTGGAAACTCCTCAGACCTTTTTCGTACAGTTCCTCTGCAACGGTTGCATTCACAGCCCCACTCACTGTCTGATAGATTTCTTTTGCTTCCTCTGTCAGCGTATCGGCTGTAACTTTTGAAAGTGCCTCTGCTGCATTTTCATAATCTTTTTCCTCTGCCAATTTCTGGGCTTTCAGTAAAGACTCATAAGATGCGGTTTTGGCATTCGCATTTTTCGAAGCATCTTCCGCCGTTGACTGCTGTAATTTTGCCATTTCCACTTCTTTCTTCAAAGAATCAATGGTTGCTGTTTTGGCTTCCAGCTGATCACTGTATTCAATCACCTGTTTATTTGCCTGACTGTTGGCGGACTGAATTTTTGCCGGTGCAAGCACAAACCAGCAGACTGCCATCCCAATGACCAGTCCCAAAAGGATATCCAAAACAACACTTCTGGCCTTTCGCTCCTGTATGTTTTTCGGCTGAATGATCGTTTCATTTCCACTGGTATAAGCAACGGCATCCTTACTGATCCTTGCAGATTTTCTGTCTGCACTTTTCCCGCGAAGAAGATCTGTCTCATTAAAATAATTCAATGCCAGCACATTTCCACGGTCAATATGGAGAACTTTTTTCAGCTCTTTTCTTGCAAGTTCGATCTGGTTGGTCTGCATCGCCACCAGTGCCAGCAAAAGATGTGCCGACACAAATTTATCGTGAACAGACAAAACCTTCTTTAACTGGATCACAGCCAGATCCAAACTTCCCTGTCTTGCATACAACAGGGCCTGATTATATTTTTTTGATGCCATATTATAAGCGTCCAGCTTTGCATTGTTTTTCTGTACCGCATCAATATAGGCATCTGCAATATTGTCTTCCGGCTGGTAATTTTTGCTGACGATCCATTCGGATAACGCAGCTACCACATCACCCATTTCAAAATAGACAAGTCCCAAAAGATTTCTTGCCGGAATATTTCTTTTATATACTTTTAAGCTGTTCTTTAAATCCTCTTTGGCACCGGACAGATCACGCACCTGCGCTTTTTCCAGCCCCCGGTTATAAAATGCATTTGAGGCATAGATCAGCTTTTTATAAACTTTCACATTGGTTCCGCACTGATTGCAAAAACTGCTGTCGGTCAATGTTGCTCCACATCTACTACATTTCATCTGCTCTATGCTCCTAACGACGTTCCTTCGTTTCTTTTACCATCTCTTCCATCAGATCCACCATATCTGTCAGATCCTTATTATGAATATTTTCTTCAATCTGCTCAACTTCTAAGCTTGGATAAAACTTCTTCAGTTCTTCTTCAAAATTGATCATTTTCGTTCCTCCCGGAAATGAATTTCCTATTTTACCTGTTTCCCTATTTCCATAATACCCATCAGCCTTAGAAAAATCAATCTTTTTATGGTGTCGGTATATGATAAATCATCGACATTTCGTCGCTTAATATTCTCTTGTTTGGTGCAACCTGTTTGATAAACACCTCATCGCCGTCTTCCAGCGTCAGATCCTTTACACGGATCAGATTTTCATTGATAAATCCGGTGGAATACATCTCATCATTCAGATATACCTTCGTCTGGGTTGTGAAGTTTTCCCCGAAAATATATACCTTATCCTGCACCTGCACCACCTTATCCATGATCTGATCAATGATTCCCATGGTCATTTTGGTCGGCTCATGCTTTCCTTCGTCGCCATAGCCATATCCTTTGCCATACAAAAGATCGTACTGTAAGGTCTGCATGTCAAACTGATAATCTTTGGTTCCTCTTCTGTTCTGATGGTATAAAACCATACTTCCCGTATGAATATCCAGACGATCCAGAAGTTCTGCACCGATCTGGTACGCACACAGGGTCTCATCTTTCTTTTCAAGTCCCATATTATCCCAGATCACATAAGAGGTATCAAACAAATACCTGTTTTTTACATCCTCTTCCGTCAATCCCATAGTCGGCAGATGATCTCCGTAAAAAACGATCACACTGTCTTCTCCTGTGGAATTTACGGCAGTGATCAGATCTTCCACAAACTGATCCATTTCATGGATTTGGTTTACATAATATTCCCACTGATTATTTTTTGCTTTCGTAGGAGAACCGCTGACTGTGATCACCGGATCTTCCAAAACCTTCTCTGTCGGGTAATCTCCATGTCCCTGGACAGAAATCGTAAAGATATAATCCTGTCCTTCTGTAGACTGCAGACAATCCATCACGGCACCCACCAGCACCTCATCTTTCAGCCATCCATTCGGTGTCTGATTGGAAATATCCATATATTCCTTTGTCGTAAAGGTATCAAATCCCAAATTCGGGAATACATCTACACGGCTGTAGAAAGTTGCCTTATTATTGTGAATGGCATGAGTATTGTACCCAATGCCCTTCAATGCATAAGGCACACTGTCACAAGTTGTTTTCTTTAAGATCGTTTTATGAGGATATTCTCCCGGTCCAAAATAACGCATATTCATACCGGAAATTGTCTCAAATTCTGTATTTGCCGTTCCCGCACCTACTGACGGCACCTTGTATGCACCGGATGAGTAGTTTTTCATCAATGAACGAAAATAAGGGATCGGATCCTCTGAACACTTCAGATATTCCACGGTCAGTGGATCAAAAAACGATTCCAACTGTACAAAAATGATATTCGGCAGATTTTCCGGCACTTCTTCCTTCCAATCCGTCAGTTCTTCAATGCATTCTTCACTATATCCATACGGCTTGTTCATACCGGTTCCTACCAATGTACAGCTAAAGCAGTACGGAAACCCATAATCTTCATAAGCAAAGGCAATATTTCCAAAGTAAGAAGAAAGTACCCTGTTCTCCAAAGCCGTCCTGGTACTAAAAGTAAAAACTGCAATGACTGCCAAAATACCCAGCGTATTTCTCAAATAATGGATCTTTCCCTGATACTTTGGTCCCCTTTTCCATACCAGATACAGCACAAGGACTGCTACGATCACCAGAAGCACATTCATCAAAAGCTTATCCGGTGACATATATTTATCCAAAATATCTGCCAAATCATCCAAAAGCTTAATATCCTGCGCTGTGAACGGGGTTACACGGTTGCTCAGAACCGTACCGTTCATATAACCGCCATAAATCCAAATAGCCGAAATCGTCAATCGCAAGACGGCCCTTCGCCGAAACAGATAAACGATCATAAATGTCATAAAGATCAGCAGGGAATTGTACAAAAATGCCAGCGAATTCTCTGTCATAAACAGAAAACCTTCCGCTGCGGAATGTCTGGAAAATGCTTCAATGACAAATTCCAGAAGCATGGCCCATAATGCATGAAAAACCAGAGAATACTTATTCAGCAGCTGATTACATTTTTTTAACTTCTCTTCATGTTTGGCATAAAATGCCCGAAAAGGCCTGGTAATAAAATTGCCGGCCTTACGAAAAGGGGCAGAGATAAACCCTGCCGCCATCCTAAACTTTTTTTTCATAAAATCTCCTCCAGCTGGGGAAAAATCCCCACACTATGCCAGCTGAGAAAGTCTCATTTTTACCTGCTCCATCATCTGTGTATATTTTGCAAGTTTTTCTTTTTCTTCATCAATCTTGCTCTGTGGAGCTTTGCTTACGAATTTCTCATTGCTAAGCATTCCATTTACTCGTGCAAGTTCTTTAGAAAGACGATCTTCTTCTTTTTTCAGTCGTTCAATCTCTTTCTCAATATCTACAAGTTCTGCAAATGGCATACAGATTTCAATTTCCGGAATCATTGCGGAAACTGCATCTTCTGCAATGCCTGTTTTATCACTCTGTACAGCAACCTCACTAGCATAGCCCAAACTTCCGAAGAAAATGTGACCATTTTCGAAAATCTTTCTTAATTTTTCGTTCTCTGATACCACAAATACTTTCGCCTTTTTGCTTGGCGGAACATTCATGCTGGTACGCACATTACGGATCGCACGAACTGCTTCTTTAATGGTTTCAACAACGAACTCATCTTCTTTGAAATTCCATTCTTCTGTATATTCCGGCCACTGAGAAATCATAATGGACTCTTCCTCACACAGATTACAGAAAATTTCTTCTGTGATAAATGGCATATATGGATGAAGCAGTTTCAATGCATTCTTCAGAACTGTCTTTAATGTCCAAAGTGCTGCCATCTTGGTCTCATCTTCATCATTGTAAAGACGCGGTTTTACCATTTCAATATACCAGTCGCAGAATTCTTCCCAAATGAAATCATAAATTTTCTGAACTGCGATACCAAGTTCAAATTTATCCATGTTTACGGTAACATCTTTTGCAAGCTGATTTACCTTGGACAAGATCCATTTATCTGCACTGGTCAATGCGGACGGATCCATATTTTCCGGAACCTCACGGCCTTCTTCGTTCATCATGATGAAACGGGATGCATTCCAGATCTTATTTGCAAAGTTTCTGGAAGCTTCTACTCTTTCCCAGTAGAAACGCATATCGTTCCCCGGTGCATTTCCTGTGATCAATGTCAGACGAAGGGCATCTGCACCGTACTGATCGATCACTTCCAGCGGATCAATACCATTTCCAAGGGATTTACTCATCTTACGTCCCTGAGAGTCACGCACCAGACCATGGATCAATACATGGTGGAACGGGCATTTTCCCGTCTGCTCGTAACCTGAGAATACCATACGGATTACCCAGAAG
>CAZLQJ010000012.1:0-29750 GCA_964561705.1 uncultured Lachnoclostridium sp. | reverse complement strand
GCTGTAGGTCTTCCATTAACCGAAACATTGGCTAAGATTTACTGGGTAGACGATCTCGGAGAATTATCACCGCTTGCCTGTGCCTATGCAAGAGCCAGAGGTGCAGACCGAATGTCTTCTTTTGGTGATTTCATTGCATTATCAGATGTTTGTGATGCAGATACTGCAAAATTGATCAAAAGAGAAGTATCTGATGGCGTCATCGCTCCAGGATATACAGAAGAAGCTCTGGAAATTCTTTCTTTAAAGAAAAAAGGAAATTATAATGTGATTCAGATCGATCCATCCTATGTTCCGGAACAGATTGAAAGAAAACAGGTTTATGGAATTACCTTTGAACAGGGAAGAAATGAACTGAATATCAATGATGAATTATTTGCAAATATTGTTACAGAAAATAAAGAAATTCCGGAAGAAGCACTGATCGATCTTAAGATTTCTCTGATCACTTTAAAATATACACAATCAAATTCCGTATGTTACGTAAAAGGCGGTCAGGCGATCGGTATTGGTGCCGGACAGCAGTCTCGTGTACATTGTACAAGACTTGCGGGACAGAAAGCGGATAACTGGTATTTACGTCAGGCTCCACAGGTTCTCGACTTACAATTTTTAGATACTTTAGGTCGTGCTGAAAGAGATAATGCCATCGATGTTTATATTGGTGATGAATATGAAGATGTATTGGCTGAAGGTGAATGGCAGAAACGTTTTAAGGTAAAACCTGAAGTATTTACAAAAGAAGCAAAAAGAGCATGGCTGGATGGAAATACCAATGTTACTCTCGGATCGGATGCATTTTTCCCATTCCCGGACAATATTGAAAGAGCGAAAAAAAGCGGTGTAAAATACATTGCACAGCCGGGCGGATCTGTACGAGATGATCTTGTCATCGAATGCTGTAACAAATACGATATGGCTATGGCATTTACAGGCATCCGTTTATTCCATCATTAATTACAATGTATAAACAGGTACAGGATTCTAAAATATGGAAAATAATCATGAAGTAAAACACGTACGTCGTGTGAGATATAAGGGGACACATCCTAAGAAATTCAGTGAAAAATATAAAGAACAAAATCCGGAGAAGTATGCGGATACCATCGAGAAGGTTATCAGTAAGGGCAGTACACCTGCCGGAATGCATATTTCGATCATGGTGCAGGAAATTCTTGATTTTCTACAGATTCAGCCGGGACAAAAAGGATTGGATGCAACCCTCGGTTATGGCGGTCATTCCACTGAAATGTTGAAATGCCTTAAAGGTGAGGGACACTTGTATGCCTTGGATGTTGACCCGATAGAAATCGTAAAGACTAGAGAACGTTTGGCTTCCAGAGGATTTGGTCCTGAAATTTTAACAATCAAACAGATTAATTTTGCCAATATTGATGAGGTTGCGGCAGAAGCCGGAAAGTTTGACTTCATTTTAGCTGATTTAGGCGTTTCATCTATGCAGATAGACAATCCGGAGAGAGGATTTACTTATAAGGCAGAAGGACCTTTGGATCTTCGATTAAATCCAGAAAAAGGAGAATCTGCAGCTGACAGACTTCAGACCATGGATTATGAAGAAATCGTAGGAATGCTGGTAGAAAATTCTGATGAGCCCTATGCAGAGGAAATCGCAGAGGAAATCTTAAAAAAGAAAAAATCCGGTGGTATCAAAACCACGACAGATCTTCGGGATGTGATCGAACGTGCCCTTCGTTTCCTCCCTGAAAAAGAACAAAAGGAAGCTGTGAAAAAGGCCTGTGCCAGAACGTTCCAGGCACTTCGCATTGATGTAAACAGTGAATTTGAGGTGCTATATAGCTTTTTAGAGAAACTCCCTGATGTCATGGCACCGGGAGGACGTGCAGCAATTCTTACCTTTCACTCAGGAGAAGATCGACTGGTAAAAAAAGCATTTAAAGATTTCTATAAAGCTGGTATTTTCAGTGAAATCTCAAAAGATGTGATTCGTCCATCAGCAGAAGAGTGCAATCGAAATCCACGTGCAAAATCCACCAAAATGCGGTGGGCAATCAAAGCATAAATAACAAATGAGGACAGGTAATTTACCTGTCCTTTTTGCTGTAATTAACATAATATTTTTATGTTAACTTTCCCTTAATTTCACATGTTTTGCTGCGGATCGACGTCTGCTGTCTCCAACGGAAGCATAATGCTTTTTTGTCGTATTGACATCTTTATGGCCCAAAACATCGGCCACAAGATAAATATCCCCCGTTTCCTGATACAAGGAGGTTCCATAGGTACTTCTTAGTTTATGCGGAGTAATTTTCTTTAAGGGAGTTACCTGTTTTGCATATTTTTTTACCAGGTTTTCAACAGCCCTGACACCGATACGCTTTCGCTGGGTAGAAAGGAAGAGTGCGTGTTCATGTCCGGCAACAGGTGTAACTGCCTGACGATCCCCTTCGATGTAATCCATCAATGCATTGGCAACCTCATCTCCAAAATAAATGATCATTTCCGATCCACCTTTGCGAACAACTTTGATTCCATAATTTCGAAAATCTACATCCTCCAGATCAAGTCCCACGCATTCAGATACACGGATGCCTGTCCCCAGCAATAATGTTACAATGGCAAGATCCCGTTGTTTGGTTTTCTCATAATATACTTTTTGCTGTCCGGTCAGATTTTCGCCGCCTTTTTCAATAAAATCCAAAAGAAGTGCTGTTTCATCCGGATCTAGACGAATGATCTCTTTGTCATGTAATTTCGGCATATCTACCAACAACGTAGGATTTGTTTTAATCATTTCACGCTTGTAAAAATATAGATAAAAGCTTCGTAGAGCAGACATTTTCCTTTTGAGCCCGCGTTCCCCGTTACTGATAAAATTCTCGTTTTCATCCTGATATACCTTCAGATATTCCATATATTCTTCCAGATCGACTGCCTGCAAAAGATCCAGATCGGATACTTTAAAATCTTTTGGCTTATAGTTATGATAAACAGGATTGTTGTCTACCAGAAATCTGAAAAAAACAATCAGATCATAGGCATAGGAAATCCTTGTTTTTGTACTCGTTGTCGGCTCTATGGCACGAAAATACTCTGTTACATAGGGCGGAAGACGCTTTAGGAGTTCCCTCAGTTTTAATGTATTTTCTATGCTTAATTGTTCATGATAACTTTTCTTTTCATTTTCCATAAGTATCTCCAAATGTAGTAAAATCTCATATTTATTATATCTTTTTCCGGATAAGTTTGCAAATAGGCTTTATAAAAATTTCGCATCATGATATAATGTCTATGTATATAAGCTTTGAACGTTATGATTCGAACGAAGCAACATAAAATATACACTATCACAGATTTTGAGGATTAAATATGATAGACATAAACAAGATCAGCATGCATTGCAGTCGTACAGAATTTGTAGGAACCGCAGTGCTGGATACGATCGGACTGGTAATATCCGGTATTGATGAAAATCTCTTAAATAAGATGAATATTGGAACAGAATATCGTGTATTAGGACTTTTTAGTTCTCGTACAGGTGCTGCCGGTCAGCTGACCGCCATGGACGATGCCATAAAGGCAACAAATACAGAACTGTTATCCTTTGATCTTCCAAGAGATACCAAAGGATGGGGCGGACATGGTAACTATATTGTGATCGGTGGGCGTGACGTATCGGATGTACGTCATGCGATAGAACTTGCCTTAGAATTGACAAATCGCAATGCTGGAGAAGTCTATATCAGTCAGTCAGGACATCTGGAATTTGCTTTTTCAGCCAATGCAGGGGATGTTCTGGTAAAGGCATTTGGAGCAAAACCCGGCAAAGCGTTTGGCTTTATGGCAGGTTCTCCAGCTGCAATCGGCCTTGTTATGGGCGATCATGCGGTAAAGGCAGCAGATGTTGAAATTATCAGTTATATGACACCAAGTATCGGTACAAGCCATTCAAATGAAGTAATTCTGGCTCTTTCAGGAGAAGCAGCAGCAGTCAAAGAAGCTGTATTAGAAGCCCGTCAAGTGGGATTAGAATTACTGATCAGTATGGGAAGTTATCCGGAAATTCCCGGAACACCATATCTTTAAATCAAATGAGAAGCAAATGCTTTCAGATAAATTAATAATAAAGTAATTGAGGAGATGTAACAAATGAGTCGTGTATATGTAAATTTAGGATTGGGAACTTTTTGGATATTTGTTGCAGGATGGATGTACCTGACAAAAGCCGCAAATAATGCCTGTGTTGCAGTTCTTTTAATCCTTGGCTGTATGTTTTATTGGTCTGCATTTAAAATCTTTAAAAATCCACAGCTTACAATGAAGAAAAAACAAAATCTGGTGCAGAAGATGACAGATCCAAACAAAAAATCAAGCTTTACAAAAAAGAAATAAAGAGCGGATATTATGAGCAATTTTTCAAAACAAAATCATTTACCGCCTGAAGTAAAAATTTTACTTGTTCAAGGGCAAACACTGGTAGATCAAGCAAAAGAAACTATGAATGATCGAAATTATCGATTTGATCTAACTTCAAAATGGGAATTAAAATCGGATTGCCGGCAAGTTGAAAAATACATTCAGGCAATCTATGATGGAAAAATCAACGATAAAACAATCAAAGGATTAGAAGCATCCATCACCAAATTGGATACCATCTTAAAAGGATTGATCAGCTTTTTTACAAGATAATGCGAAAGACCTGATTTCAGGTCTTTTTTCATGGAACAAACAGAATATGAGAGGAAAAATGATTTCTTTTCGCACCATACATCTATTCCACAAACACATGTTTTGCGAATAGATCGAGTGGGAAATCACATAGATCTTACTTCCTGGTGGTATTGACCGTCTTATTTTCCCTAAAAAAAATCCCTCCAAGCCTTTTTTCTCATAAACAAAACCGAAAGACTTGAGGGATTTCTTCGATGCGATTGCTCATCTGCAGCTGAAACATCGGAAACCTATTCAAAGGTTTACTTATAGGTATTTTCAAAATATGGAACGATCAAATGCTGACCTTTAATAATTTTGGTACTGGAAAGCTGGTTTAACTCGATCACTTCCTCCATATATTCTTTACGTGATGCATAAGAACCATTTTCCATATATTTTCCGGCGATTTCCCATAATGAGTCGCCATGCTGAATTTCAATCTGTGTATAATATTTATAATATACTTCCTGTGATGTCTCCGTATCAGATGCCTTTGTCAAAATCGATGAACTGCCAATGATTAGCAGCATCATAACAATGCATGTTGCAAATAATTTATAAATATGTTTTCTGGATTTTCTGATATTTCTTTTACTAGATTTTTTCATTTGTACTCTCTTGCTATTCATCTTCTTCCCTCCCGAACAACCGTTCCAAACATCTGTTCTATATCTAGATTATATCCAACGAACACACGTTTGTCAATAGGGTAATCGAACAAATTTTCGAACAAAAGCGTACAAAAAAAGAGACTCTTGGTAATTTCATACCTTTGTCTCTTTTATACTTTTAATCCATAGGACCAAAGACTATATCGGCCAATTGGACTTAAGGATTTATCCGAAATCACTTCGTTGCAAAAGGGGCTGGATCCGTGATGATCCTGCCCCTTTTGCATTTAATCCTGTAAATTTAAACGTGTTTCCTTCATGATCACGTAATTTTTAATCATTTCAACTGCCCCATAAATACCTACCTTGCCGGTATTGATACTTAAATCGTAGGTCGTTGCATCGCCCCATTTTTTATCAGAATAATAGTTATAATAACTTGCACGTTTCTTATCATTTTGCAGTGCCATTTTTTTAGCTGCTGCCAGATCAATGTTTTCATATTCTGCAATTCGTGCTGCACGTTTTTCCAATGGTGCATGTACAAAGACACTGACTACATTGTCCAAATCTTCCAATGCATAATCCGCACATCGTCCGACGATTACACACGGTCCTTCTTCAGCAATTTTCTTAATCGTATCAAACTGGGCCAAGAAAACTTTCTGCCCCAAAGGCATTTCCGGCATTCCCATTGCAGCATATCCTGCGGAATAAGTATCCATGACAAGGGAGTACAAAAAACTGTTTGTCGGTTTTTCATCGTGATTTTCAAATAAAGATTCACAAATACCGCTTTCTTTTGCAGCCCTTGATAAAATTTCCTTATCGTAATACGGGATGCCTAAATCTTCAGCAAGTTTCTTTCCTACGGCACGACCTCCGCTGCCAAACTGTCTACCCAGAGTTATAATTGTTTTTGTCGTCATGTAGATTCCCCCTTATGCAGTTTTTTTTACATAATTTAATTGTATCACAAACATGTTTTATTGAAAAGATGTCTGCAATTTTTTTAACAATCCACTAAAATATTCCGGAAGATCTGCTGAAAATTCCATATATGCTCCTGTTCTTGGATGTACAAAACCAAGCACCATGGCATGCAGACATTGTCCCTGCAGTTTCCATGGACATTTTGCCGGTCCGTAAACCTCATCTCCCACCAACGGATGTCCGATGGAGGCCATATGAACACGGATCTGATGGGTTCGTCCGGTTTCTAACTCGCACTCAATATAGGTATAGTTTCCAAAACGTTCCAAAACCGTATAATGTGTCACGGCAGGTTTACCGTTTCGCTCGTTGATCGCCATTTTTTTACGGTCTACCGGATGTCTCCCGATCGGACCTTCAACAGTTCCTTTGTCATCTTTTAAGTTTCCATGAACCAGCGCACGATATCTACGTGTAATGGAATGTTCCTTCAACTGGGCCGCTATACTGTTGTGTGACAGATCATTTTTGCAAACGATCAGTATTCCGGTTGTATCTCTGTCAATCCGATGTACGATTCCGGGTCTGGCTATGCCATTGATCCCGGAAAGATGATCTTTACAATGATACAAAAGTCCATTGACCAGCGTATCCTTTGTATGACCCGGCGCAGGATGTACAACCATTCCCTTCGGTTTATTGATCAAAATCACATCATCATCTTCATAAACAATATCCAAATCCATTTTCTGCGGTTCGACATCCAGTTCTTTGGTTTCCGGGATCTGAAGCTGGATTTCGTCATTGACCGAT
Organism: uncultured Lachnoclostridium sp.; assembly: GCA_964561705.1. Taxonomy (GTDB): domain Bacteria; phylum Bacillota; class Clostridia; order Lachnospirales; family Lachnospiraceae; genus HGM12587. The sequence continues at coordinate 22,701 of CAZLQJ010000012.1, read as the reverse complement.
AACTGATAACCGCTTTTGACAGATTTTCCATTTACCAGAACATTTCCCACTTTGATCAGTTTTTGCAGATAAGATCTCGTCTGTTCCGGAAATTGTTCCGCAAGATATTTATCAAGCCGCATCTGCTGACCTTCCTGGATTACCAAATAATCGTTTTCCATTATTTTTTCTCCTTTTTCGGAAAAAGACAATCAAATTCATTTTCTTTATAATAAAAAATAATCAAAACTGCCAGAACGATCGTTGCAGCGGTCACATAGATATCCGCCACATTAAAAATTGGGAAATTAATCAGTTCAAAGTAGAAAAAATCTACCACATAGCCCAATACAATGCGATCGATCAGATTTCCGACTGCTCCGGCTCCAATCATCAGTCCAATGATCCTGATTGGATGAAAACGTTTGGACCATGGCATTTTAAAATAAATATAACAGATTGCAATCAATGCCACCGCAGCCATGATTATAAAAAACGTCTGCTGTCCCTGCATGATTCCAAAGGCCGCTCCCCGGTTTTCCAGATAATGAAGTTGAAAAACGCCGGGAATGATCACAAAAGACGCCTGATCCTTTAAATGTGCCACCGCCAGAGATTTTGTCCACTGATCAGCGATCACAAGAAGCAAAAAAGATACCAGTGCGATCCATACTCTTTTGAATGTTAAATTTTTTTTCATAAATTCACTCCTGCATTAGTTTATTGAAGAATATACGCACATGCAGAAACCAGTTCTTGATCACTGATCGTTCTATCTACATAAGCATTTCCAAGTTTTTTTAGAAGAACAAATTTGATCTTTCCATCTTCCATTTTTTTATCAGATTTTGATATTTTTACGATTTCATCAGCCGTAATGCCACTAACACGGATTGGCAGTCCAAATGCCGAAAAACAAGCTTCTGCACGCAAAAGTTCCTCTTCTGGGATCAATCCCTTCATCACTGCAAGCTTCATCGCAGCCACACAGCCGATGGCTACACACTGACCATGAAGCATTTCGAAATTTTTTAGTTTTTCCACTGCATGTCCCAGTGTATGTCCAAAATTCAGCAGTGCACGTTCTCCCATTTCCTTTGGATCTTTTTCTACAACGTCTCTTTTGATCTTGCAGCTTTCCTTGATCATTGTCAATAGTGTTTCATAATCACGTTCTTTGATCTGATCTGCATGTGAGATACACCAGTCGAAATATTCCAGATTTTTAATCAATCCATGTTTTAAAATTTCACCCATCCCACAGGAAAATTGATCATCAGGCAGTGTATTTAAGGCTGAGAGGCTCATATAGACCAAACGAGGCATGTGAAATGCTCCCACCATATTTTTATAGCTGTCAAAATCCACCCCCGTCTTTCCGCCAATACTGCTGTCTACCTGGGAAAGCAGGGTTGTCGGCACCTGAATAAAATCAATTCCGCGAAGATAAGTGGCAGCACAATAGCCGGTCATATCGCCGATAACGCCACCTCCAAGTGCGATCAGACAATCTTTCCGTTCAAAATGGTGAAGGATCAGATATTCATACAGTCTTCTGATCTGATCCAGCGTTTTGTTTTCTTCACCTGCCGGAATGATAAATTCAAAAATATGGTCAAAATTTTTCTGAAGAACCTTTTTCACAGTTTCCAGATAAAGTGGTGCTATATTTGAATCTGTGACAATACAAAATTTCTGATTTTGATATCCCAGAGAAGCAATTTCCTCCCCAAGAGCCGAAAAATCCTTTTCAAATCGAATAGAATAACAAAATTGATTATCCTTTTTTACATCTAAACGTTCCATATTCTTCCTCATAAAAAAAGCACCGAAACAACAATCGCCTCGGTGCTTCTTGATTTTCTATTCTTAAAAATCTGTTTTAATGCCCGGAACTTCGAAAGAAGCTTCCGCCATTAAATCCTGTAAATCACCGCTAATATCTACAGTTTTCGGTGTCACGATAAAAATATAATTTGAAATTTTTCTCAAATTTCCTTCAATCGCTACACAGGTACCGGAAGTATAGTCGATGATTCTTTGTGCAAGATCAACATCCATTCCTTCAAAATTTAATACAACAGCTCTTCCGGAAAGCAATGTTTCTGTAACTTCTCTTGCATCTTCAAATGTTGTTGGTTTGATCACGCAAACTTCCATAGAACTTCCACCACTACGTTTTCTGGTGATTGGAGTAACTTTAGATATCGACTTTGTCACTGTCTTAGCATCAGGAACATCATCATCCTCTAAATCGTAATCATAATCTTTTTCTTTTTTTCGGAAGAAACTTCTTTTCGGAGTTTCCTCTTCTTCATCCTCATCAAATTCGTCAAATTCATCAAATTCGTCATCTTCATCAAGCTTCATAATGTCTAAAAATTTATCAAAAACACCCATGACTTTCACCTCAACTAATTATTTTTATAGTCACGTTCTCCAAAAATTCCGGTTCCAACGCGCACCATGGTAGCCCCCTCTTCGATTGCTACCTCATAATCTCCCGTCATACCCATTGACAGAATACTCATAGAAACATTATCAATGTTTTTGTGTGCAATGTCAACAGCTAATTTTCTTAAGATACGAAATATAGGTCTATTTTCTTCCGGAACCTCAGTATATGGCGCTATGGTCATCAATCCTTCGATAGAAATGTTTGGAAGCTGGGCGATCTGACGGATCAGCAGCTCTGTTTCTTCCGCTTTCAGACCAAATTTCGACTCTTCCTGGGCAACATTAACCTCAATCAGAATTCGGGCTGTAATTCTCTTTTTCTGCGCCTCCTGACTGATCGTTTCTGCCAGACGAAGCGAATCTACCGAATGGATCAATTCGGCCTTGTCAATCACATATTTTACCTTATTGCGCTGCAGATGTCCGATCATATGCCAATGAAGATCTTTGGGAAGTACTTCATATTTTTCACACAATTCCTGCACCTTATTTTCTCCAAAGACTGAAATTCCTTCCTGAATACATGCTTCCAGCATTTCTACAGGTTTTGTCTTACTTACAGCGATCAGTGTAACCTCACTTCGGTCACGTCCGGCTCTCTCACATGCTGCACAAATATTTTTTTCAACTGCAGCCAGATTTTTACTGATAAATTCCATTAATAAATCACCTGCTCCTCTTCGACTGCTTCTGCATTTAATACGATTCGATCATAAATCGTAAGACCAAAAGTAGTGCCTTCTTCCACGATCGAATATTCTTCATTTGCATACAGTACCTTAATTTTTCTAAATTGCGTATATCCCTGATTGATACAGTAGACACCTTCCAATTCTGCGGTTTTTCCTACCTGATAAATATCATTGCTGTCAGGGGCAATGATGCGGTCACCTTCCTTAATATAAGCTTCATTTGCCGTAAAGCTACCCTGTTTCGGATCAATATAGACCATTCCATCTGAAATTGAATAAAACGTCGGTGACACAAAGGTCTGTTTTACATGACCATCCTCATCAAAGGTTTCTGCCAGAAATCCCTCTTTGTCATCCTCTCCTCCGGTCATAATATATTCTTCCGGAATCACAAAAAACTCTTTTGTAGTGATCGCTGATGATGGAATTTTTAAACCGCTGGTGTCTTCAACCAGAAACTGAATGTCAATATAACGGTCAGATGCAAAACGGATCATGGATGTTTTAAAATCCAATTGCATATATTGTTTTCCATTTTTGCTAAGAAGGCTAATATACCCCCAAGCCGTTGTATTATCCTTTAGAAATTTTACTTCTATAACAGAACGCTGGACTTCTTCAACATTGCCTTCCTCATCCGTCTTTTCTGTATAAGCAATCTCCTTGATCTGCTCTGACGACATTGGAATGACGACTGTCCAGTTTTCATCCGTGATCAGTTTATACACCGGATCTCCTGCACTGATCAATTCCGTATTTCGCAGATTCTGAGCCTGATAACTGCTTTCCTGGAACATATCTTCCGTAATCGTATCCACAGTAACCTCTTCCATCCCATCCAGATTGTATTCGATGATACCGCTTTTTTCCGCAAAAACACGTTGAAAGGATCCTGCTGCTTCTGCATCCAGTTCCTCTAATTGTTTCAAAAGCGTCTGATTAGACAATTCCAGAATTGTTCCGTTCATGGAATCGTGAAAATCATATACTTTTGAAAACTCATAATTTTCATAGTTGCTGCAAAATGTGCTGATATCGCTTTTTAAGGAAGCCAGATTTTCAGATGTGAAGCTGATTTCATCTGAATTTTCTTGTAAATATTCGGACATTCTGCCACTTTCGTCAACAGAATATACCACAGATGCATTGGAAACCTTTGTTCCTTCCGCGGCATAATAATCAATGTAGCCTGCCGTCGATGCAAAAAAAGTTTCTTCACTCCGCAATATCAGTCCTGTAAATTGTTTGTCAGTGGCAAGACTTCCGGCAATTACTTCATAACCGGAAATATGTACACTGCTTAGAAACATATACAAATATATGATCATATAAACTAAAATCGCGCCAAAAAACAGATTCGCGATATTAAACGGTTTTTTATACTTTACTACTTTCGATTTTTTCTTTTTACTCAAAATAACCCCTCAGAAACGAAAGGATACTCTCCGGAAAGAGTACCCTTTTTTCATGCTTAATATGTATCCGTCCAGAATCGATTAGCAGGAAAAGATCACTTTTTCCTTCATCTGATCTGACAGTTTGCTCTTATCTGCTGATACACTAACAACAAAATTTACATTAAACTGTTTTCCGATAGCATCCATCGCAAGAACAGTTTCTGTGATGTCAGCGTCTTCTAAACCAGCAACTTTCATAAAACTATCCACGTACATTGTCTGTAAATCATAATCCTGTGAGCACACGCCGCAAATAAATCCTAAAAACTGATCTGCATTTTTTACAGGATATTCTGAAACATTAATCAAACGAACTTTATTGTCAAGTTCATGCATATTTTTTGAACTTTTATCCAGATATACGATATTCCCTTCTGCCTCTTTTACTTCAGCGTTTACCTTATCTAACAGATATTTTGTTTTTCCTTTTCCCTTTTCTCCTACGATTAACTGTACCATTTGTATGTCCTCCTTAGGTTTGCCTGTTATGATTGTAAATTATACTACAAAAATATCCAAAATACAATGTCTATTTGTTGATTTCTTCCAATAAATCATTCATTTCTTCATATAACACGCCGCGATCCCTGGACTTCAGAATAATAGAAATATATTCTTTCCCTTCCAGATTTTCTGACAAAAGAACCAGACAGGAAAGAGCTTTAGAAGTCGTACCGGTTTTTCCTGCCAGTACAGTTATCCCCTCCGGTGGTATTTTATTGCGTGTAAAATACTGCATAGTATTATTCCATTGAACCGTAACCGGATTTCCTTTTGCATCCAGATAAGAAGCCTGATATGAGACAGATCCTGCTATTTCACGAAATGTTTCATTTTGCAGTGCTGCCTGAAAAATCAGATAAAGATCATAAACCGTGGTATAGTGCTCGTCATCATGCAGACCATGTGCATTTACAAAATGGCTGTTTGAGGCTCCCAGAAGCATCGCTTCCTGGTTCATTAATTCTGCAAACATTTCCGTACTGCCTGAAATATGATCCGCCAGTGCATTCGCCGCATCATTGGCCGATTTCAAAAGCAATCCGTAAAGAAGTGTCCGCACGGAAACCTGGTCACCCACTTTTAAACCACAGTGACTGGATCCGCTTTCTAATGCGATATGATCTGATGTGATTGTTACAATATCATCCAGATTTGCATAGTATAGTGTGACGTATGCCGTCAGGATCTTTGTTGTACTCGCAGGATACAACTTTTCATGTACATATTTTGCATACAGCGTCTCATGATCTGTAATATTGAACAAACCAGCGCTTTCCGCAAGAGACATATCTACCTCCGGCTGGTCAATTTCTTCATTTGCGATGCAGACGGATTGTCCCATCAAATGACCTGCATTTTCCGTAACTTCTTCACTGACCAATCCATAGATATCACTATTCAGATCATAGGCATCACTGATATATGCTTTTCCTGAACATCCGGCTGAAGATAAAGCCAAAGCCGTGCATAAAGACACGGCTAAAATTTGTTTTCCCACTTTATTTATACATTTCACGCCACTCTAAATCTCCTCTGTCAAGTGATTTGATCAATAATTCAGCAGTAGCCAAATTTGTTGCAAGCGGAATGTTATGCACATCACAAAGGCGAACGACATTATTAACATCCGGTTCATGTGACTTTGGTTTCTGTGCATCACGCAAAAAAATGACAAGGTCAATCTGGTTATGTTCAATCTGTGCACATAACTGCTGCTCTCCCCCAAGATGACCAGCAAGGTATTTGTGAATATTCAGATTTGCAACCTCCTCGATCAGTCTCCCCGTGGTTCCTGTTGCATAGAGTTCATTTTTACACAAAATTCCCCTATATGCGATACAAAAATTCTGCATCAGCTTCTTTTTTGCATCATGAGCGATTAAACCAATATTCATAACGAATACTCTCCCTTCTCTAATATTTTCGCGGCTGCAGACCAACATTCAATACGATTCCGATTGCAATATACAGCGAGGCCAGAGAAGTTAGACCATAGCTGACAAAAGGTAATGGAACCCCGGTATTTGGCATCAGTCCGGTTGCTACACATATATTGATAAAGCCCTGAAATCCAATCCAGGCTGCAACGCCGCAACAGATCAGATTTCCTGCTAAATCTTTCGCATTTCTGCCTATCATAATAATTTCGATCACGATCAACAGCAACAATAAAATGATCGTAACAGTTCCAATAAATCCAAGTTCTTCACCAGCTACCGCAAAAACGAAATCCGTCTGTGGTTCCACGATGTAATCTGCATTTTTTACAGAGGCAACTGCTGTATTGTTTAATCCCTTACCGGTTAGCTGACCGGAGCCGATGGCCATGATTGAATTTTGCTGTTGATATGCCTTATCTGCATATTTAGCAGGATTTAACCATGCCATAATACGATCCCTTTGATAACCTTCCAGCAATTTCTGATCTTCTCTCATAACATAACCCAAAAAGACCAAAACACTTGGAACGATGACAGCCAGCATTGCAGCTATATAACGGTAACTAAATCCTGTAACAAAGATCAATGCACAAAATACCAAAGAAATTGTAATCGTTGTAGAAAGATCCGGCTCTTTTAAAATCAGAACCGCCGGTATTCCAAACAGGATCAAAGAGGCCAAAATTGTTTTTGGCTCATTAATCTTATCATGGTTGTCTGAAAAAAATCTGGCAAAAAACAGGATCAATAAAATCTTTGCAAGCTCGGATGGCTGAATTTGAAAAATTTTCAAATCAATCCATCTCTGCGCTCCATTTACTTCTTTCCCCAAGGGTGATAATACAATGATTAAAAGAAGCAGATTAAACAGGTATACTCCCCAATGAAGATTCATAAAAATATTATAATCGATCAGTGAGCATACTAACATTGCAGCCGACCCCAGCACCAATCCTAGAATTTGCTGACTTTGATAACTTTTTTCCGCGCTTCCGATTACAAGAATGCCGATGGTCGTCAGTAAATAAACCAAAATCACTAGTTTTATCCGATAATTACGAAACTGGTACTGTTTAAACATAGATCTCCTTAATTTTTACGCTGTTTCATATCCAGAATTGGAATATTCGCGCAGAGTGCCGGAACGGATCCGTTTGATGTTTCAGATTCTGTCTGTGTGATCTGAATATCCAAACCTGCACAATCAATTTCCATATATTTAGAAATTACTTTTATAATATCATTTTTGATTGCTTCCATGATCTCCGGTGAGCAATTTGCGCGGTCTGAGACCAAAACAAGTTTTAAACGGTCTTTCGCCATACTTCCAGAGGATTTTTTCTTAAAAAAATCTAATAAAGCCATGATTTTACCCCCTCTATTTAAACAGTTTCGAAAGTTTCTTAAAGAAACCTTCTTTTACATCAAGATTTAACATTGGAATATCTTCACCCATCACACGTTTACAGATGTTCATATACGCCTGTCCAGCCAGGGAATCATCACCTACACAAGGTTCGCCCTGGTTTGTAGAAACAACGATGCTGTCGTCATCCGGTACCGCTCCGATCAGATCGATTGCAAGGATTTCAATCACATCTTCGATAGACATCATATCACCACGTTTTACCATATCCATGCGGAGACGGTTTACGATCAAGTCGATTTTATGAATGTCATTTGCTTCCAAAAGACCAATGATACGGTCTGCATCACGTACTGGTGATACTTCCGGTGTTGTTACGATCAGTGCACGATCTGCTGCTGCGATCGCATTTTTAAAGCCCTGTTCAATACCAGCCGGACAATCCAACAATATGTAATCAAAATCTTCTTTTAATTCTTCAATTAATTTAACCATCTGTTCCGGTGTTACAGAGTTTTTATCTCTTGTCTGTGCTGACGGAAGCAGACATAAGTTTGGATATCTTTTATCTTTGATCAAAGCCTGTTTGATACGGCAATTTCCTTCAACAACATCTACAAGATTATATACGATGCGATTTTCAAGTCCCATAACAACGTCTAAGTTACGAAGTCCGATATCAGTATCGATCATTACCACTTTTTTGTTTAATTTTGCAAGCCCAGTACCTAAGTTTGCAGTAGTAGTTGTCTTTCCTACGCCACCTTTTCCAGATGTGATTACAATTACTTCACTCATTTTTTACTCCTCCATCGGTCTATATATTAATATCTGCTAAAACTTCTTTTGTAATTGGTTCAATATATATATTTCCAGCATCCACATATGCGATCATCGGCTGCTCATCCTGAAGATCTTTTTTCTTCAGGAATTTCTTCTTGTCCTTCTTTTCAGGACTATCAGAATTTCTTGCAATATAATCTGCGATACGTATCTGCATTGGATCCATAGATAATGCAGCCACAAAGGTATTTTCATTTCCGGCAGCACCTACATAAATGCTTCCCTTTAAGGTTCCAAGAACAATCACATTTCCCTTTGATACTACGGTAGCTCCCGGATTTACATCTCCCAGGATAATAATACTGGTCTCAGACTCCAGAACCTGTCCAGAACGAAGGGTACCTTTATAAAATTTTCCGTCTCCGGTTCCCATAATCTCCTGAGATGTTTTTGTCTGTTCCAATGTCTGTTTCATGATCGCTTCTTTCGCAGCATCTGTATCTACAATACATGGAACCTTGATGCCCGCATTGGTGACCATTTCCTGAATCAGAATCAATTGTTCTTCCTGTGACAATGTTCTTCCTTCAAATGCAATCGCGAATTCTGCTCCTTTAAAGAAGTTTCTTGATTCGGCAAATTTTTCTGCCAATATATGCCGCAAGGTTTCAAATTCCATCTCAGGATCTAAAACAACGGTCAGACCGTGTCGGTTACTTTTGATTACAACTGCCTGTTCCATAACTCTCCTTGTTACTCTCCAATTACTGTACCTTCAGCGGAAGTTGCTTCTCCGCTTAATAATTCTTCTTCCTCTTCAAGGTTAAAATAATATTTATAAACATCTGCTGCGATCGATGCAGCATTCGCTGATGTATAACCATTTGCAATTCTGACTGTAACTGCAATCTCCGGATCTTCAAATGGTGCATATCCAATAAATAACGCATGGTTCGGATGATTTACAGACTGTTCTGCAGTTCCCGTTTTACCGGCACTGGAAACGGGCACCTTGTTGATCACTGAAGAATTCATGGCATATTCGCTCATACCTTTTTGAATTGTATGAAGATATTCCTGCGGTACATCCAGTTTATTATACACCGTGGAACCATATTCTTCAACTAAATTTCCAGAAGAATCCGTCATTTTATTTAACAGTGACAGGTTGTAGCAGGTGCCGCTATTGGCAATCGTTGTCACATAACGTGCCAGCTGTGAAACTGTATAGTTATGACTTCCCTGGCCAATAGCTGACGGAACGATCAGCTTATCAGAAATCTGTGGATCGCTTTCTTCCGTCTCAAGTCCGGACTTTTCTCCCAAGCCAAACATTTCCGCATATTTTGCCAGTTTTTCAAGTCCCAGGTCATTCGAAAGACCATTTCCGCTGGTTCCCAGACGGTATCCGACTTCATAGAAATAACAGTTACAGGAATCTTTGATCGCATCAATGACATTTTCTGACCCGTGAGCGCCGCCGCTCTGGGTAAATATCCAGCATTTTGGATGATCACTGACTTTTGTATAAACGCCGGTACAGCTAATCGTTCCATTTGCCGTGATCACACCTTCACAAAGACCTGCCAAGGCTGACAATGGTTTAAAAGTAGACCCAGGTGCAGTACGTTCCTGTGTCGCACGACTATACATTGGTCTGGAATTGTCATTTAATAGTTTGCTGTAATATTCCGAATCAATGGTATTGGTCAATCGGTTATTATCAAACCCCGGATAGGTTACACAGGCAAGCACATCTCCATTTTCCGGATCTGTAACGATCGCACTTGCACTACAGGGTTCCAGAGCAAGCATCCCCGGTGTGATCTCCAGTTTTGAAATCTTTGTGGTAAAAAAGTCATATGCAGACATTCCGCCTGAAAGCAGCTTTGCATAGTCCTCATCATCCTCTGCATCCAATACGCCTTGCTCATAAAGAAGCATTGCAGTTTCTTTTCCGGAAACCAGATCATCCTGAAGCATGAAACGATAAAGCATTTCTCCAAATTTACTGTCTTCCCGCAAAGACTGTGCAATATATTCCACCAGTGCATGATAAATTTCCTGTGAGTCAAGATACGGTGTATCCGGTGCGATTTTAGCAACATTGATCCAGTTCATGGAAATCGCATATTCCAGATATTCCTTTAAACTGATGTTTTCATCTGTATGCCATGCCTGATACATGCTGTCAGAGGAATCAGGATCCAAAACAGCGTTGTCCCCCATAAGGCACGAAGTGCTGACAATATAACTCATATAATTTTTCATTTCCAAAGAAAGATCCTGATATGGCTTTGCCTGCGTATCATTTAATTCTCTTCTGATATTCTCCACTACTGCTGAAAGTTTCGATTCAAAACGAGATTGTACGCTCTTTTCAAGATCTGTTGCATCGACTTCTTTAAAATGATCAATATCGATCAAATGATTGTCAAAGCATGCAAAATATACATCATAGATTGGGATTTTGATATCTTTCGCCCTTCCGGTAGAGGTATAAGTTTTTGTATTGGTAATCTTCTCCAGTAAAACGCCTGCAAGTTTCTGTTCAATGATGTTGTAGCAGGCTATCTGAAGATTTTTATCAATTGACAAATACACATCATTTCCCGGAACCGGTTCTACCACAGATTCTACATTTAAAATATTTCCCACACTGTCAACGTCAATGGTCTGGAATCCTTTGGTTCCCTGCAGCTGGATTTCCATGTATTGTTCAATACCGGATTTTCCCACAATATCATTCAGTTCATACTTCTCTTTTCCAATTTCTTCATTAAATCCATCGATTTCATCGGAAGATGCTTTTCCGATCCATCCGATCAAAGATGCAAAATACTCTGCATCCGGATAGATTCGCACAGACTCCTCTTCAATGGATACGCCCGGAAGATCGGTACTATTTTCCATAACTGCAGCTACGGTGCGTTCAGATACGTTACTCGAAACAATCGTCTTGACATAACGTTTGAAATTGTTAGAACTCATTGCATATCTTACATTCAGGATTTTCAGCCTGTCTTCCGCACTGTAATTTCCCTGATCAATATCGTACTTCTTTTCACCGCACATAAAATCCATGATGTCGTCCGGTGTTGCAAGTTCTTCTTCTGTTTTCAGGTCATCAATCTTTGTGCGCCCATAAACATCCGCCTTAAAACGCAGCAGACGGGTTCCTTCATTTACAAACTGATAAGAACCATTGGTATAAATGATTCCAAAGTCACCGATCACTTCGTCTCCATTTTCTTCAATGATTTTTATCAAATCGTAGATGATCTGATTTTTTTCTTTTGCATTTTTGTAATTTCCATTATCTTCAATGGCAACCGAATAAGAAAGCTCACTGTATGCTAAAACTTCCCCGTTTCTGTCAAAAATCTTGCCGCGGGTACTTGCAGTAGTGACCTCTCTCTCTAATTTTAAAGCAAATGTTTCCTGATATTCTGCTCCTTTTACAATCTGCAAATAAAATACTCTGGAAAAAAGTATCGAAAAGCAACAAAGCATAATTACGATCAGGACAAAATTTCTTGATTTTACAAAACTAAATAGCCATTCTTTAAAGTCGTCAAACAAATTCGTCTACACTCCCTGTATCATCCAGTTTTTCAAGTTTCCTGTAAAGCCATAAGATTATGCGGTAGAAAAGTAAGATCAAAACTACCGTATACAAAAATTCCGGAAGAATGATATTGATAAAATAAAAACCAAAATCAAATTTCCCACGCAGCAGAAATTGAAAAAAATACTGTATCAAACCATAGCCCAGATCACTCAAAGCAATCAAAAACATCGGCTGTTTGATATCCATATCATAAAATACTGCATGAAAGAAACCATTGGCATAGCCAATCAATGTATACAATAAAATATGATATCCAAATAATTGCCCATAAAACAGATCAATAAACAATCCACAGAAAAAACCTGTAAACATGCCTTCCTTACGACCACCAATAAACCCAAAGGAAGCTGTAATGATCAGCAAAAGATTGGGAGATATGGCACCAAATTGTATTGCTTTAAAAACTGTATTTTGCAGAATGAAGCAAAGTGCTACGGTGAAAAACATGCAAATACGTTTCTTGATCATGATATATCCTCCGCTTCCGGCTGATCTTCTCTTGTTTCCGAAGAAGCTGCATCCTCCTGCACCTCTTCCTCCGGATCAATCTGACGTTTTTCATCTGTGATCACAAGTACCGCACGTAAATGTTCAAAATCCACGGCCGGTGTCAATGTTCCTGATTTTGTCAGATTGTTTGCATCCATATGAAGTTCTTGTACATAGCCAATGAGCAGTCCGGAATGATATTTATCACTCACCTGAGAGGTAACGACTTTTGCCCCCGGTCCTACCTGATTATCGCTATCTTTTAACTGGGATATGGAAATCACACCTTCCGACATCAGTTGTAAGTTACCACTAACCATGCAGTTATCCGCCGTTGCAGTAATCATCGCACTGACATTGCTTGTATCATCAATGATTGATCTTACCTGTGCCCAGTCTGCACCAACTTTGGTAACAATTCCGACCAGTCCGCTTCCGGCCAACACATTCATGTCAACTTTGATTCCATCTTTGGAACCCTTGTCGATCAAAAAACTGTGAAACCAGTTTCCAGAATCTTTTCCGATTACATTTGCAGCAACTTTGGAATAGCTTGAATAAGACCGATCCAGTTTATAGAGAGATCTGAGATCTTCTAATTCATACTTTTCCTGCATCAGCTGTCCGTTTTCCATAGTCAGCTGATCAACCTGTGCCTGTAATGCATCACGTTCGGACATTACCTCCCGCAGATCCTGCAGATTGTCGGCACGGTCACTTAAATACCATCCGACATAATTCATCCCCTTTTGGATTGGTACAAACAAATAACCGCTGATGGTTCCCAAAGGCCCCCCCTGAAAGCCCAAAAGGTACGATAAAAGCATGAGGATTATGCAGGCTGCTGAAATGCCTGATAAAACATATTTACTTGGAATAGAATCTCTTTTTCTTCTTCTCATTCCATGCAGCTCCTTTTAATGGTATTCCTGTTCTTTTGTCGTAAAGGTAAGGGAACGGAACTCTTTTTCGTTAATAACCCTAGCAAGTCCTCTGATCACACATTGTTCCGGATTTTCGTCTTTTACCACTTTGATTCCTGTTGCATTATGGATCATCAGATCCAGATTTTTGACCTGTGATGAACCGCCGGTCAGATAGATTCCATTCTGGATCATATCTACGCCAAGCTCAGGCGGTGTTCTCTCTAAGATTACTTTTACAGTATCCATGATCTGCTTCAGTACATCTTTGATTGCCTCTGAAACAAATTGGGCATCAATTTCCAAAAGTGCCGGAAGACCAAGTACCATATTTCTTCCACAAATACTCATCTTCTCTTCTGATGCATTTTCTGGAATCACTGCATAAGCAAGTTCTTTTTTGATCTGTTCTGCAGTTTTGCTTCCAATGTAATAATTATGTTCTCTTCGAATCGCAGAAATGATGGCTTCGTCAATCTGATTGCCTCCAACCTTGATCAGACGGCTGATTACAATACCACCCAGGGAAAGGATTGAAACCTCCGTTGTATCAGCCCCCACATCTACGACCAACACACCCTGCGCTTCTTTGACATTGATTCCCAGACCAAGACCTGCTGCTACAGGCATATCAATAATATTGACACTGCGGGCCTTCAAGCCGGAATCCTGAATCAATGTTGTAAACACACGATCCTGCACATCTGTAGGAAGCGCCATAAAATAATCAGCGCCCTTTAATGCGCCTTTTGTTGTCTGTTCCAAAACTGATTTCAAGAACAATTCAAGGTTATTGATACTGCCAATATTTCCATAGGACATTGGATATGTTACCTCAATGCTGGAAGGTGCCTTTTCATGCATCGCATAAGCTTCATCACCATAGGCAATCATTTTCTTTTTATTTTCAACTGCAACCATATTTTTCATCTGTATGGTGCGGTCTCCTTCTTTGCAATAAACCTTTAGATTATTGGAACCCAAATCAATTCCAAAACATAAATTTCCCATCGTTCATTCCTCATCTTTCTATAAGTATCCGTTTTCGTGAAAACTCACATATTTTCTATTTCCAAGAATGATATGATCCAGTAGCAGAATATCCAAAATTTCTCCTGCCTCTTTTATCTTTCGTGTCATCCTTCGATCCGCATCACTGGGTGTCGGATCACCGCTTGGATGATTGTGAATCAAAATGATGCTGACTGCATGGTATTTCAAAGCCTCCAGGTAAATTTCCCTTGGGGAAACAATACTGGCATTCACTGTACCCGTAAACAAAAGTTTTTCCCCTAAAAGACTGCTTTTGTTATCCAAAAGAAGCAAAAGAAGATTTTCCTGTTCTTTATGCCTGAAATCTTCCATATAATAGTTGGCAATGCTCTCCGGATTCGAAAAATTTAAGGTTTTCGAAGCTTCCGTCCTGCTCATTCGCTTTGCAAGTTCAAAAACAGCCTGTATCTGCAGAGCTTTCACACGCCCAATTCCCGGAACTTCCTTTAATTCCTCATAACTTAAACTGCACAATCCGTTCAGACCTTCTTTGCCTTTGCGGAGTTTCAGCAAATATTCCGCCAAAGCCACCGAGGTATATTCCTTTGTGCCGGAACGTAAAATACAGGCAATCAGCTCTGCATCTGTCAAAAATCCCGGTCCATAAGCAATACATTTTTCATAAGGCTGCATCTGCGGTGGAAGATGTTTCATCGTCACGGTAGTTTCATTCATACAAGATCCTTTCCGTGTGCTCCCCCCTGCAATCTAAATAAAGTGATAAATGATCGCAGCAATGACGATTCCCAAAATACTGGCAATGTTGATCTTGATCGTTAATCCAAAGGTAAGAACCATCACACCCAAATCCAAAACAATCGGGTTTTGAAACCCAAAAGTCTGTCCATAACTTAACCAGCTAAGTCCGGAAATACCTACAGTCAATGTTGCAATAAAACTGCCCAGCACGATTCCTGCTAAAAGAAGCAGGACCAATGCCCAGTAATTCTTTCCTACACCTTTCATAGTTCCTCCAAAATCTGCCGTTTCTCACAGCAGATCAGCATATTTACATAATTCATTTTTCATCATAACATGGTTTAAATTTCAATGCAATTGCTTCTGCAACTTTTAATCCGTCCATGGCAGCCGACATTATTCCTCCTGCATAGCCGGCTCCTTCTCCACATGGATACAAACCTTTTTGTTCACTTTCAAAGGTTGCAGGATCTCTCTCAATCCGCACTGGTGAAGAAGTTCTGCTTTCCACGCCCAAAAGAATGGCATCTTCTCTTGCGAAACCCGGAATCAGATTTTCACAGCCTTTGATTCCTTCTTCTAAGCCTGCAGCAAGATTTTCCGGAAAAATGCTCCGCACATTGCCAAAGGTCCATTCACCCTTGGTATTTGGCCGGATATTTCCAAGAGAAGTGCTGATCCTGTCGGCACAAAAATCGCCAAACAACTGTACCGGAATTTTCCCTTTTCCTTCCCGGTAGGCCGCCTTTTCCAATCGACGCTGAAATTCCACACCCGCCAACGGTCCATCGCCGCCAAAATCTTCCGGTCTTACAGAAATGATCATGGCGCTGTTTGCGTTTTCCCCTTCACGGGCATGATAACTCATGCCGTTTACTGCAGTCATTCCTTCTTCTGAAGAGGCATTTACCACATAGCCTCCCGGACACATACAAAAAGAATAGACGCCTCGTTCTTCTGCAACTCTACGGGTTAATTTATAGCTGGCAGCCGGCAGCGACAACGGATATTCCTCCCCATATTGATTTTGATTGATCATCACTTGCGGATGTTCCATACGTACGCCAACTGCAAACGGTTTGCTACGCATTGGAACCTGTCGATCTACAAGCATCTGAAAGGTATCCCGGGCACTATGACCGATTGCAAGTACCGCTGCTTCCGTTGGAATCCACTGTTCCTGATTTACCTGTACCGCAGAGAGTTTTCCTTCTTCAAAACGCAGATCTGTTACCTGGCTTTGAAATTGAATGGTTCCGCCAAGAGAAAGAATCTCATTTCTCATATTTCGTACGACATTGATCAAAACATCTGTTCCGATATGAGGTTTGCTTTCATATAAAATATCATCCATGGCACCAAAATCCACAAAGGTTCGGAGTACATAACGTCCTCTGCCATGTTCATCTTTTACAAGCGTATTTAATTTTCCATCTGAAAATGTACCTGCGCCGCCTTCACCAAACTGTACATTGGAAGCCGGATCTAGCACGCCGGTTTTCCAAAAATGATCCACCTTTTTTTGACGTTCCTCTACGGCTTCTCCTCGTTCCAAAAGAATGGGACGAAATCCTGCCTTGGCAAGCTGATACGTACAAAACAGTCCTGCCGGCCCCGCTCCGATCACCACGGGAGGATGTTTTAATCCGATTTCCCCAATATTTAAAAATCGGTATTTCACAGGTTTTCCTAAGGAAACATCTTTATTCTTTAACTTTTTAACAATTTTACCTTCATCTTCCGCAAAAACACCCACCTGATAATTATACTGAAGTGGCTTTTTACGGGCATCTAAAGAACGTTTTAATACATCGATCTCATAAAGTTTCCCAGGAGAAATCTGTAATATTTTGCATACTCTTTTCTCCAGTTCTTCTCTGGAATGATCGATGGGAAGTTTTAACTGTGTTATTTTAATCATGTGTCATTTTCCCTGCCAGATAACCGCTGGTCCATGCCCACTGCAGATTATAGCCGCCGCAGTCTCCGTAAACATCCAGCAGTTCCCCACAAAAATGTAATCCGGATACCTTTTGGGACTCCATTGTCTCAGGATCAATCTCCTCTAAAGAAACCCCGCCTCCGCAACACTGCGCATGTTCAAATCCATTGGTTCCATCTATTTTTATCTTAAAATTCTTAATCTGTTTACATAATTTTTTTATGTCATCCTCTGTGAATTTTTCAGCCGTAAGTTTCTTTGAAAATCCACAGCGATCGCATAAAACTTCACTTAATTTCTTTGAAAATAACCCGGTCAGATAATTTACGGCAGTTTTATATCCGCCCACAGAACTTCTTTTCTGTAAATATTCTAAAAGTGCTGTTTCTGTTAAATCCGGCATAAAATCCAGCCTGATCTCACACTTTTTGTCGCAGATCATGGCTTTTGACGCTTCTCCGCTTAGCTGAAAGACCGGAATACCGGAAATATTATTTGCATTAAACTGAACTTCTCCCCGATTGGAAAGAACTGGTTCGTTCTCTACATAAAGAGAGGCATTTGCATCCGTTCGAATTCCCGCCAAAACATTCAAACTTTTTTCCTTGGAAAGAAGTTGTACCAGTGCCGGATAAGGTTTCACTACCCGGTGGCCAAATTTTTCCGCCAATGCATAACCACTGCCATCCGATCCCGTAGCCGGTGCCGCCTTCGACCCTGCTGCCAAAATCAATTTATCTGCCTCATAAATCCATCCGGGCGTATAAATTTTAAAAATATCATCGCATTTTTCAATTGCCTCGATTTGGATTTGGCAGGCAAGTTTTACCTTTAAGTGTTCACATTCCATCCGAAGCACTTCCAGCACTGCACTGGCAGCATCAGAATTGGGATACAAATACCCATTCCGGCTTTTGGCAAAAATCCCAAGATCTTCAAAAAAAGAAACTGTTTCTTTCCATCCGAACTTTTTCAGACTTATTGCCATTTTTTCAGGTGTTTCGCTATGATAATGAGACAAATCCTGATCCATATTGGTATAATTACATCTGCCATTCCCAGTTACCAGGATTTTTTTCCCTACTTGATTTTGATGTTCTAAAACGGTAACCTTTGCCCCGTCTCTGGCTGCTGTAATAGCTGCCGCAAGTCCTGAAGCACCGCCGCCGATAATAATCACTCGTTTCATAAGCTTACAATCTTTGCATCTACAAGTTTCTGCAGTGACATTAAAATACCAAATTTTGCATGATTCCAGGTAAGTCCTCCCTGGAAATAAACTGCATAGGGTGGTTTGATCGGAGCATCTGCACTCAGTTCAATGCTGGATCCCTGTACAAAGGCACCCGCTGCCATAATGACCGGACTATCATATCCCGGCATTGCTTCCGGTTCCGGAACTACAAAGCTATCTACCGGCGCTGCTGCCTGAATACCCTTACAAAATTCAATGACTGCTTCCGGCGTTCCAAAAGTAATTGCCTGAATAATATCATGACGGCTTTCCGTACTGTTTGGAATTACGGAAAATCCCAGTTTTTCATAAATATTTGCTGCAAAGATTGCTCCTTTTAAGGCACCTGCTGCAACTGTCGGTGCAAGGAAGAATCCTTGATAAAAACTTCCAATCACGCCCAAAGAAGCTCCGACTTCCTTTCCAAGTCCCGGTGCAGTCAAGCGTACCGCTGCTTTTTCAATATATTCTTTTTTTCCTACAATATATCCGCCGATCGGTGCAAGTCCACCGCCCGGATTTTTGATCAGGGAACCTACGCAAAGATCTGCTCCTACGTCAGAAGGCTCTACGGTTTCAATAAATTCACCGTAGCAGTTGTCAACCATACAAATCACATCCGGTTTTATTTCTTTTACAAATTTAATCAATTCCGCAATCTGGGAAACAGACAAGGTTGGTCTGGTCTGATATCCTTTGGAACGCTGGATCGTAACCATCTTTGTTTTTTCATTGATCGATTTTCTAATATTTTCCCAATCAAATGTTCCATCTTCCAAAAGATCTACCTGACGGTATTTGATTCCAAACTCCGCCAGAGAACCTACAGATTCTCGAATTCCAATGACTTCTTCCAGGGTATCGTACGGCTTCCCTACCGGTGATAATAATTCGTCACCCGGACGAAGCTGGGAAGACAATGCTACCGCCAGTGCATGGGTACCGCTGACTAACTGCGGACGAACCAATGCATCTTCCGTATGAAACACGTGTGCATATACTTCTTCCAGAGTATCACGACCCAGGTCATTTAATCCATAACCCGTCGTTCCTGCAAAATGAATATCACTGACTCTGCATTCCTGCATTGCATTTAATACTTTCATCTGATTATATTCTGCTACCTTGTCAATCTGTTCAAACCGCTCCTTCAAATTTTCAAGAATTTTACTCCCAAACTCATAAACTTCTTTTGAAATCCCCATACTCTGGTACATATTTTTTAATTCCATCTTACTCACCTAATATTCCTTTATCCTTCAAAATGCCTAACATGGCATTCAATATTTTTTTATCATCATAATCATATTCATACTTGTTGATCCAGGACACTTCCTGTTCTCTCCGAAACCAGGTCAGCTGTCGCTTTGCAAAATGTCTCGTATCACGTTTTAGAATATAAACTGCCTCTTCCAAAGTCAGATTTCCATCCAGATAGTCCAGAATTTCTTTGTATCCTAATCCCTGCATAGAAACCATATCTTTGGTAAAACCACGGGCTTTCAAATTCCGTACTTCTTCCACCAGCCCCTCTTCCAGCATTTCATCAATTCTTTGCTCGATCCTCTGGTAAAGAAGTTCCCTGTGATCATTTAATACAAAATATGCAAAATGATAAGGGGAACCTTTTGCTTTTTGCTCCTCATTGTGTGCAGAGATCGGTACTCCGGAAAGCTCATAAAATTCCAGTGCCCTTACCACACGTTTTACATTTCCGGGTGGAATTGTTTCTGCGGATTTGGGATCAACTTTTTCAAGTTCCTGATGCAGGGCTTCTGCCCCGTAATTCGCTGCAAATGTTTCCCATTTGGTACGAATTGATGTGTCTTCCTCGTTTTTTGTAAAATCAATATCTTTTACAATCGACTGAATATAAAATCCGGTACCTCCAACTAAAATAGGAATATGTCCATTTGCATAGATTTTTTCCATGGCTTCTTTTGCCATTTTCTGAAATTTGACAATATGAAAATCCTCTGCAGGATCCAGCACATCTACCAGATAATGAGGAACACCATCCATTTCCTCCGGACGGATCTTTGCAGAACCAATATCCATCGATTTGTAAACCTGCATGGAATCTGCTGAAATGATCTCACCACCCACAGCCTTTGCAAGCGCAATCGATAATTTTGTTTTTCCTACTGCCGTAGGTCCTGTTAATACGATCAATGGTCTTTTCATCATACAATTCTCTTGAATTTCTTTTCTATTTCATATTTACTCATTGAAATAATGGTTGGTCTTCCATGGGGACAATGATACGGATTTTCCAGTGACAGAAGTTCCTGAATCAGACTTTCTATCTCCATACGGGAGAGCTTCATATTTCCTTTGACTGCTGCCTTGCAGGACATGGATGCAATCTTTTCCAGAATGAGATCTGAATTTCCCTTTCCAGACATTTCTCCCAGATTGTCCAAAATTTCAATAAAAAGTTCCTTTTTGTTAATATTATATAAATTTCCCGGTACTGCACAGATCTGATATTCCATGCCGCCAAAATGTTCGATCTCATAGCCCAGATCCGTAAACTGTTTTTGATACCGCCTTAACAAAGTCTCTTCCTGCATGGATAATGATAACACGATTGGAGGACTTAGCTGCTGGGAAGTATATTCTTTTGTTTTTAATCCCTTCAGCGTCTTTTCATACAATACCTTTTCATGGGCT
This sequence comes from uncultured Lachnoclostridium sp., assembly GCA_964561705.1. Classification (GTDB taxonomy): domain Bacteria; phylum Bacillota; class Clostridia; order Lachnospirales; family Lachnospiraceae; genus HGM12587. The sequence continues at coordinate 1,380 of CAZLQJ010000012.1, read as the reverse complement.
GCATGTTGATCGATAATGAACAGTTTTTCGTCAAATTCTACCAGCCAATAGGTTTCAAAAAGCTGTCCTATGATCTTATGCTCTTTTATATTTTCCTTCGCAAGCAATTTCCTGTCAAAAAGTTCTATCTGCTGTGGTTCTTCTTTTAATATCCTTGGCGTGTATTTCTTTTCATACGGGCTTTTATTTTCTTTGCTTTCTCTGCTTGCACAATCCGCTTTTACCCGTTCTCTCATCTGGGCAAGAAAATAGTCCAGATCACGTGATTTCGATGCTTCTGGTTTTGACTCTGGTTTTACAACCGGCTTCTCATGTTTTGAAACAAACTGTTTCATGATCGGTTTTTCTTCTTGTCTGACATCCGTTTTTTCTTTCTGATCACTTCCAGGCGTAACTTCCGGAATATGTTCTTTTCTATCAAGACCTTCTCTGATTGTCCTGAAAATCAGATCGTATAGCCCCTGCTGATTTGAAAATCGAAGTTCCATTTTGGTCGGGTGTACATTGACATCAAGATCTGTCCCGTTCATTTCCAACTGCAATACGCAAAATGGATACTGATGCTGCATCAGATACCCCTTATAAGCATTTTCAATCCCTTGGGAAATGATATTACTTTTAATATATCTCCCATTTACAAAATAAGTTTCAAAATTTCGGTTTCCTCTAAAAACGGAAGGTTTTCCAATATATCCTTGAATGTGTATTCCATTTTCAAGGGTATCGATTTCAATCAGCTGATTGGAAATTTCCCTTCCATATACCTGATAGATCACATCCTTCAAACTGTGATTTCCGGAAGAATGAAGCTTGGTCTGTCCATTATTGATAAATTTAAATGAGATTTCCGGATGTGACAAGGCCAGCCGGATCATCAGTTCATGAATATAACCAGCCTCCGTCATGGAAGATTTCAAAAACTTCTTTCTGGCAGGTGTATTATAGAACAAATTTCTTACAAAAAATGTCGTTCCATCGGGAGAAGCGGCTTCTTCCATCACTTTTTCCTGGCTTCCTTCAATCACATAACGGATGCCCGAAAGGGAATCCCTGGTTTTTGTCAGAAGTTCTACCATGGAAACTGCCGAAATACTGGACAATGCCTCTCCACGAAACCCCAGCGAATGTATCGTCATAAGATCCTCTACGGAACGGATCTTACTGGTAGAATGGCGCAAAAATGCAGTTTTTATGTCTGCCGGATCTATTCCGCATCCATTATCTGAAATTCTGATGAAAGAAATTCCGCCTTCCTTAATTTCTACAGTGATCGCACTGCTTCCAGCGTCAATCGCATTTTCAACCAATTCCTTAACTACAGAACTTGGACGTTCTACTACTTCTCCGGCTGCGATCTTATCAATCGTGGCCTGATCTAAC
>CAZLQJ010000011.1:0-30070 GCA_964561705.1 uncultured Lachnoclostridium sp. | reverse complement strand
AAATATATTCATTTTATGGACATTTTGCACAATTATGTTATAATTGACCCAAATGGAGGTAATCTTATGCAACATAAAACATCCAGCTCATTTTTCGAAAAATATGGGAGTGTTTATGATACTCCTGTGAACCTGGAAACCAGCGGCATGATCTGTCGAATCACGGAAGCTGCTGCCAAAGAAAATTTTTCGCTTTTTTATAGTTTTGACTGTGAAGTCTGCCTGGAAATCCAGTCAGGAATGGCTGCCCTCATTGTCAGCGATATACCGGAAACAGACACCTTTGAGTCCTTTGCCATCCATCGCTATATCCGTCTGAAGCCTCATGTTTATTTTCAAGTGGCTGCAGTGAATTCTCATGTCACCTACCGGCTGATCACCGAAAAAGAATATATCTCAAGTTCCACTGTGATCACCCCGGCTTTTCACTTTAACCGCATTGTTCCGCATGTGCGTGTAAAAGAAATCCTTGGTTATTACTATTCCATCCGGGATTCCGGATACATTTTTGAGGGCGAATCACATGCCTACTACGAACTGACTTATGTAGACCGCGGTACGCTGCTGACAGAAATCGAGGGTTCACAATACGAATTAAAGGAACGGGAACTGATCATTTACGGGCCAAACCAGTACCATAACCAAAAAATCCGAGAAGGAAGCTCCTGCTCTTATGTTACCATGCTGTTTGAACTGGAACCGGATGAGAGCCATTTCGGATTTCTCCTAAACAAAGTCTTTCCTTATTCAAAAAAGATACATTCTTTAATGAAGGATATTGTAAACGAAAGTTCTACCTGTGTTCCATATATGGACAGTTTGATCCTTTGTCTCTTCCAAGAACTGATCATCCGTCTGCTCCAGAGCGAAACTGTGGAGCAGGAGTCTGACAAAAAGCCTGTGACAGATGCAAGACAGCACTATCATGATGAACTTCTGGAACAAATTCTTACCTACATAGATGAGACAATCTATGAACCGATCACCGTCGGAGAGATCTGTCAGAAATTTTCCATGTCCAGATCCTCACTACAGATTCTTTTTAACGAGAATTTACATCAAACGCCTAAAAAATACATCAATGAATTAAAACTGGAAAAAAGCCGGCAGATGATCGGCGAAGGCCGTTATACCATCAGCGAGATTGCACTGATGCTCGGTTTCAACTCCATTCATTACTTTTCCAGAGCATTTACGCAAAAATATAATATGGCGCCTACCGAATATGCAAAATCCTTATTCAAAAACTAAGCTTTCGAAAGGAGAAACTCATGAAAATCGGTATTGTAGGAAACGGAATGATCGTAAAAATGTTTTTAAATGATGCAGCACAGGTAAAAAATGCCGAATTTACCGGCATCTGTGTCCGTCCTCAAAGTCTTGAAAAAGGCAGGCAGATCGCGGAGGAATTTCACATTCCGTACCTTGAGACAGATTATGAAGCTTTTTTGAAAAATGACAACATAGAAACCATTTACATCGGCATCAGCAATCTTTTGCATTACGAATATGCAAAAAAGGCACTGGAAGCCGGAAAACATGTCATCTGCGAAAAGCCATTCACCGTAAACAGCGCACAGGCAAAATCTCTTTCTGAACTTGCCAGATCCAAGGGACTATTTTTATGGGAAGCCTTTGTCATTCCTTATCTTCCATCCTTTGCACTCGTAAAAGAGTCTGTGGAAAATGTCGGAAAGGTAAAACTTGTGCAATGCAACTACAGCCAATACTCCAGCCGTTATGACAGATATCTGAAGGGCGAAGTTCTCCCAGCGTTTGATCCAACGCTTGCCGGTGGTGCACTTTATGACCTAAATATTTATAATCTGCATTTCCTGGTAGGTTTATTTGGAAAGCCAAAATCCGCCTGCTATTATCCGACAAAAGGATATAACGGGATTGATACCTCCGGGATCGCCATTCTGGAATATGAAGACTTTCACGCAGTCTGCTGTGCTGCCAAGGATTCTTCCAGCCCATGCTTTTTTACCATTCAGGGTGAATCAGGTACTCTGCGAGGCGAAGGATCTGTCAGCACCTTATCAAATGTTGCCCTTAGAGATCGAAAAAATGAAGAGAAAATTCTAGGAACCTTCGATGGACAGGTGCGGCTCTCTTTTGAATTGGAAGCCTTTCTCAGACAATACGAAAACCACGACCTGGAATCCTGCTACGAAATGCTTTCCCATTCCGTGGAAGTTACAGAGGTTGTTGACGAATTATTAAACAAACAGTGTAATTAGGCACAAATAAAGGGGTAAACCGCTTGGTTTACCCCTTTTTTGTGTTTCAAATTAATTTTTGATCAATGTCTGAATTGCATATCTGGAAATTGTGATCACAGTTCCTTTTGCGATCTCTACATTTACCACTTCATCATTATCATTGATGCCTACAACTTTTCCGTAAATTCCGCCACAGCAGATGACCTTGTTTCCAATCGCAAGCTCTGTATGAACTTCTGTAAGTTCTTCACGGCGCTTTCTGACATTTAATGCTGAAACAAGTGAAATTCCAAGTGCAACAACGATAATAATTACAAACATTGTACCACATGTCCATCCGATTACTTCCCAATTCATAAATTAGATACCATCCTCATCTTCAGGTTCTTCGGCACGTGCAGCAAGTTCAAAACGTACAATGCTGTCTTTTCCTTCCGGAATCATCGCTTCTGCCAGATCCAGCGGGCTTTCAAATACAGCTGTCATGGTAGAGCTTGCGATCAGTAACGGAAGGTTTGTACCTGTAATTACTTCGATTGCCTGATCCGGACGTTCAAATTTACATTCTACTGCTGTTTTGAATGGAGAGCCACCCGGTAAATCAGAGAGAACTAAAACACCATCATATTCTTTTAAAGAATCCAGTGCTTTATTCAGATTATCTTTTAATGTTTCGATGGAATGATCTGCTTCGAAATCAACTAAAGCAACATTTGGCTGTGCTCCTGCAATAAGTTCTAAGCTGGAGTTTAAGCCTGTCGCAAAATGGCCGTGGCCTGTAACTAATAAACCAAGCATAGGTTTTATCCTCCTGTGATTATTTTGTATATGGATATAAAGTAACACCTTTTACAACACGGTTAACTTCACCTGTTGGGCATGGGTTGTCCGGTGTAATTCCAAGTGCTAAGGATTTCATTGTTGCAAGTGTCTGTGCAAATAAGATGAAGTCAAGTCCAAGGATAACATTGTCTTTTGCATCTCCGGAATTGATCTGGATCTGGTAATTTACAAGATCATCTAAACCTTCACATGCTGTATTGTAAACTGCAACGATCTTGTTGCCTTTTCTCTGCGGACCCATTTCTTTGATCAGGTCTAATTCATATTTTCTCTGATATTCATCATCGCTTAAGTAAACAACGGTTAATGTTGTATCATCGATGATAGATTTTGGTCCGTGACGGAAACCAAGTGGTGTGTCATACATGGTAGCAACTTTACCAGCTGTTAATTCCAGCATCTTTAAAGCAGATTCCTGAGCAACACCTTTTAATCCAACTGCTCCAAGGTATACGATACGTTCGAAGTCAAATTCATCAACGATTGTCTGAACTTCGCCATATTTGTTATCAAGGAAATCCTGACCTGCAGCGATGATCTGATCAATGATTGCTGTGATTTCTTCTAATTTGTCCAGGTTAAATGCAAGATAAGTTGCAAGGTACATATTAGAGAAGCTTGATGTCATAGCGAAAGACTGATCATGTGTTTCATCTGTTAAGTTGATCGCAAAGCAGTTGTCATGAGTTGCTGCCATTTTGGAAAGTGCACCGTTTTTGTTACATGTAACAAATAAGTGATACAGATTTTCACAAACAGCTTCTGCGTTGTCTACTGCACCTGTAGATTCCGGTGAGTTTCCGGAACGTCCAAAGCTTACAAGGATTGTAGGTTTTGTTTTGGAAAGATAGTTTTCCGGAGCCGGAACAAGGTCTGTTGTTCCAAAAGATTTTGCTTTGTGATTATATTTTTTGTTTAATGCCTGATATAAAGAGTTTCCAACAAATTCGCTGGTTCCTGCACCCGTTAATACGATATCAAAGTCATCTGCTTTTACAACCTGATCGATGAATGCCTGAAGTTCCTCTTTGCATGCTGCGATCTGTGCGCATGTTTTTTTCCATGTAGCCGGCTGCTGATAGATTTCACTCAATGTGAATACTGAGGATGTAGCCTGCATTTTTTCATCAGAAATGTTAAAAATAGCCATTATTAATTCCCCCTGTTCGGATTTTTCTTTTTCTTATAATTTTATCAGAAACCAACAAAAAAACAATATATCAATTAAAATAAATAATTTTTCGGTTAAAAAATACAACCCTTTTTCTCTAATCAGTGTTATAATAATTTTAGAAAATATGCTTATGGACTGTCTGTGTGTTTTTTTGCCCCAGACAGCAGATATAGGAGGTTTTTTATGATTATTCAGAGTAAGAAAGTATGGATTGCAGACCAGTTCACACCGGCAGCCATCGAGATGGAAAACGGAAAGATCAAAGGAGTTTATCCTTATGGAAGCAAAGAAGCGGATGTAGATTACGGATGTAAACGCATTGTTCCAGGTTTCCTCGATATCCACTGCCATGGCGCATTTGGTTTTGATACCAATGATGCCAACGAAGAAGGACTTCGTGCATGGACCAAAGGAATCGTATCCGAAGGTACCACCGCAATCCTTGCAACTACCATTACACAGAGCGAAGAAGTTCTGACCAATGCAGTGGCAAATGTTGCAAAAGTTATGGAAGAAGGTTATGAAGGTGCTGAAATCCTCGGTATCCATTTCGAAGGACCATACCTTGATATGGTTTATAAGGGAGCACAGCCGGAACAGCATATCGTTAAAGGAACCATCGAACAGTTCGAGCGTTACCAGAAAGCAGCCAAAGGAAATATCAAATACATTACCATGGCAACCGAAACAGATGATGATTTTGAACTGACCAGATATTTGGCAGAAAACGGTGTTGTTGTAAGCATCGGTCACTCTGCTGCTACTTACGAAGAAGCGGTAATGGCATGGGCAAACGGTGCCAGATCCATGACTCACGTATACAATGGGATGTCTCCATTCAATCACCGTAAAAATGGTCTTGTAGGTGCTGCTTACAGACTTCGCACCATGTACGGCGAAATCATCTGTGATGGAAATCATTCCACACCGGCAGCCTTAAACAACTATTTTTTAAGCAAAGGACCTGATTATTCCATCATGGTTTCCGATGCACTGATGGCAAAAGGTTCACCGGCAGGATCCAAATTTATCTTTGGCGGAAATGAAATTGAAATCTATGAAGACGGAAGTGCACATTTAACAGCAACCGGCGGACTTGCAGGCTCAACCTTAAGATTAAATGAAGGTCTTCGCATTCTTGTAGAAGAAGCTATGGTTCCATTTAACTATGCGATCAACGCATGTACCATCAACCCGGCCCGCTGCTTAGGCATTGACGACCGTAAAGGAAGCATCATGACAGGAAAAGATGCCGACATTGTTGTACTTGATACAGATTACAGCGTTATCCAGACCTATTGTAAGGGTCATGCGCAGTTATAAAATAAACTATATTCCAGGAGGATTTTAAAATGAAACACCCAATGCAGGAAATGATGGAAAAACGCCGCCAGGGAATCAAATGCGGTATCCCATCCTATTGCAGTGCAAATGAACTCGTACTTGAAACAGCACTTCGTCGTGCAAAACTTTTAAACCAGCCGGTTCTGATTGAAGCTACCGCAAATCAGGTAAATCAGTATGGCGGTTACACAGGAATGCTCCCAAAAGATTTCTACAAATTAGTATTAGATATGGCAGCAAACATTGACCTTCCGGAACATCAGGTCATCTTAGCCGGAGACCATTTAGGACCTCTGACATGGCAGAATCTGCCAGAAGCAGAAGCAATGGAAAAATCCATCGAATTGGTTTACCAGTATGCAAGAGCCGGATTCACAAAGATCCACTTAGATACCAGCATGAAAGTTGCCGATGATGCAGAAGGACTTCTCTCTACAGAAGTAATCGCTCGCCGCGGTGCAACACTTTACAAGGCAGCCATCAGAGGTTATGAAGAATTAAAAGCTGAAAAACCAGATGCAATGCGTCCGGTATTCGTTATCGGATCTGAAGTTCCAATCCCGGGCGGTGCTCAGGAAGCAGAAGATTCTTTGGCAGTTACAAGCGTAGAAGCATTCAAAGACACCGTTGCAACTTACAAACGTGTATGGGCGGAAGAAGGCGTTGCTGATGGTATGAACGACGTGATCGCAGTTGTTGTTCAGCCAGGTGTTGAATTTGGTGATGATCAGGTATTCTTATACGATCATGACGCTGCGACAGAACTTTGCGCAGCGCTGAAAGAATTCCCGGAAGTTTGCTTTGAAGGACATTCTACAGACTACCAGAGCAAAGAATGCTTAAAAGCCATGGTAGAAGACGGCATTGCAATCCTGAAAGTAGGTCCGGCATTAACTTATGGTTTAAGAGAAGCATTATTCTCTATGAGCCTGATGGAAAACGAACTTGTTCCGGAAGAAAATCGTTCTAACTTTATCGACGTTCTGGAAGAGGTTATGTTAGCAAATCCGGGCAACTGGCAGAAACATTATCACGGAGATGAAAAACAGCTTCATCTTGCAAGAAAATACAGTTTCTCAGACCGTGCCAGATATTATATCGGACAGCCGGAAGTTGTTGCAGCAATGAACAAATTATTTGCAAACTTAAACGCAGTTCAGATTCCTTTAAACATGCTTCATCAGTATATGCCATTAACTTATGCAAAAGTTCGTGACGGCATTCTTCCTTTAGATGCCAAAGAACTCGCTATGGACGGTGTTACAAACTTCATGCTCGACTATGAGTATGCAGTAACGCTGTAAGGGCAGGCCATTATGACCACTGGTTTTATTATATTGGCGGTACTGATCGCTCTGCTGGTGCTTGCGATCCTGATCCTTTCGATCAAAAGCCGTAAGCTGGAACAGATGTATCCGGATACCACCCAAAAGGTCTCAATATCCGCAGAAGACGATTTTGCAGCTATTTTAAAGAAATTCGAAGTTCCTGAGGAATATTATAAAATTGTGATCTCTCAGTCAGGAAACTACTCTGTGGTAAACTGCCCGGCAGTCCTTTGGAAAGATGGTGAAAAAGTCAAGGTACTAGTTTTGAAAAAACAGCCATTTCTTGCTGAAGAAGAACTCGAAGACTTTTTCCTGATCGCATCTTCTCCATTTGTCAACTTCAGGCAGTTTGACGGCACAGAATTTCCGGATTGGGCATCTCAGACCGATGAGATCAAAGAGCTGTTTCTTCCATATATAGAAATGACAACTGCACCGGGCGGTATCGACCGTTCCAGACAGCAGTACTGGGCCGGAACGATCTGTGTATATGCACCATCTCTTGCAGAAATCTTCCGCATGATTGGAAAACCGCTTTCCGATTATAAGATTGATGTAGATAACATGAAACGTATGAAAAAAGACGGATCGATCCCGGCGGAACTTTTGGCAGAAGAAAAAGCAAAAAAACAAGCAATGGCAGAAGAAGCACAAAACAGCACTTCCGGAAAAGATATGGAAGCTGTTTGGGAAGCCATCCGACGCCTAGAAAACAAAAATTCCGAGGACGTAAGCGCTGAAGAGATCAACAAGCTCAATGCTTATCTGATTTCCGAAAAGCGTTTTGAAGATCTTGAGCGCAGCACAAAAGACAAGGAATTTCAAAAAGAATTGTTAAAAGAACTTTCGAACAAGTAATTTTTGCGGCATACCGAAAATGGTATGCCGCCCTTTTTTTATCTTAGGATTCTCTCATATTTTCCAGAGTTGTATAAATATCAATCTTTCCCCAGCCAAAATCCGTGTTCGGATATCCCCGGGCATCCCTGTAGGCTCCACGGATCAAATAATTTTTCACTTGTATCCCTGTATATTCCGGATCATATTCCATCAAAAGAATTGCTGTTCCTGCCCCGAGAGCCGCTGCTACCGATGAACCGCTCCGTTCTGTATAAAGTCCGCCGCGGATGGGACCTCTGACATTGACTCCAGGTGCCGCCAAATCCGGCTTCACTCGATCTCCACGGGTAAATCCTCTGGAAGAATCCAGCGCAATCCCTCCGGTTTCCGTAGAATATGCCGTAATCGTCATCCCACCGGGCGTGTTCCCCGGTTCAGTAATCGTGGTTTCCGGATCAGGTTTTAAAAAAGAAGCCTCCCCTTGAATAAACGGACGGATTGGCATCCACAGATCAAAACGTCCTCCATAAATCTCCTCCTGAAAAATCCGAATCTTCCAGATCCCATCAACCGGCTCTTTCATAAAGATTCGTATCCGATTCGCTCCCGTCACTGATTCCACTCGTTCATAAAGCACATAGATCACCGTGGGTTCAAACACAAAAGAAATCGTTTCTCTAAGGGAGGTTCTGATCGGAAGCTTGGCAATCACTTCTCCGGTCGGTGATACAAAACCAATCCCGTAGAGATCCGGTGCATCTGCCCAAAATTCCAGATATAACCCCTCTTTTACATTTGCAATCCGTATTTCTGCATCCTGATAAGAAATTCCTTCATAGGAACGACTTCTGAAATGATGGGCTGCATTTCCTTCATTTCCTCCCGCAATCACCACAGCTCTTCCGGACTGCAGAGAGACGAGATCAAGATACGCAGCAAAACTCCCATTTCCATTATGATCACCCTGACTGGAACTGACACCAAAATAAAGAACCATCTGCTGGTTTCGTTCCTGTGCAAATCGAATCATAAAATTTACTGCTTCAATCAGATCTTCTTCTGCATAGGCCGGTGTATCCTCTGCTACGAACCAAAATTGTTTCAGACACGAGTCTGCCTGCCGCAATTTCACCACCAAAATATCCGCATTAGGTGCAATTCCGGTAAAATCTTCCGCATCCATTTCATTTCCCACAGCAAGGCCCGCCGCAAAGGTTCCATGTCCCTCCGGATCAGTCACAGGCACGACTGTATACGGATCCTCCGCCTGAAGGGCTTCATTGATCATTTCCTGACTGTAAACACGCCCAAATGGTACATTTTCGGCTCCTTCTTCCGCAGTTTGATCCCAGATTGCTAAAATCCGGCTCTTTCCATCCCCATATCGAAATACAGGATGCGTATAATCAATCCCGGTATCTGCAATTCCAAAAATGACATTTCTTCCGGAAAGATTCAAATAGGGCTGCCTTCGAAGTTTTAAAACACCCATTTCTTCTGCTGCGGTCAGATCCGCAAGACCGTATAACCTGGTATTTAAATATTGTTCCGCCTGTTCAGAAAATACAGAATCAATGCACGTATCCAAGGAATCCTCCCTTATTGATTTCAGCGATCATTCACCTCATTTTATGGAAGGTTTCTGATAAAAATACCAGTTATCACGATATTTATTGGTGTTTTAAAAAGGCAGCCCCTGTCTTTTTATACATAGAGAGAAACTTCCATACAAAGTTTCCCCTTCTTTGTCTCATATTTTATGCCCTCATAGATAAATTTTCCAAATCCTCTATAAGTTACCATATCTCCGTTCTTCAGCTGGTAGCTGTTATTCTCGCACAATCTGCCGCCCACAAAAACCTTTTTCTCCCGGAAAGCCAGAACACTTTGACTCCTTGAAAGATTACAAAGTTTCCCAAGAACCGCATCAATGCGCTCCGAAGCGGCGGTCACCTCTCTTTTTTCCAACACAGGCTTCAAAAGATCCGGTGCCTCATCCAGAATCTGACAACGCATGGAGGTATGTTTTACCTGTACCAGATTCTCTTCAATATAAGGTGCTATCTTTTCTGTACAGAAAAGATAGGCTTTTTTCCCTTTCACAGCAATATCGCCTACCACTTCCCTCTCAATCCCAAGATTCATGACTGCTCCCAGGAAATCTCGATGCGTAAACTGATCAGCAAACTTCTCGATCAGTGGCGAAACCTCTATGCAACAGATGGGAAATGGCTCCTCATAACCAAATAACTCTTCTGAACCAAACCGGACCATAACACGTTCACAATTTTCTGTCCCACCAAAAACAGTATAGGGCACATAGGAAATTTCCTTTTGCATTTCATAAAACGCATTTTGCTCTGCCATATTTAAAAAATTGGTAAACAAATATTGATTATTGCGATATGATTTTTCCGCCAGCTCTGAAAATCTCTTTTTTAAAAGCTCCATTTCTTCTCCTAACCTGCGAACTGGCTATTATACAGTTCCGCATAAAAACCGCCTTTTTCCAGAAGTTCTTCATGATTTCCCTGTTCAATCACATTTCCATCCTTCATGACAAGGATTACATCCGCTTCTTGAATGGTAGACAATCGATGCGCTACAATAAAGCTGGTGCGACCTTCCATCATCTGCGCAAATGCCTGCTGAATCTTAATTTCTGTGCGGGTATCGATTGAGGATGTTGCCTCATCCAGAATCAACATTGGCGGCAGACACAGCATAACTCTGGTAATACACAGCAACTGTTTTTGTCCTTGAGAGAGATTTCCGCCTTCTTCCGTCAGTACGGTATCATATCCCTTTGGAAGCCTCTTAATAAAGTCATGGGCGCGGGATGCCTGTGCTGCAGCGATCATCTCGTCTTCCGTAGCATCCGGTTTTCCCATGAGAATGTTTTCTCTAACGGTTCCATTTCTGATCCAGGTATCCTGCAGTACCATACCATAATTGGTACGCAGTGACCCTCTGGTGATTTGATCCACCGGATATCCGTCTACCGTAATCTTTCCCTTCTCCACATCATAAAAACGCATAAGCAGATTGATCAACGTTGTTTTTCCACAGCCGGTAGGTCCCACGATTGCAATACGCTGCCCCGGGTTTACCTCCAGCTGGAAATCCTGAATCAGTTTTTTATCTGCACTATAAGAAAAATATACATGTTCCAAAGAGATTTTTCCCGTTGCCTCCTTTAAAACCACCGCATTTTTTTGATCTGGAATTTCAGGTTCCTCTTCGATCAGTTCAAACACTCTGGCTGCACAGGCAAGTGCATTTTGAAGTTCCGTGATCACCCCTGAAATTTCATTAAATGGCTTTGTATACTGATTTGCATAGCTTAAAAAGCTGGTCAGCTGACCAACGCTCAATCCGCCCCCCAGAGCCGCCATCGCACCGGTAATACAAACGCCTGCATAGATCATACTGTTGATAAAACGGGTACTCGGATTTACAAGAGAAGAAAAGAAAATCGCATTTAAAGAATATTTCTGCAGTCTTCCATTGATCTCATCAAATGTCTTCTGATTTTCCACCTCATGACCAAACGCCTGCACGACTTTCAGGTTTCCGATCATTTCTTCGATCAAAGAAGTCTGTTCTCCTCTGGTTTCTGACTGTTTTCGGAACATGGTATAAGTTCTTTTGGCAATAAATGCCGCTACAAACAACGACAACGGAGTCAGTACCACAACCACCAGTGCAATTTTCACATGGATCCCAAACATAAAAAACAAGGTTCCAAAAATCGTCAATATTCCCGTAAAAAACTGGGTAAATCCCATCAAAAGACCTTCTGCAAACTGATCTACATCTGCAATCATACGGCTTACAATATCACCATAAGAATGGCTGTCTACATATTTTAACGGCAATCTTTCCAGCTTTTCAAAAGCCTCTTTTCGAATATCCTGCACCACATGATAGGTAATATGATTGTTGATCATATTCATCACCCACTGAAAAACAGCCGTTGCCATGATCACCAGGATCATTTGTTTTAAGATTCGAAAAAGACCTGTGTAATTTACCATTCCCTTTCCGATGATGCCGTCTACCGCCTCACCAGTAAGAATCGGCAGATACAAGGTCAAAAGAACGGTTGCCGCAGCCATCAAAAGAGATAAAAATACCAAAATACGATATTTTTTAATTCTAAGCAAAACCTTTTTCAAGGTGGATGTTTTATTCATAAGACTCCTCCTTTTCTTCCGGTTTCTGATACTGGGACTCATAAATTTCACGATAGACTTCACAATTTCCCAAAAGTTCCTCATGTTTTCCGATTCCCATCATCCTGCCATCTTCCAACACAATGATCTTATCTGCTGACTGTATGCTGGAAGTTCTCTGAGAGACAATAAACGTCGTCATTCTATGCTGACATTTTCTTAATTCTCCTCTCAGTTTTGCATCCGTTGCATAGTCCAATGCAGAGGTGCTGTCATCCAGAATCAGAATTTCTGGTTTTCGAACCAAAGCTCTGGCAATCGTCAGTCGCTGTCTTTGACCTCCGGAATAATTCTTACCGGCCTGTGCAACCGGTGCATCCAGATATTGATCCAGTTTTTCCACAAATTCCTTGGACTGGGAAATCTGTAATGCTTCCTCCAAATCCTCTGCCGAGGCATTTTCATTTCCCCACAAAAGATTGCTCCGGATCGTCCCCTTAAAAAGAACTGCTTTTTGTGGCACCACACCAATTCGATTTCTTAAATTTTCCACTGAATATTCCCTAATCGGTCTTCCATGATAACGCAGTTCCCCACTGGTGGTATCATAAAATCTAGGGATCAGATTCACCAGAGATGTTTTTCCGGACCCCGTTCCGCCGATAATCCCGACAGTCTCTCCCGGATATATAGAGAAATCAATCTCTGAAAGCGCCTCTTCCCCTGCTCCTGCATAGCAAAGACCCACATGATCAAATTCCAGGATCGGGGCATCTTCTCCATAATCTCTCACTACTTCTTTTCCATCTTCCATGCTGCTTTCCGTCTCAAGCACACTGTTGATACGATTACCGCAGGAAAATGCTTTGGTCAGCAGAACGATCAGATTTGCCAGTTTAATCAGTTCCACCAGAATCTGGGAAATATAATTGATCAGCGCAATCACCTGTCCCTGTGTCAAAATTCCCATATTTACCTGAACTGCACCGGTATTGATCAAAAGTACCAGACCCAAATTCACGATCACATAGGTCAACGGGTTAAGAAGACTGGAAATTCTTCCCACAGACAGCTGTATATCCGTCAGTTCCTCATTTTCCTTATGAAACTTCCGGATTTCTTCTTTTTCTTTATGAAATGCACGAATCACTCGGATTCCTGTTAAATTTTCTCTGGTCAGTCCCAAAACGCCGTCCAACTGCTTTTGTACCTGTCTGTACATTGGCATGGTAATTACCATAATTCCAAAGATCACAGCACTCAGCAGTGGGATCACACCCAAAAAAATCAATGCCGATTTTACATCTACGGTAAATGCCATTACCATAGCCCCCAGAACAATAAACGGAGAACGCAGCAGCAATCGTAATGTCATATTGATCCCTGACTGCACCTGGTTGATATCACTCGTCAGCCTTGTAATCAGTGTAGACGTTCCCGCCGTATCAATTTCCGTATAGGAAAGTCCTTGAATATGGGAAAACAAAGCCGAACGAAGTTCTGTCGCAAACCCAACTGCGGCCTTTGCAGCAAAAAACTGCGCCGATACTGAAGCAATCAGACCGATCACCCCTAAAAGAACCATAATACCGCCCATTTTATAAACATCATCCAGATTTCCCTGACCAATGCCCTGATCCACAATCGCTGCCACTACCAAAGGCACCAAAAGCTCAAAAGAAGCCTCCAAAAGCTTAAATAAGGGGGCAAGAACCGTCTCTTTTTTATAATTTCCTAAAAATCTCAATAATTTTTTCATACTATTTTCTTTCTTCCATCAAATCTTCCATAACAAGGAGAGAAATTTCCCATTTATCACAGATCGTATCGCAATTTTTACTGCGATCACAGCCAAAATACTTACAATTGGCACAAATGTAATCTTCTTCTTTTAATTCCAGTTTTTCCATCTTTTCCTCATTTCGAAATACAAAGGGCAACACCGCCATCAGTGCTGCCCCTCGCTTATACACTCAACCGAATATCTCTTCCCGAATATTCATACGCACGAACCTCAACCTGTGCTGCCTGAAACATTCTTTTGGAAGCGATCACTGACGGAGTACCGTCATACTTATTATCGCCATAAACTACCGTTTTAATGCCCGATTGAATAATGGCTTTCGCACACTCATTGCATGGAAATAAGGAAACATACAGCGTGGCACCTTCCAGATTTCCCCGATAATTTAGGATTGCATTTAATTCTGCATGTGTGACATAAGCATATTTGGTATCTACGGCATCTCCTACACGCGCCCACGGAAACTCATCATCTGAACATCCCATTGGAAATCCATTATATCCCATAGAAAGAATTTTGTGATCCTGACTGACAATGCAAGCTCCAACCTGAGTATTTGGATCCTTGGATCTCATTCCGGCAAGTTTCGCCACCGCCATAAAATATTCATCCCATGAAATATAATCTGTGCGTTTCTCACTCATAACGTACTCCTTACCGGCTTTTAGCCTTCAATCTTTTCAATTCTTCTGATATGACGTTCATCATTAGAAAATGGGGTACTTAAAAATGTATCTACGATCTTTAATGCCAGGCCAGGTCCAAGAACTCGCGCACCCATCGCAAGCATATTCGCATTATTATGTTCTCTGGTAGCTGCAGCTGAGAAACAATCTGAGCAAAGCGCACAGCGGATACCCGGTACCTTATTTGCAGAAATCGAAATACCGATCCCTGTACCGCAGATAATGATTCCACTCTCACATTCTCCGGATGCAACGGCATTTGCTGCTGCCTTTCCGTATTCCGGATAATCTACAGCTTCTGTACTGTAACATCCAAAATCTTTATATTCATATCCTTTTTTTGTCAAAAATGCTTTTACTTCCTGCATTAATTCATAACCGCCATGGTCACATCCTAAAGCTATCATCGTCTTACTCCTTTTCTCCTGTAAAATTTATACATAAATGATTTTATGTCCTGCCGCCTTTAATAACCGGTTCATAATGGCACTTCCCATAGAACCTTCTGCAAAGCTCTCAGAATATATCACATCTGCATCACTTTCGTCAAATTCTCTTAAAATCTGATACAGATGACTGCTGATGGAAAGTTCATCATTTCTGCTTCCCAGGGACTTCACAATCCCCGCCTGGTACCACTGTTTGGTCTCCTCTGTACCAATCACACCGCTTACAATGCCTTTTTCCTGATTTTCCATCACGAGTTCATTAATTTTCTGAACAACCTTAGATGCTGTTCCCTCAATGATGATCAGTTCTGCTTTCGGTGCATAATGCCGATACTTCATCCCTGGTGCTTTGGGAGGTGTTTTGGCATCCGCAGAAAGTCCGCGGTCGATCTGTACCTCTCCAACCACTTCTTCAAGCATTTCCTTGGTAATAAATCCCGGTCTCAGAATCGTAGGAATTTCTTCCGTCAGATCTACAATGGTCGATTCAATTCCAATCCCCACTGCACCGCCATCCAGGATCATCGGAATGATCCCGTCCATATCATCTGCCACATGGCTTGCCAGCGTCGGACTCGGCCTTCCAGAGGTATTGGCACTTGGTGCCGCAATATACCGGCCGCCACAGCGGATCATTTCCAGAGCAATCTTATGGGACGGCATGCGGACTGCTACCGTATCAAGACCACCCGTAGTTCCATAAGGAACCACATCGCTTTTATTCATGACCATCGTCAGCGGTCCCGGCCAGAATTTTTCTGCCAATTTCTTTGCCGCCTCCGGCACTTCCTTAACAATCAGATCCAGATCCCCAATCTCCGCAATATGTACGATCAAAGGATTATCCGATGGACGGCCCTTGGCCGCATATATTTTTGCTGCTGCCTCAGCATCCAATGCGTTTGCCCCCAGACCATACACCGTTTCTGTCGGAAACGCAACCAGCCCGCCGGACTTTAAGATTTTTCCGGCTTCCTCCATAATCTTCTGATCGATATGATTTTCATCTACTTTTTTTATAATCGTCTGCATTTTTCACCTGTTTATAAATTACCATTATCGTCCTTAGTATACCACTTCATGCTGTTTCGTACAATGGATTTCTCCCCATCTAACCCCATTTCTCTGAAATTTTCATACTTTTCACCCATTTTTCATAAACTTTCAGTAACCTTTCCTTTGGAGAATTGTCTATGACCACCCTCAAAGAATCCTTTGTTTTGCTCTGCTCTATGTTTCTGCTGATCTGCTCGATCAACCTTTTGACTCCCCATCTAAAAACTGCCCTTAGTGAGCAGATTTCTCCCACCGGAAAAATCTACACGGTAGTAGTGGATGCCGGCCACGGCGGTTTTGATTCCGGCAAAGTCGGTATTGACGGCACACTGGAAAAGGATCTTAATCTGAAAATCTCCAAAAAACTGGAAAAACTTCTTCAGGCCGCCGACATTCAGGTAATCATGACCCGCACAGACGACCACAGTCTTTCCAACCAGGGAACCACAGGCCAAAAAGCACAGGACATGAAAAATCGAGCCGCCTGCATGAATGAGGCAAATGCAGACTGCATTGTCAGCATTCACCAAAACAGTTATCCAGACGAAGCAATTAAAGGCGCACAGGTCTTTTATTATCATGGCTCTGACCATGGAAAATCATTGGCAGCAACTCTTCAGAAGCAGCTGATCCAAAAAGTAGATCCTTCCAATCATCGCTCTGAAAAGGCCAATGACAGCTACTATCTTTTAAAAAAATCCACCGCACCGATCGTTATCGTAGAATGCGGTTTTTTATCCAACTGGGAAGAAAGCAAAAAATTAGCGGATGACACCTACCAGCAAAAACTGGCATGGGCCATCCACTTAGGAATCTTACAATATTTGAATACTTATGTTAACTAATTTACATATTTTAAAATAACATCCCAGATCTCATCTTTTTCAAAACCTAACCGCCAGGAAGCAATTCCTGCAAGATCATATTCTTTGATCAGTTTTGCCTTTTCCTCAATGGAACGCTCTTCTTCCATCCAAATCTGATAATAGCCTTCTGAATTTTCAAATTCTGCATAATATTGACCTGATGCTTCCAGCCACTGCGGTTCTGCACCATTTTCCAAAACAGTCTTTTCCGCATTGCTCATACCAAGGGCAGAACTGCTTAAATTTCCGGAAGTATCTGTTTTCCATAACCTCGCATAAAACGGCACCGCATTGATCACCTTCTCTGCCGGTACTTCCGTCAACGTCTTTTCAATACCATTTTTAACATAACCGATCGAAGCCACAGATCCTGCTTCTTCACTACCGGCATAATGTTCATCATATCCCATAATGATCACATAATCTGCCACAATTCCCTGCTCTTTGCGGTTATAATTCTGATTGTACGCCATTGGAACATAATTATCTACAGAAAGGATGATATGGTTCCGGCGGCACATGATTGAAAGTTCACGGATGAACTGAATAAATCCCTCACTGGCTTCAGAAGAAAGTTCCTCAATATCCACATTGATGCCATCCAGGCCAACCTGAATCGCCTGTGCGATCAGCTGGGTTACCAGATTCTGACGGGACGATGTCTTATTGAGCACAGATACAAGATTGATCTGCTCTTTATACGTAATATTTTCAACCAGTCCCCAAACCTCAATGCCATTCTGATGACAATAATCCACATAACTTTGAGAAGCTAAGGACTGGATATTTCCATTATCATCCTTAATCGCAAACCAGGTTGGAGAAATGGTGGTAAGACCTTTCGCATCTGCAATCTTTTCCAACACCTGATGATTTGCTTCTTTGTTGCCTACCTGATGCCATGCCAGATTAATGGTATAATCTTTGGTCATACTGGTATATTCCGGCTCTGCAAAGTCCGTAGTAAGGATTGTGGTCGTCTGACCCTTTAATTTATTGTCTCTGATATATCCAATATATCCATCGGACGTACGTACTTTTGTCCATTTTTCAATCGGCTTCTCCCCTTCGTCCAATACATACATCAGATCTCCTTTGGAAACCTCTGTCAGAATCGGACTTTTAATTCCTGCCTGATATCTTACCTGTCCTGTCTTTTTCGCCTCTACAACTGTCTTTTCACCATATTCGCAGGTGATCTGCACACGATTTGGATCTTCCAGATACGTATAATCCATGGCTGTATACTGTTTTACATATTCCAGATCCACATAAGCAATGCCATCTTCTACCTTTACGATCTGATAATCCACCGTCACATTTTGTTTATCAATGGTATATTGCTTATCCCCCACATGGGCTGTGATCATCTCTGTAGGTGTTGTATAAATATATAGGTTTTCTGTGCTGTCCCAATAAAAACGTGGATTCAAGTACGTCCGAATCACGCCGGTACTTACATAAGGTCTTCCATCAAGAACAATTCCCAAATCCTCAATTTTTGTATCCTGCATGATGATTGCCAGATCATCTTCCTCTTCCAGATGGAAATATGCCTCCTTATCCATCAATTCCTTGGATGGAGTATATTTTTTGATCAGAAAGACCGCGGCGATCACCACCAGTATCAGCATCGCTGCCACACCTAACATCATCGGATTTAAGCGATTTTTTTTCTTCCGTTTTCTATTTTTTGTTGCCATTCATTTCCTCCTGCGTCTTTTTTCACTGATCTTAGTTAATTATAGCACATTTTATAGGTTCGTCATCGACTTTTTTTGACTTTAAAGAAAATTTAAGGTTTCGGGAACAGAATTTATTTTGACGCACAGAGGGGTTCTTTCCACGTTTATAAAACCCTGTTCCCCTTTTGCCCCGAGCATAAACGCTGTGATATATAAGGGCAGCCTTTGAAAGAGCATTTTGCATTTTTACACTCATTAAAATAATATTTTACTAACAATCCGGAATTTATTCGCCGAACGGCGGGAATTACATGAATTGGAGCAGCTTACACAAAGAAGAAAAGCCAATCTGCTCTTTCTGAACTCATTATAGGAAAAAATGTGCATTTTCGCAACCGGATATTTCTAAACTTTTTCTAAAATTACCGTCTTTTACAAATTATACAACTTTACATCTTCTGAATTTTTGTTTATACTATAATGAACTGCTAATCAAAGAAATCTTTAAATTGCACAATTTTTCAACTTAGAATGGATGTGATAGAATGAAAATTGAAAAGTTAAATGACAACCAGATCAAATGCACACTGACGAAATCTGATCTTGCTGACCGCCAGATCAAACTCAGCGAATTGGCCTACGGATCAGAAAAAGCAAAATCTCTTTTTAGGGATATGATGCTTCAGGCTTCTGCAGAATTTGGTTTCGAGGCAAATGACATTCCTTTGATGATCGAAGCAATCCCAATGCCAAACGAATGCGTGGTTCTTATCATTACGAAGGTAAACGAGCCGGAAGAACTGGATACCCGTTTTTCCAAATTTTCACCATCAAATGCGGATACACTGGATGCCATTACGGAACCGAAAAAGGTTGCCGCACCGGAAGGCGCTGATGAAATTATCGACATTTTCAAACGTTTGGTAGAACAGCATCTGAAAGCTGTTCCTGAAGAAGAAAAAGAGGATGCTGCAACTGCAGACATTGATCTGACCCGATTATACAGTTTTGATGATCTGGAATCCGTCATTGATGCAGCACATATATTAAAAGACTACTATCACGGCGAAAACTGTCTTTATAGAAATACTTTAAAGAAAACTTACTATCTGGTATTGCGAAAATCTTCACACACCCCGGAAGAATTTAATAAAATCTGTAATATTCTTACAGAATATGCCGCCAGTGAACCTTATACAAAGTCTTTGGAAGCATATATGGCTGAACACTATGAATTAATGATCAAAAAAGATGCCTTACAGAAATTGTATCTTGCCTGATCACATCTTCGCAAAATATGAGGAAATAAAAAAAACGAGCAAATCGCTCGTTTTTTTATTTCCTCATCAATTAAGCTTCTACAATAGCTTCCTGTGGACATTCAGCTACACATGTTCCGCATTCTGCACAAACATCGCCATCGATTACATATTTGCCATCGCCTTCAGAAATAGCTTCTACCGGGCAAACATCTGCACATGTTCCACAGCTTACACAATCATCATTAATTACGTATGCCATTTTATCGTCCTCCTTCATAATTTAAGAGATTGTCGAATAACGCCCTCTTATCCTTAGCCACATTGTAATATACAACCTCCGAGTTAGGCAAGCATAACTTTGCACTTTATAAAAATACTTTTCCCTTGTTTTACCGAAAATGCAAAGATTGTGATATTGCAAAATCAGAATCAACGTTGTATAATCGAGTAAGAACTTTTTAAGGAGGAAGCATTTCATGGTAAAAGTTGATAAATCAATGATCATCGGCGATCTGATCAAGCTGGATGAAAATTTAATCTATATTCTTATGAGAGAAGGTATGCACTGCGTTGGATGCCCATCTTCTCAGATGGAAACTTTAGAAGAAGCAGCTCTTGTACACGGTATGGATCCAGATGTACTGGTTGCACGTTTAAACGAATTTCTTGGTGCTGTAGAAGCAGACAAACAGTAATTTAATCCCAAAAAGAAGCAGGTCCGCGACCTGCTTCTTTTGTTATGTAGATTCTGCCGGTTTTACGCACATCTTCTGCTTTTTTCTAAAAAGTACCTTTCTTTTTTTCTCCGGCTTTTCCTTCTTCGTCTTTGCATTCCGCTTTTTCACATTCTGAATCTTTTCATCCAACTTTCGAAAATAAGCTTCCTGCTGTTCTTCCTGTTCCCGGAACTGGTAATTGATCTCTTTTGCCACCTGATCCACCACCCGGTTGCCAATCTCTTTCCCCAGATTTTCCTGATTTTCTCTCAATGCCTGTCCCAAAGCCTTGCTTAAAACACTCTGAAACTGTTGCATTTTTTCCGCATTGCCATGAAGCACTTCTGCGCCTTCCTGCCCCATCTCCTGCGGCAGCATTTCCTCCTGAGGTATCAAATCTCCATTTTCTGAAATGTCCATTTTAATGGCTTTGAGCTGGTAACCTCTTTCTTTCAGCTTCTTAATGTGCTTTAATAACTGGATATCATCTTCTGTATAATACCGATGCCCCATCTCATTTCTGGCAATTGGAAGTTCCAATTCTTCCTCCCAATATCGAAGCACGTGGCTTTCCACCTCTACCAGCTTGGCTGCATCTGAAATCATGTATCTTACCTGATCCACAATATCCCTCCAATGCTTATGAAATTTTCAAGTTCAGTATACCAAAAAGTCTCCCATTTCACAAATAAAACCCATCGACAAAATCGATGGGTTTTCGTGCTTTTTTGCATTCTATTTTTTAAGATTTGCAAACTTGGTAAACTGCGGCAGCCATGCCAGAGTTACGGTACCAATTGGACCATTACGCTGTTTTGCAATAATTACTTCTGCAGTTCCCTTTAATTCCGAATCCTTATTGTAATATTCATCACGATAAAGAAACATTACCACATCCGCATCCTGCTCAATGGCTCCGGATTCTCGAAGATCCGAAAGCATTGGTCTGTGATCCGGTCTCTGTTCTACTGCACGGCTCAACTGGGACAATGCCACAACCGGAACATCCAGTTCTCTTGCCATACGCTTCAGACCACGGGAAATATCCGAAATTTCCTGCTGTCTGGAATCGGTACTTCTGCTTCCGCCGGAAGACATCAGCTGCAAATAGTCAATGATCACAATATCCAATCCATGTTCCAATTTGAATTTACGGCATTTTGAACGGATTTCCGCCAGACTGGATGCTCTGTCATCAATGATGAGATTTGATTTTGCAACCGTTCCTGCACTTTCCAAAAGACTCTCCCAATCCCGGTCTTCCAGACTGCCGTTACGCAGTTTCTGTGCATCAATTCTTGCTTCCATAGCCAACAGACGATTTACCAGCTGCTCACTGGACATTTCCAGGCTGAAGATGGCAACTGTCTTATCACATTCAAAAGCCATATGCTGAGCCACATTTAAGACAAATGCTGTTTTTCCCATAGATGGACGCGCTGCTACAAGCACCAAATCTGATTTTTGCATCCCGGAAGTACGGTAATCCAGATCAATGAAGCCTGTCGGAATACCGGTTACATTTCCCTTTAATTTTGATGCCGCACTGACACGCATAATGGAATTTTGCACAATCTTATTGATCGGCACGTAATCTCCGGCATTTCGCCGCTGTACAATGTCGAAAATCTTTTTTTCGGTATCTTCCAGAATGTTCTCCAGCTTATCTGCACCCACATAACATTCATTGGCAATCTGCTCATTGGCTCTGATCAGCTTTCTAAGAACAGATTTTTCATACACAATATCTGCATAATACTTTACATTGGCTGAAGTTGGGATGTTGGTCAGAAGTTCTCTTACAAATCCCATATTGCTGACCTCTTCCGGCACTCCGTTTTCCTTTAGGCGATTCTGTAAAGTAACAAGGTCTACTGCCTTTCCTTCATTAAAAAGTTCCACCATATTATCAAAAAGGATCCCAAACTGCTTTTGATAGAAATCCTCTCCGGAAATGATTTCCGAGGAAACCATGATTGCTTCCTTATCCATCAGCATGGAGCCGATGACGGATTGTTCTGCCTCAATATTATGAGGCATGACTCTCTTAATGAGTGCTTCTTCCATAGTATATCCCTACGCTTCTCTAACGACTACTTTCAACTCTGAAGTTACCTTTGGATGCAGTTTAATCGGAACCATCGTTGTTCCCAGACATTTGATCGGTGACGGAAGCTGCATTTTTTTCTTATCCAGTTCAATTCCCAACTGATCCTTTGCTGCCTGTGTGATTTCCTTTGTGGAAACAGAACCGAAAATCTTTCCACCTTCGCCTGTTTTAATCGTTACCACAACCTGCTTTGTCTTTAATTCTTCTCCAAACGCAACCGCCGCTTCATACTGTTCCTTTGCCACCTTATCTTCATGAGCCTTCTGAAGCTTTAAATTATTCATATTCTGGGCCGTAGCCTCCACGCCTAATTTCTTTGCGATCAATACGTTTCTTCCGTATCCATCTGCAACAGTTACTGTCTGGCCCTTTTTCCCCACTGCTTTCACATCTTCCAATAATATTACTTTCATACAAGTTCTCCTCCTTCAATCATCTCATCGATGGTCTCTTTTAAGAGACGTTCCGCCTCTTCCGGTGTACACGCCAACTGCGCGCCGGCAATATTGGCATGACCGCCGCCGCCATGTTTTTCCATGATCAGCTGTACATTGACTTCATCAATGGAACGGGCGCTGACATAAGTCTGCCCTTTATAACTCGTAAGCACCAGTGATGCTTTGACACCTAAAATATTTAAAAGTTCATTGGCTGCCTGCGCACCCAAAATCGTCGGACTTTCAATGCCTTCTCCATTACATACAGCAAAGGCAAAGCCTCGATAGATCTTCGCTCCCCGGACGATTTCCGATTTGGCTTTATAATCTTCCAGCTCTGTGCGGAAGGTCTTACGCACTCTGGTAACATCCGCACCGCACCGTCTTAAAAACGCCGCCGCCTCAAAAGTACGCACCCCTGTTTTGGTAAGGAAATTGTCTGTATCTACCATAATTCCCGCATACATACAATCTGCTTCAATATTTTTAATCTTCATGCCTTCCCGGATATACTGCAGGATCTCTGCAACCATTTCACAAGCGGAAGACGCATATGGCTCAATATAGGACAACGTTGCCTGGGAAATATTCTCGCTTCCCTGACGATGATGATCGATCACCACAACCGTCTGGGTCATGCGTAGGATTTCCGGACAATCCGAATAACTTGGACGGTTCACATCCACAACAACGACAACGGTATGATTATCCACAATTTCCAATGCCTGTTCGCTGTTCAAAAACATATCCTCTTCATAGTTCGGATTATTTAAAAACGACTCATACATTGGGCGCAGGGAACTGCTGACCTCATTAATCACCACATAAGCTCTCTTGCCCAATTCCTTTGCCGCACGATAAATACCGATCGACGCACCAAAAGAATCCACATCCGGAATCTTATGCCCCATAACTACCACTTTATCACTATTTTGAATAAACTCTCTCAGCGCCTGTGCCTTCACACGAGCCTTTACACGGGTATTTCGGTCAACCTGCTGGCTGTTTCCGCCAAAATAAGTAATATTATCACCTTCTTTGGTCACGGCCTGATTTCCGCCTCGGGCAAGGGCAAGTTCCATTGCCACCCGGGCATATTCATAATTTTCCCCATAGGTCTTTCCAGACATACCAAAACTCATGCTCACGGTAACCGCCATGTCATTTCCGATATTCACACTTCGTACATCTTCCAAAAGAGAAAATTTATCTTCCCGAAGCATAGGAATATTTTTTTCCTGAAGAGCAACAAAATACTTATCTTTTTCCAGTCTTCGTACAATTCCGCCAAATCCGGAAATGTATTTATTGATCTTACGCTCGATCAAAGCCACCAAAAGAGACTGGCGAACCTCTTCAACGCTTTCCAGAGCCTCCTCATAATTATCAATATAGATCAAACCGGCAACGAACCGCTGTTCCCTATTTTCACGAATATAACGGTTCAATTCCGTTTCATCATACAGATAGACAGCCAACAGATGCTGTGTATAATCTTCTACTTCATCAAAATCCGCTTCACTTGCCAGATTATGAAAACCAATCTGTTGCACCTGCGCCTTATAAAAACGCTCTTCATATTCCAAATGATATTCTAAGATCGTATTCTCATCTTCATCTGAAAAACTTTCCCTGGTAATCTGAGGAAAAATCGCCGTAATGGATTTATGAAAATCCTTTGCTCTGCCTGTTACTTCCATAAATGCTTCATTCATCCAGATCAGTTTTCCGTTTTCATCCATCAAAGCATATGGGACATCAAAACTCATCAACAATTTTTTCTGTATCTGACCATATTGTGTAGCAAACGTAATCATTTCCGCAAAAAGATCCTTCTGGCTTCCCTTGCAAAAAAGCCATGCCACAAATGCATAAACCATGACGATCAATGCCATAAAAAAACCTGCACGAACGGAAACTGCAAACATGGCAATGGTTCCCAAAATCAGGATCAGTGTCAGCCACATCGACCATTGCATATAGATCCGCATCTTACCCGCAAACTTTATATTTTTTGCTATATTTCTGTTTTCCTTCTGATTTTTATTTTTCTTCATGATACACCCCGTCATCTGAACACAGATTAGTATTAGTATACCATCTTTCTGATTTTAGGGCAACTGCCTGCAAAAAGAAACAGGGCAGTCTTTCGACTGCCCCGCTCAGAAAATTCTTATTTCTGGCAATATCTCTGTAAGATGGTTGCCATCTGCGCTCTTGTAGCGTTACCCTGTGGTGCAAGGTCACGAGCTACAATCTGATCGTCTTTTACTTCCGCAATACCGCTGATGAGTTCTGTTCCAACTGCCCACTGCATTTCTTTCAATGCCCAACTGCTTACCTTATCCGCATTCTTCATGTTGCTAAGGTCGCCTCTTTCTGTGACAGATCCACCTTTGAATTCTGTGTATCTATAAAGGAAAGCTGCCAGCTGTTCTCTGGTTACGTTTGCATTTGGATTGAATTTATGGTTCACTGGGTCACCTGTTGCAATGTCATTATTTAATGCCCATGCCACTGCATCTGCGTACCAGTCGCCTGTTTTCACATCCTTAAATGAAAGATATGCACTGTAATCTGTTACCTTTGGAGAACCTTCCATTCTGTAAAGAGTGGTAACAACCATCGCTCTTGACATATTTGCATTCGGTGTGAATTCTTTTCCATAACCTGACATTAAACCGTTGTCATATACATACTGAGCTGCATCTAAATACCAAGAACCATCTAAAACGTCATCAAATACTTCTGTAACCGGTTTACTTTCTGGTTTGTCTTCCGGTTTTGTTTTCAGAGAAGCAATCGCTGTTTCCAATGCTGTTTTTGCTGCATTTACTGCTCCCTGTGTTGCATCCGCATCTTCATACACTGCCTTTGCATCTGCCAGTACATTTTTGAAAGATGCCCAGCTGTCTGCTACATAGTCAGCTTCTACCAATGCTTCTGCTCTTGTGATTACATCTGCAAGTGCTGTTTTATCAGCTTTTACAACTACCGTAATGTTGTAGTTGATATTTCCAACAGTAATTTCTGTCGTACCTACCTGTTTACCTGTAATACAATATCCGCTTGAATGATATAAGTACCATGCATTATCATCGCCTGTCCATCCGGCTACATTATCATTATCACCTCTAAAGTTATTGAAATAATGCGTTCCGTCTGTAATTGCAAATCCGCCCTTCTGGCTTGCTTTGATCGTAATGGTCTGTGCTGTGTCACCTACAGTAACATCACACTGTCCTCCGTTCTTATTTGTGAAGTTCAGATATTTTCCATTTGCATCCTGAAGTGTGTATCCACCGTTCACAGCTTTCACTGTCCACAGATACGGTGTGCAGTCATCTTTTACAAAATTTGCACTCTTCATTCCAATACCATTTGGATCACCGCTAATACTTACTTTTTCATTTGTTACAACATAGTTTGCACTACCGATCAGGTATTTCTCACCGGATTTAATATCTGCAATAGATTCCAGTGCAACATATGGTGCAGAATTTTTGTTTTCAGAGATTGTGATTACCTGCTGGCTATCATCCTTCTTCGTAAGTTCCCCTGCAAGAAGAACGCTTTCACCTACACCCAAAGTAATTTTTTTCACTTTGTTCTTAACTTTGATGAAGTAAGTTGTTTCGCCTACTTTTACATCTGTAGAACCTTCACCTACACCTTTGATCACGATTGTTGTAGAACCTGTTACAACCTTCGCAACAAACTTATATGCATCTACATCATGTGTCGGACGCATTACATAGTAGCTGCCATCCTGTGTACATTTAACGATCAGATACTGTTTTCCTGCAACAATGTCATTTACATTTGTTACTTTTGCATAACCCTTAAATACAGAATCTGCTGCATTTTCTGAAGGTGTGTAGAGCTGGAATTCATCTCCTGTTCCGCAAGAAGTTCCACATCTGTCAAAATACAGTTTGTCAGAAGCTTCTGAGAAATGAAGATGTGTATTGTTTGATACATCTTTTAACTTAAAGTTACCTGCTGTGCTTCCTGCAAGAACTGTTACGTTTGCTGTTGCAGTTTTGTTTGGTTTCTGACCTGTTGTACCTAAATTCAGGTAAACAGTTGTTCCATCACTATCTTTTGCTGAAACAGTGTACTGTCCTGATGTACCTGCAGCTGCAAATGTGTAGAGATATTCTGCCGCATTTACATATTCACCATTGAACTGACCTGCTGCTGTTGCAAGGATTGCTTTTAATGATGCAGCTGTTGTCGGATCTGTTGGGTTTGTTTCTCCTGTTCCTGGGTTTGTTTCTCCTGTTCCCGGATTTGTTTCATCAGTGTATGCCACAACTTTAGCTACATGATTATATTTTTCTTGTCCGCTAGTTGGTTTCAGTACATAGTAACTTCCATCTTCCGCAAGCGCTGCAATCAGATATTTTTCACCTGCTTTAACTTCTGTTACTTTTTCATATCCTTTAATCGGAGATGTTGTTGCACTTTCTAACTTTTTGTAAAGCTGCATTTCATCCTTTGTTCCACATGAGTTTCCACATCTGTCAAAGCAAAGATTTCCTGCTTCTTTTCCAAAGTGTAAGTGTTTTCCATTTGTGATGTCTTTTAATTTCACTGTACCTTCTGTAGATCCTGCAAGTACTTCAATCACTGCTTCTTCTGTTTCATGTGGCCGCTGACCATAATTCTTCATGTTAAGGTATACTGTTGTTCCATTTGCTGTGGTTCCTGTTACCTTATACTGATTTTCTTTGTCTACCACTGCTGTAAATGTATATTCACAATCTGCAAGATCTACATATTCGCCATTGAAGTTTGCCACTGCTGTCGCAAGCTGTCCCTTCTGTACAGTTTCCTGTGTTTCTGCACCTTCTTCTGCATATAATGCGATAGACTGCGCTGCAGCTTCTGATGCATTTGGATCTTCGCCGGTTAATGTCACACTTGCTACAGTTTTATCCAGTGAGCTTAAATCAGCATCTCCATAATATCCGGTTGTATCCTTGTAGGTCTTTGTTTCACCCATTGCAAGTTCTACAACTTCATATTTTTCTGCTGCTGTTGCACGAAGCGGGATTACAACTTCTTTATCACCTGCTGTGATTGTAATGTCTGCTTCGCCAAGTCCGCTGATATTTGCAGCTGTTTTCACAGTAACATTCAGACCAGAAACGCTTACTGTTGCGATCTTTTCGTTGCTGGATACTGCTTTAATATCTGCAGCTGCTTTTGCATTGCTTTCTGTACCATTTAAAGTATAAGTTACTGTTTCGTTCGGTTTCATTTCGATACGGCCTACAGTATCTTTTGCATCTGTCAGCCAGAGATCACCGATCGCACCTTTTCCTACGATATCTCTAATTGCAATATTTTCATATACGATATGAGTTCCATTTGTTTCATATAACAGACCAATGCTTCCATCCTGCTGTTCTGTGATACATGAATAAGCATAGCTGTCTGAACCATTTACGCTATATTCATATTTCCACTGAAGGCTTCCATCATCCTGAACCAGAATGACAAAAATCTTTCCTGCAGATCTGCTGCTTGTGTTAGAAGGAGCCGCAAAAAGAATTGCAG
The DNA here is from genome assembly GCA_964561705.1 of uncultured Lachnoclostridium sp. GTDB lineage: Bacteria > Bacillota > Clostridia > Lachnospirales > Lachnospiraceae > HGM12587. The sequence continues at coordinate 1,505 of CAZLQJ010000011.1, read as the reverse complement.
TCTTTCCATCAATCTTTTTAGAATAAGTCGTTGCTGTTAACTGACAACCGCCATTGTAAGCAACTGGTGCATTTTTGCCTTCTGACCAGGTTTCTCCCCAGTCTTCAGACACAAAGTAAAGTCTGTCATGACGAGCAAACATATAAAGTCTGCCATCTGCTTCTGTTACAACTGCTTCAGAAGTAGTTTTGGATACAGATGCGCCTCTTGTCCATGTTTTTCCACCGTCATCAGAATAGATACATGCACTGTTTCTGTCACCACTTGTAAATTCATAACAGGTAAAGATAATTCTGCCTGTTGATGTACAGATTCCACGTCCAGGACCTACCAGAAGTGTCTGTTCTGTATCTTTTTTCAGATTTAAAAGAGATGGCGCTGACCATGTTTTTCCGCCGTCAGCAGATTTTGTCATATAAAGATAATCTGCTGGCCATGGATAATATGGTGAATCACCCACAAAAAGGTTTGTATCCACACCGCTGCCCTTAATATTAAAGTACGCATCGATGGTATAACCTTCAACTGTTTTTCCGGATTTATCTTTTAAAAGATAATAAGATTCTGCATTTTCTGCTGCACCTTCGATTTTTTCCAAATGATAATCAAACGGCTGTTTGATACGTTCTGCTGTTGCAGATAATCCGTCTACTGTATCTGTTGATTTTGCAAGGATCAGATTATCATTTGCATCAAATCCTGTGCTACCTGTTAAAGGTCTATGTGTATCTGGTGTTGTATTGATCGCGATTCCTGCCGGATATAAGTCTGCGATCATGTAGACATTTTCCCCGTCTGATGCAATAGCCGGATCAATAAATGCTGTTGATTGATAGCTGAATTTGTTGCCATTATCTCCTAAATAATTGGCAAAAGTATAATTCCATGTTGCTCCATTGTCCTTAGAATAAGATACAATTGTATCCAATCCGCAAGCGTCTGAACCGTGATTCCATCTGGCATCACATGCAGCAACCAATGTTCCGTCATCCAATGTTGTCAGACATGGAATACGGAAATTGGCACTTCCGCCGGTTCCCGGTGCAAATGGCTGATCATCTGTCACGCCATCTTCCGGTTTTGTTCCCCACTCGATCGTAGTGGCTGCATCCACTGCAGTAGATGGAATACTGCTGAATGTCATCACTGCTGCGAGCAGAAAACTCAAAAGTTTTTTCCTCTTTTTCATGTTTTTCATTCCCCCTGTTTATTTTTTGGAAAAGTTCTCACATTGTACTTTCCCATATGTCGGGAATTATATCATATTTCAACATTTTTTTGTCAAAAATTTGCAAATTTATTGTATATTTTTATAGATTTCGTTAGTTTGCACAATCCCCTTGTTATTTTTTTGTCTATCATGCAAAAAAGACACCCACTTTCGTGGATGTCTTTGAAATCATCTTATTCTGCTACGTATGGCATAAGAGCGATATGACGTGCTCTCTTAACAGCAACTGTAAGAGCTCTCTGATGTTTTGCACAGTTTCCTGTGATTCTTCTTG
>CAZLQJ010000010.1:0-31202 GCA_964561705.1 uncultured Lachnoclostridium sp. | reverse complement strand
ATAGTAATTATTACTGATATAAGTATATCATATTTTGTGTACTTGTCAACTCTATTTTGTGAGGTTTATGATTTTTTTATGCATTTTTCACAAATTCCGTGAAAGTTTAATGTTACCTGCTCGATCATGCCGTTGAAATCCTTCGGAGATAGTTCAGGGAAGGAAGGTTCCTGATCAAAATGCAGATCCTCTACACAGCCGCAGCTGGTGCAGGTGAAATGATAATGAGGCATGGTATTTGCATCGAAACGGTCAGGTCCGTTACAGGTGAGTTTTTGGATCTCTCCGATCTCGGAAAGAAGTGATAGATTTCTGTAAACAGTTCCCAGACTGATATTTGGGAAGATTTCCCTTACATGGGCATAAACCATATCAGCAGTTGGGTGATCGGTGCGTCCCATAAGAAATTCTTTAATGCAATCTCTCTGGCGACTATGTTTTAAAATGGCCATTGCTGCCTCCTTTCGTTATAAATTAGAAATAGTAATTGTTATTGATTTTAATATAATGGAAAGTTAGAGAAATTGCAAGTGTTTTTAAAAAAATTTTACTATCTATATATTATTAAGGATATTTATCGGTCTTTTATGCAAATTCTTAAGATTTTGTCAGTTTTTTACAGGCGGTTGACATTTATGAGAAGAATTGTTATATTATATGTAACAATTTTGTAATAAACCATGTAAAAAATGTAAGATTTGAGGTACTTATGAAAAGTAAAATTCTGATTTATATATTCGCAGCCGTGGCGATGATCTCTGTATGTGATATCAATTCCCAGGCTGCAGGTTTAAGCTTAGGCAGCAGTGCAGGGATTGCCACAGCACTGGAAGCCTATGAAGAAAATACGATCAATGCCGGAGTCAAGATCAAAGAATATCTTGATACTGCAGCGACAAATAAAAGTCTTTGCATTGCAAAAGTAAACAATTACGTGAACGTTCGAAAAGGTCCAAGCGAAGAGGAAGAAGTCGTAGGAAAATTATACGATAAATCCGCAGGACAGGTATTAGAAGAAGTTGATGGATGGTATAAGATTTCTTCCGGTTCTATTTCAGAAGGTTATGTAAAAAAAGAATTCGTAGTCGTTGGTGAGGAAGCAGAAGCACTTGCAAAAGAAGTAGGTACCAGACTTGCGACAGTGATCACACAGACTCTTCGTGTTCGTGAGGATGCGACAACAGAAAGTTCTATTTTGGGTCTTGTGCCGGAAGGAGAAGAACTGGTTGTAGCAGAGGAAAAAGAAGGATGGGTGAAGGTTTCCATCGAAGAAGGTGAAGGCTGGGTATCTACAGATTATGTAACCCTTCGTACAGATTATGTACAGGCAGAATCAAAAGCAGAAGAGGAAGCCCGTCTTGCAAGAGAAGAAGCTGAAAGAAAAGCAGCGCAGGCTGCAGCAGCAAAAAAAGCTTCCAAAAAATCTTCCGGAAAGTCAAAAGTGACGGTTGGAAATTCCGCAGGATCCTCTTCAGGAAACGCAGTTGCAAACTTTGCATGTCAGTTCGTAGGTAATCCGTATGTATACGGCGGAACAAGCCTGACCAATGGTGCTGACTGTTCCGGTTTCGTTATGAGTGTTTATGCGAACTTTGGCGTATCTCTGCCACATTCTTCCAGTGCACTCAGAAGTGTGGGATATGGTGTTTCCTTAAGCGAAGCACAGCCGGGTGATATTATCTGTTACAGTGGTCATGTTGGCATCTATGTTGGAAACAACACGATCGTACATGCAAGTACCGCAAGCACAGGGATTAAATATACTTCACCGGCAAATTACAGACAGGTATTGGCAGTCAGACGTATCTTCTAATTACATGAAATATAGAAAAGAAAGGATCGATAGGAAATTATCGGTCCTTTCTTATTGCTAGAAAACATTGAATAATTTATAATAGGCGAATGGAGGAAAGATGAATGGAAAAAATAAAATTGATCGCATTGGATATGGATGGCACCTTATTTGACGATCTGGGAGAAATTTCCCGTGAAAATAGAGAAATATTAAAAAAAGCTACAGATTCAGGTGTGGAAGTTGCCGTTGCGACGGGACGGGCATACAGTGAACTTCCAGTGGAGATGCTCTACGAAATGGGGATTCACTATGCCATTACCGGAAACGGATCCGGCATTTACAGATTTCCTGACCAGGAATGTGTATTTTCGGATTGTCTGAACAATGAGGTGGTTTATGAAATCCTGGAGGAAATTCAGAAACTGGACGTTTACTATGATGTTTATATTGAAGGACTGGTCTATTGCCCGAAATCTGTCTGCCATAATATCAGAAAAATGGATATGCCGAAAGAATTGCATGAACATGTGGAAAGAACAAGGATCGTTGTGGATGATCTGGTAGAATTTATCCGCTCTACAGGAAAAAATGTGGAAAAAGTGACCGTGAATTTTGCTCTGCAGGAGGATGGAACCCTTCTGGGGCGTGAGGAAACGGCGCAGATCCTGAATCGTTATCCACAGGTGCAATATTTATGCGGCGGCTATCACAATTGGGAATTTACAAGAGCCGGTGTGACCAAAGGTACAGGATTACGATTTTTAGCAGAAAAGATTGGTGTGCCGATGGAAGGAACCATGGCCTGTGGGGACTCCCAGAATGATCTTGCCATGCTGGAAGCAGCCGGGGTGGCAGTAGCGATGGGAAATGCCACAGAGGAGGTTCGAAAAATTTCGGACTATATCAGCAGGTCTAATAATGAAAGCGGTGTGGCACACGCCATCAGGGAATTGGTATTTTGCGAAAAATAATGAAAATGCATTTATCCCCAATTATCCACACTTTCCACATTGGGGATGTGGATAAAAGTTGTGGACAGAAAAATGAAAACTGGCAGTTTGCACAAGAGAAAATTTTTGTCGAAAAAAAATCACGAAAATGGAAAAAATTATCCCAAAGTTATCCACATGAAAAAACAGGAAAAACTGAGGAAAAATGAAGTTATCAACGAAGTTATCCACTTTATCCACAAATACAAAGTGTAAAATGAGTGGTTTACATAGTTTTTTTAAAAACAAATGTTTTGTTTATTTTTGATAAAGATTTGGAATGTGGATATGTTTGTCGAAAAAAATGTTGACTTTTTTTATGTCAAAAAATGAGATTGCAGCTGTTGAAATTGTCAGAAAATAGAAAAAGAAATGAGGAGACCCTATGAGATTAAGAAATATTAAAGGTTCCCGGGAAGTAATCGGGGCGAGTGACTATGTGGTACATGAAGAAGAAACCAAGGCAGGAACATGGAAAGAGATCTTTGGAAATGATCATCCGCTGTATATTGAGGTCGGTATGGGAAAAGGTCAGTTTATCATGGAACTGGCAAAGAGACATCCGGAAAACAATTATGTGGGGATTGAAAAGTACAGCAGTGTTCTTCTTCGTGCATTGGAAAAAATGGATCAGGAGGAAACACCGTTGCCAAATCTGATGTTTATCCGTATGGATGCGGAGAATCTGGAAAAAGTATTTGCAGAGGATGAGGTATCCGGAATTTATCTGAATTTCTCAGATCCATGGCCGAAGGATCGTCATGCGAAGAGACGACTGACCAGCACCACGTTTTTTGGACGTTACCATAAAATCCTGAAAAAAGACGGAAAGGTGGAATTTAAGACTGATAACCGTCCGTTGTTTGATTTTTCCTTAGAGTCCGTTCGAGAGGCGGGATGGAACCTGGATGCTTATACATTTGACCTTCATCATCATGAAACAATGAACAAAGGAAACATTATGACGGAATACGAGGAAAAATTTTCTTCGCAGGGAAATCCAATCTGTAAGCTGATCGCGAGCAGAGAAAAATAGGTACTTGAAAATAATTTCAAAAAAATAAAAAAAACACTTGCATTTTTCAAACTATCTGTATATAATAAATTTTGCGTTGAAAAATGCATAGTGATGCACCTTTAGCTCAGTTGGTAGAGCACCTGACTCTTAATCAGGGTGTCCAGGGTTCGAGCCCCTGAAGGTGCACTAGAAGTACTGTTTTTGAAGTTCAAGCTTCGGGGGCGGTGCTTTTTTTATGCTATTTTACAATGTGTAAATTGATAAAATATTTAAAGAAAGGTACGAGAGAAAAATGCAGAACGAAGCAAGACAGGAAAACAAAATGGGCATTATGCCGGTTCCTAAGCTGATCATCACTGTATCACTGCCGATTATGGCGTCTATGCTTGTGCAGGCGTTGTACAATATTGTCGATAGTGTTTTTGTTGCAAAGATCAGTGAAAATGCATTAACAGCAGTTTCCATGGCATTTCCAATCCAAAATCTGATGATTGCAGTAGGAACGGGAACGGGCGTTGGTGTCAATGCACTTCTTTCCAGAAATCTGGGAGCCAAAAATTATAAGAAAGTAAATGAGATCGCAAGTCATGCGGTATTTCTCGCCCTTGCCAGCTATGTGGTATTTTTATTGGTAGGTTTATTTGGGGCGGAGGCGTTTTTTAGAAGCCAGACAGAGATTGAAGAGATCGTGAACTATGGTACGGAATATCTTCGCATCTGCTGTTGTCTGAGTTTTGGATCTTTTATCCAGATCTTTTTTGAGCGATTGCTGCAGTCTACGGGGAAGACGGTTTATTCCATGTTTACCCAGGGGGTGGGAGCCATTATCAACATTATTCTGGATCCGATTTTGATCTTTGGGATGTTTGGGCTGCCGAAAATGGGAGTTGCCGGGGCTGCGTTGGCGACTGTTGCAGGACAGATCGTCGGCGGTATGTTGGGCATTTATTTAAATCAGAAGAAAAATACAGAGATCCGCATTCGACTTCGGGGTTTCCGTCCACAGTTTTCGCTGATCCGACAGATTTATGAGATTGGAATTCCGTCAATCATCATGTCCTCCATAGGTTCCGTGATGTATTATTTTATGAATATCATTCTGCTTGGGTTTACATCCACTGCAGCAGCGGTATTTGGGGCATATTTTAAGCTTCAGAGTTTTATCTTTATGCCGGTATTTGGCTTGAACAATGGAATTATTCCAATTATTTCGTACAATTATGGCGCAAAGAAAAAGAAACGTGTGGTACAGGCGATGAAAACCAGCATGATCCTGGCGGTAGGCATTATGGTGATCGGATTCGCACTGTTCCAGCTGATACCGGAAGTGATGCTGAGTTTCTTTGAAGCTTCCGAAACGATGACTGCCATCGGGGTTCCTGCACTTCGGACCATTAGCATCAGTTTCTTGTTTGCCGGTTTTGCCATTGCCTGCTCAAGTATTTTTCAGGCATTGGGCTATGCGGTTTACAGTATGCTGATGTCCATTGCAAGACAGCTGGTTGTATTGCTTCCGGTGGCCTATCTGTTTGCATTGACCGGTGATGTGGAAAAAGTATGGTTTGCATTTCCAATCGCAGAATGTGCATCGTTTCTTGCCTGCATCTTCTTCCTGATCCGTATCAATAAAAAAGTAATTTCTAAAATGGATGCGGGTGAATAATTATGAAGAAAAATCAAATGAAAAACAGTTTGTTGCTGCTTTTGACCGCATTGATCTGGGGCGTTGCATTTGTTGCCCAGAGTGTCGGCGGCGAACAGGTGGGCTGTTTTACCTTTAATGGAACGAGATGCCTGCTGGGTGCAGCGGTACTCGTTCCTACCATCTGGGTTCTGGATCGGAAAAAGAAAGAAACAGAGGAAAAAGACACAAAATCTCTGCTTTTGGGAGGAACACTCTGTGGAATCGTGATGTTTGCGGCAAGCAATTTCCAGCAGTATGGACTTGCTTTTACCACAGTGGGAAAAGCGGGATTTATTACGGCTCTTTACATTATCCTGGTACCGCTGTTTGGTGTTTTTTTGAAAAAACGGATTGGTGCAAGGGTATGGATCAGCGTTGTGTTGGCGGCAGCGGGGCTTTACCTGCTTTGTATGACCAGCGAGCGTTTTTTCTTTACCAAGGGAGATCTGATGGTTCTGGTCTGCGCCGGTTTCTTTTCCGTACATATTTTGCTGGTGGATCATTTTTCGCCGAAATGTGACGGTGTGCGGATGAGCTGTATCCAGTTTCTGGTCTGTGGTGTACTTTCCATGGCGGTGGCGTTTCTTGTGGAAGAACCGAGTCTTCGGGGACTTTTGGATGGATGGGTTCCGCTGGCATATGCCGGGGTGCTTTCCTGCGGTGTGGGATATACTTTACAGATCGTAGGTCAGCGGGATCTGGATCCTACGGTGGCCTCCCTGCTGATGAGTTTAGAAAGCGTATTTTCTGTACTGGCAGGTTGGCTGATCTTGGATCAGGCACTGAGTATTCGAGAAGTTTCCGGTTGTGTACTGATGTTTTGTGCAATCCTTCTGGCACAGCTTCCGCAACGAGAAAAAGAGGTACAGAATTTGTAAAAAATCCTTGAAAAATGCCCGTTTTGTAAAGTTTGAAACCATGAAAAAGTATTGAAATAAATGTGGAATTAGAGTATCATTGAAGTATCAATACAAATTTCGGACGTGAATTTGACGGGGGGAAGATCCATGAAAAAGAAGATTTTGTTTGCCACATCTGAATGTGTGCCATTTATAAAGACCGGCGGTCTGGCAGACGTAGCAGGTGCACTTCCAAAGGCATTTGATAAAGAAGAATTCGATGTGCGTGTCATGCTGCCAAACTATCTTTGCATTCCTGAAAAGTACAGAAATGAATTTCAATATCTTGGACATTTTTATCTGGAACTTGGCGGACAGTTTGCGGATACCCATTGCGGTGTGATGAGCTATGAGCTGGATGGCATTACGTATTACTTTATTGACAACCTGTTTTATTTTGGCGGAGATAAGCCATATGGAGATATCCGAGGCGATATTGAGAAATTTACATTTTTCTCGAAAGCGGTCTTATCCGTCTTAAAGATGATCGATTTCAGACCGGATCTTATTCACTGTCATGATTGGCAGACCGGATTTATCCCGGTATATCTGAAAAATCAGTTTGCAGGGGATCCGTATTATCATGGAATCAAGACTGTTTTTACGATTCATAACCTGAAATTCCAGGGAATCTGGGATGTGAAGACCATGAAGGCCATCAGCGGATTTGATGATTATCTGTTTACGCCGGATAAACTGGAATACAAAAAAGATGCCAATATGTTAAAAGGCGGTTTGACCTATTCTGATTACATTACGACCGTTTCTGAGACCTATGCGGCAGAGATCCAGACACCGGAGTATGGTGAAGGCATGGAAGGTCTTTTACAGGCGCGCCATTTTGATATGTGCGGCATTGTGAATGGTATCGACTATAAGGTATACGATCCGGAGACGGATCCAAATCTTTATACAAATTATAATGCAGAAAACTGGCGACAGAAAAAATATAAAAATAAGATGAAACTTCAGGCAGAATTAGGACTTCCGGTGGATAAGAGCAAATATATGATCGGTCTGGTATCCAGACTGACAGACCAGAAGGGACTGGATCTGATCAATGCTGTGATGGAAGGAATCGTTGATGAAAATACTCAGCTGGTAGTGATCGGTACAGGTGAGGGACGTTATGAAAATATGTTCCGCCATTATGCTTGGAAAAGACCGGAACAGGTATCAGCAAATATCTGCTATTCCAATGCCCTTGCACAGAAACTGTATGCGGCAGCGGATGCATTTTTGATGCCGTCCAGATTTGAACCATGCGGATTGACTCAGTTGATCTCTTTCCGCTATGGTACTGTGCCGATCGTTCGTGAAACGGGCGGATTAAAGGACACAGTCATTCCTTACAATGAGTATGAAAATACAGGGGATGGTTTCTCCTTCACCAATTATGATGCCGGAGATATGTTAAATGTGATCAACTATTCTAAAAGTGTATATTATGATCATAAAAGACAATGGAACCAGATCGTTGACAGAGGCATGGCGAAAGACTTTTCATGGAATGTGTCCATGGAAAAATATGCAGGCATCTATCGGTGGTTGATCGGACGTTAGTGATTTTATATAGAAAAAGAGCTTGTGTGATGCAAGCTCTTTTTTGCTCTTTAAAAAAATGAAACGAACTGTTGATTTTTTAGCTGATCGGAAGCAAAATGGTTACAGTGGTTCCGTTTTCAGGTACGGAATTAATTGAAATTGTTCCATTGTGTGCTTCAACGATCTTTTTCACGATCGGAAGTCCCAGTCCGGTACCATAAGGTTTTGTGGTATGGAAAGGCTCAAACAAATGCGGCAGATCTTCGTCGGAAATCCCGCATCCCTGGTCGATGACGGAAAAGCAAAGCAGATTCTCTAAAGAATTGATTGTTAAAAGGATTGGCGTTCCTGCAGAAGAACTTTCGGCGGCATTCTTTAAAAGATTAATGACCGCACCACGGAGTTTTGGACCGTCTGCATAAAAATCCAGATCATCGATCTTGCTTTCAATGGTCAAAGGCGTTCCGGATTCCAGAAGAAAGCCTTTGGTAGCCTCCAAAAGGTCTTCCGTAAAATCAAAAAGGTTGATTTTGCGCTTTTTTAAAAGATCACTTTTTTGAAAACTGGAAAGTTCATCCAAAAGCAGCCGGAGATTGGAAAGATCCTTCATGGTCTGGGACCAGAAACGAAACTCTTTGACTTCCGGATGCTCGGTTTCAATCAGCTGAAGAGAGCTGTTGATCAATGTCAGGAGATTTTTAATCTCATGAAAAATTTTAGAAAGCTCTAAAGCGTCTTTCTGCGGTTGATTTGATGTATTCATAGCAGTCACCTCTAAAAAAATCCTAGCATGGGGACCATTGTTTGACAATAGAAATAGTTCGACAGAAATCGACAAATCTATTTGAGAGGCAGAAAAGAACCGTAAAGAATAGACATGCTTCCTATAAAGATAATATGCAAACCAATGTGAGAATGTTAAAATGAAAAAATCAAAAAGGAGAACGATGGATATGAATGAAAATTGTGTTTTTTGTAAAATTTTAAATGGAGAAATTCCTTCCGCAAAATTATATGAGGATGAAGAGTTTGCGATCATTTTAGACGTAGGTCCGGCAACGTTTGGACATGCGCTCCTGCTGCCGAAGCAGCATTATGCCAATGTATTTGAAATGCCGCAGGAACTTCTTGCAAAGGCAGCCTGTCTTGCAAAAGAATGGGGCGAAAAACTGGTAAAAGCGCTGAATGCAGATGGATTAAATCTGGTGCAGAACAACGGACTTGCAGCGGGACAGACCGTGTTCCATTATCATTTACATATGATTCCGCGTTATGAAAATGATGGTGTAGGAGAACTTTGGACACCGGGAAGTTTAACGGACGAACAGCGTCAGGAGATTTTAGAAAAGATCAAATAATTTGAGAGACACAAAAAATGGATCAAACAATGGACAAATTTCACAAATACCTGAAACTTTACGAGAAATTGGTGAAGGCGAATGCGAATAAAGTTGTTTGCGACAATCGATTATCAGAAGATATAGCACAGGAAACTTTTTTGAAAGCATATGAACATATCGACTATCTGCAGGATGATATGGTTCTGGGCTGGCTTTTGGTGGTTTCAGCAAATATAGCGAAGGATTATGTCAAAAAAGGTGGAAAGATTTCTGCTGACACCCTGGATCCGGAGGAGATTACGGATTTTCTGGACGGTGATCCGACGCTGCGGGATACAAATATTGACAGAGCAGAAAGAAAAGAGGCAGCGCTTCAGGTGTTGAAGGCTGCCTGTGGTCTTTTATATGAGAAAAATCCCAAATGGTACTATATTATGATCGACTCCTACATGCTAGGCATGAGCAGTGCACAGATTGGCAAAGTGCTGGATCTGTCCAAGGGAGCTGTCGATCTGATGAAACTGCGCGCCCGAAGGTATCTGAACAAGGAATTGGGTGAAGATTTTCACGCAGCCTTCTAAACGGTCAGTTCTTCCAAAAGACCGGTGATGGTCTCAATGGCATTTCCCATAGGACTCTGACTCATGGTGTCGATATAGGTCTGGCGGTTTTCCCAAAGTTCCTCTAAGGCATGGAGCAGGGTTTCTCCGTTGAGCTGTTCTTCTTCCAAAACACTGGCAAAGCCCTGTTTTTGGAAAGAGCGGGCATTTAAGATCTGGTCTCCACGGCTGGCAGCAGCGGAAAGAGGGATCAAAAGTGCCGGTTTACGCAGTGCAAGGAACTCACAGATGGAGTTTGCACCCGCGCGGGAGATTACAATGTCGGAAAGTGCAAACAGATCTTTTAATTCATCGGAAATGTACTCGTACTGTACATAACCGTTCATTGCAGTTAAGGTCTGGTCCAGTTTGCCTTTGCCGCATAAATGAATGATGTCAAAACGTTTTAAAAGCTGTGGAAGCACACTTCGTACGGCTTCATTCACAACAACAGAGCCTAAACTTCCGCCGATGATCAGAAGAACCGGTTTGTTTCCGGAAAGGCCTGTAAAACGCAAAGCATTTTTGCGGTCTCCGGTCAGCAATTCTTCACGGATTGGAGATCCGGACAATACAGCCTTGCCTTTTGGCAGATGAGGAATGGTTTCCGGAAAGTTGCAGCACACTTTGGATGCGGCAGGAATGGCCAGTTTATTGGCAAGTCCCGGCGTCATATCGGATTCGTGAATGACCACCGGAATGTGCTGGCGTTTGGCTGCAAGAACCACGGGTACGGATACAAATCCGCCCTTGGAAAATACAACATCAGGTTTAATTTTTTTGAGTAATTTGGAAGCTTCAGAGAAGCCTTTTAATACTTTGAATGGATCTGAAAAATTCTTCAGATCAAAATAGCGGCGAAGTTTGCCGGAAGAGATACCGTAATAAGGAATCTTACAGTTTTCAATCAGTGTTTTTTCGATTCCCTGATAGGAACCGATATAGTGAACCTCGTAGCCGAGCTGAGAGAGCTTTGGCAGCAATGCGATGTTCGGTGTTACATGACCGGCAGTACCGCCGCCGGTTAATACAATTCGTTTCATATATACCTCCATAGGGTTGAAGAGTAAAAACACTTCTGATAAAATTATTATGATACGCACAAAAGTAAAAGTCAACAAATCGAAAAAGGAAAAAAGATGAAAAAACAAGATTTTTACGATCTGGCCACAGAATTAGAACAAGGCTGTGGTGATTGGAAAAACATGGAAGGGCTGTCTGCAGAGGCAAGGAGGGAATTACTTGCAAAAGTAGAGGCCATGGACAAGGAAAAATCCGAAAAGATCAAACATATCTCAGCGAAAACATTTTATCTTCCCTTACTGGTGGCGGTGCTGGTGCTTTTGCTGGGAATCGGTGCGATGGGAAATCGGGTCTGGATCTCGGACGGAAACCGGATTGAACGTGCCAGTGAGGTAACTGCAAAGGTAAATAACGAGAAAAAAGAAAGCATTTTGCTGGAAGAGGAAGAAATCTATCAGGAGATTTCGGAAAAGTTAGGAATTGCACCGGTATGGCTGGGATACCGACCGGATGGAATGGAGTTAGATAGTTATTCGATTACAGAGGGAACCGGATGGGCGTATGTAAACTATTTGTTTGAGAATAAGGTAATCACCGTACAGATGACAAAGGGTCAGGGCGAAGTTTCGGGAAATGTCCAATGGACCGGCGATTATCGGATTTTAGAAAATATAGAAAATATTTATGACATTGTGATCGATGCCTGCTGTACAGATGAAGAACATAAGCTCTACAGTGCAAAGCTTACTTATGGTTATGGATGTTATGAAATTTCCGGTTGTTTTCAAGAGGAAGAAGAATTTTTAAAAATTTTAGAAAGAATTTACTTCTAAGGCGTAAGTTTTTCTTTTCTAAATCGTATTTATATATATAAGTACTTATAAAAATACAAAGAAAAGGAGAAGAAACATGAAGAGATTATCGATTTTAATCTTGACCGCAGCCCTGCTGGCGGGCAGTCACAGTCTTCCGGTGCGGGCAGAAGAAAGCTATGCACCCATGGGCTTTCACAACTATGTAACCGAAGAGGATTATGCAGAAGATACCTGGAATGCAGCCCAGAGAGGTGCCTATCTGATGAATGGGACTTCTGTGATTGCCAGACAGGATGGCACTCATGTAAACATTTCCGGTGCAACAACTGGCACCCAATACTGCGGAAAAGTAAAACTGACCTTGTATCTGGAACGTTCAACGTCCTATTCCAAGGGATACAGCACTTATAGAGATTACCATTTTGAAGCAGACAATGTTTACCAGTTGGTGAAGGAAATCTCCAACATTAAGGTAGAGCGTGGATATTATTATCGCGTGTATGGTGTTCATTATGTGAAAGAAAATGGTGTAACAGAAACGACCAATACGGTAACGGATCCTTTGGATTACCGATAAAGACTTTAGAGGCTGGATCCCTTCGGATGTCACTCTCCCTTTTTGACATGCGAAGCTTCCAAACCATTGAAAACATTATCAGCAAAAACAAAATATTGGAAATGAATATTGAGACAAAACAGTAACTAAAAAACCAAGATACATTCGGACAAGATGTATCAACCATCAAAAACCAAAATACGAAAATAGTGTATAAATGAATGGAGACAGGAGGCGCCGCCGGCGCCTCTTGTTTTGTGCTTGAACGGTTGCAGGAAACGGAAAAATAGCATATAATAGGGACATTCTTAAGATCATAGGAGAAATAATATGTCAGTGATTGGAATTATTGGTGCCATGGAGGAAGAAGTGGCAGCGTTAAAAGAAAAAATGGAGCTTTCAGAGGTATATCGAAAAGCTTCTATGGAGTTTTATAAAGGAACTTTACAGGGAAAAGAAGTCGTTGTAGTGCGAAGCGGCATCGGAAAAGTTAATGCAGGATTGTGTACGCAGATTCTGGCAGATGTTTTTCAGGTGGATTATGTGATGAATACCGGAATTGCAGGTTCTTTGGATGCTCGGATCGATATTGGGGATATTGTCATTTCTACAGAGGCTGTGCAGCATGATATGGATGCAACCCAGTTTGGGTATCCTCTGGGACAGATCCCGCGGATGGAAACGCTGGCATTTCCGGCAGATAAAAAAATGGTTCAGATTGCCAGAGAATCTTGTGAAAAGGTGAATCCTGAGATCAAAGTTTTCGAAGGGCGTGTAGTGACCGGAGATCAGTTTGTGGCCAGCAAAGTGGTAAAAGAGCGGATCAAAGCGAATTTTGACGGTCTTTGTACAGAAATGGAAGGTGCAGCCATTGCGCAGGCAGCATGGTTAAATCAGATTCCATTTGTAATTATCCGTGCGATCTCTGATAAGGCAGATGACAGTGCGGAAATGGATTATCCGACTTTTGAGCGTCAGGCGATCATTCACAGTGTGCGTCTGACAGAAGAAATGGTCAGCCGTCTGTAAAAAAATGACGAAAATCCGGCGACAGGTTTTTCGTTTCTTAAAAGTCCTTTTCTACTATAATGCTTGTAAACTTTATGGTGGAAGGGGGCTTTTTTATGTTGGAACGTATTCTGCAGGATCCAAATTTTATTTTTTATCTTTTGGCAGTGGAAGGAATCATTCTCTGCATTTTACAGCTTCGCTGTAATCTGCTGCTTCGAAAGTCGCTAAAAGGGCGCAGCCGGAAGGCGGAGCGGGCGAAGGAGCTGAGAGAAGAGGTGAAAAGAGGAAATTCCCAGATTCCGGTGACGAAATTTCAAAACCAGACTGCGAAGGAAACACCGGAAAAAGGAAAGAAGGGCGGCTATGATGAAAAAGAGGTTGCTGTTTTGCAGGAAATGATGGCGGAGTTTTTTGGTTAAGATCCGGAAGGTGCTTGAATTAAACGATATTTAATAGTATAATTGTCCCGAATCGGCGGAATTTCGAGGAATGTGATCGAAATTCGAACAGATGATGGAGGATAGATTATGATTAACTGGAAAAATTTAGATACGCTGAAAGCTTTTGAAGAGCTTTCTAAGACAGAACCTGTAAAACTTGCAGAAGTGATGGCGGGCGAAAATGGTGCAGAACGTGTGAAAAATTACAGCGTTCCGATGGCAGCAGGACTTGCTTATAATTATGCAGCAAAAAGTGTAGATGACAATGTATTGGCAGCACTTGGAAAACTGGCAGAAGAAGCACAGCTGACAGAAAAATTTGCAGCACTTTACAATGGTGAAATGATCAATACCGGTGAAAAACGTCTGGTGCTTCACCAGCTGACCCGCGGTCAGTTAGGGGATGCGGTCATTGCAGACGGCATTGATAAACGTGCATTTTATGTAGAACAGCAGAATAAAATTGAAGCATTTGCGAACAAGGTACATGCAGGAGAAATCACCAATGCAGACGGTGAAAAATTTACAACGGTTGTACAGATTGGTATCGGCGGCAGTGATTTAGGTCCTCGTGCGATTTATCTTGCATTGGAAAACTGGGCAAAGAAACATGATACCTTGAAAATGGAAGCAAAATTTATCAGCAATGTAGATCCGGATGATGCAGCAGCTGTGTTAAATTCCATTGATGTGGCACATTCCCTGTTTGTACTGGTTTCCAAATCAGGTACAACCCTGGAAACTTTGACCAATGAATCTTTTGTAAAGGATGCACTGAAAAATGCAGGATTGGATGCTTCCAAACATATGGTAGCAGTCACCAGTGAAACTTCACCGCTGGCAAAGAGCGAGGATTATCTGGCTGCATTCTTTATGGATGACTATATTGGAGGTCGTTTCTCTTCTACTTCCGCAGTTGGAGGTGCCGTTTTATCATTGGCATTTGGTCCGGAAGTATTTGCACAGTTCTTAGCAGGTGCAGCAGAAGAAGATAAACTTGCAAAAAATGAAGAATTAACAAAAAACCCAGCCATGTTAGATGCACTGATCGGTCTTTATGAACGAAATATACTTGGTTATGGATGTACAGCTGTACTTCCATATTCCCAGGCATTGAGCCGTTTCCCGGCACATCTGCAGCAGGCGGATATGGAATCTAACGGAAAATCCGTAAACCGTTTTGGTGAGCCGGTTTCCTATGTAACCGGTCCGGTGATCTTTGGGGAACCGGGAACCAACGGACAGCATTCTTTCTATCAGCTGCTTCATCAGGGAACAGATATTATCCCGTTGCAGTTTATTGGTTTCCGCAGCAATCAGTGCGGTATGGATGTGGATATCCAGGGCAGTACAAGCCAGCAGAAACTTTGTGCCAATGTAGCAGCACAGATCGTTGCATTTGCCTGTGGTAAAGACGACGAAAACCTAAATAAAAAGTTTGAAGGCGGCAGACCATCCAGCATAATTGTAGGAGATCAGCTGACTCCGGAAGCAATGGGAGCACTGCTTTCTCATTTTGAAAATAAGATCATGTTCCAGGGATTTTTATGGAATGTAAACAGTTTTGACCAGGAAGGCGTACAGCTTGGTAAGGTTCTGGCAAAACGTGTGCTTGCCCATGAAACAGATGGTGCATTACAGGCATACAGTGAATTATTAAATATTTAATGATGTGAAGAATTGTGGGGACGGAGGAATACTCCGTCCCATTTTGCAAAGGAGAGATATTTATGGTGAAGATCTCAGTGTTGGAGAGGGACAGTTTGGGGATTGATGTGGATATGTCAGCCATTGAAGCTCTGGGAGAAGTGACAGCGTATCCGTCAACCACGACAGAAACAGCGGCGGAGCACATTGGAGATGCAAAAATCATCATTGCGAACAAACTGCCATTAAATGAAAAGACCCTGAAGGAGGCCAAACACCTGAAATTGATTGCGCAGACTGCCACGGGAACAAATAATGTGGATTTTTCTTATACCAATGCACGTGGGATTCGGGTGGCAAATGTGCCAAGTTATTCCACAGATTCTGTTGCACAGCATACGTTTGCCCTGCTTTTGTATCTGGTGGGGAAACTACGTTTTTTTGATGATTACGTAAAAAGCGGAACTTACAGTGAGAGCAATTGCTTTTCCTGTCTGGAAATGATCTTTCCGGAACTTTCCGGAAAAACTTTCGGGATCATCGGCATGGGCGCCATCGGTCAGAAGGTTGCACAGATTGCCTCTGTATTCGGATGCCGAGTAATCTGTTATTCTGCATCGGGAAAAACCTATGACTTCCCTTATGAACAGGTAGATTTTGACAGGATCCTTAAAGAATCCGATGTCTTATCTGTTCATGCCCCTTTGAATGAATACACGAGAGGGTTGATGGATTATGCTGCATTTTCCAAAATGAAGGAAAGTGCTTATTTTCTCAATGTAGGAAGAGGACCGATCGTGGTGGAAGCAGATCTTGCCAGAGCATTGGAGGAAGGAAAGATCCGGGCGGCCGGACTGGATGTGCTCTGTGAAGAGCCGATTTTGGCAGATAATCCGCTATTAAAGATCAAAGACAGCAGTCGTCTGATCATTACGCCTCATGTTGCCTGGGCGACCAGTGAAGCAAGACAGCGGTGTGTAGATGTGGTTGCAGACAATATTCGTGCATACCTTGCGGGAAAGGAACAAAATATTGTAAAAGGGTAGATCATGGGATTAAATATACTATTTGAAGATGAACAGATCCTGGTCGTGAAAAAAGATGCCGGAATCCCGGTGCAGGCAGGAAAACTGCGGATGATGGATCTTCAGGGTTTGATCAAAAGAGAATTATATCGAAGAGTCCGGGGTGGGAATGAGCCTTATCTGGGCATTGTCCACAGGCTGGATCAGCCGGTGGAAGGTATTTTGGTTTTTGCAAAAACGCCAAAAGCAGCGGCGGAACTTAGCCGTCAAGTGACGGATGGCCGGATGGAAAAATATTATCTGGCGCTTTTATGTGGAAAACCGGAAGAAAAAGAAGGTACGCTTGTGGATTATCTGCAAAAAGACGGTCGGACCAATACTTCCAGGGTTGTAAAAAAAGGTGAAAAGGATGCAAAGCGTTCAGAATTAAAATACCGGGTATTGGAAGAACGGGGAGAAGAGACGCTAGTCAAGATCAGACTTCTTACCGGCAGACATCACCAGATTCGTGTGCAGATGGCCAATGCCGGCTGGCCGTTATATGGTGATGTAAAGTACAATCCACGGTTTCAGAATAGCAAAGAGCAGGTGCAGACGGCACTTTGCGCTTGCCGTCTTTCTTTTTTTCATCCGAAAACCGGAAAAAACATGAGTTTCTCCATAAAACCAGAGAATTCTGTGCTAAACTTCAGGGAACTTCCTTGACGGAATCCGTGATTATGGGGTAGAATGAGGGATAATCTTAATGTATAATACAAATCAAAATAGAGGAGAAAAATGATGGCAAAGGATAAAAAATTAGTAGAAGGCATTACTTCTATGGATGTTGATTTTGCCCAGTGGTACACAGATGTTGTAAAAAAAGCAGAACTTTGCGATTACACAAGTGTCAAAGGCTGTATGGTTATTAAACCGGCCGGTTATGCAATCTGGGAAAATATTCAGAAAGAATTAGACAGAAGATTTAAGGAAACAGGCGTTGAGAATGTATATCTTCCAATGTTTATTCCGGAAAGTCTTCTTCAGAAAGAAAAAGATCATGTAGAAGGTTTCGCACCGGAAGTTGCATGGGTAACTCACGGAGGACTGGAACCACTTCAGGAAAGAATGTGTGTCAG
Source organism: uncultured Lachnoclostridium sp. (assembly GCA_964561705.1). Lineage (GTDB taxonomy): Bacteria > Bacillota > Clostridia > Lachnospirales > Lachnospiraceae > HGM12587. Next base: position 13,698 of record CAZLQJ010000010.1, on the reverse strand, counting down.
ACCAACTTCTGAAACATTATTCTGTGATTTCTATGCAAAAGAGATCCAGTCTCACAGAGATCTTCCAAAGGTTTATAACCAGTGGTGTTCTGTTGTGCGCTGGGAAAAGACAACCCGTCCATTTTTACGTTCCCGTGAATTTTTATGGCAGGAAGGACATACGGCACATGCAACGGCAGAGGAAGCAGAAGAAAGAACGGTACAGATGCTGAACGTTTATGCTGATTTCCTGGAAAATGTGCTGGCGATCCCGGTTGTAAAAGGTGTAAAAACAGAAAAAGAAAAATTTGCAGGCGCATTGAGAACTTATACCATTGAAGCGTTGATGCATGATGGAAAGGCTCTGCAGTCCGGTACCAGCCATAACTTTGGTGACGGATTTGCAAAAGCATTTGGTATTCAGTATACAAATAAAGAAAATAAATTGGTACCGGTACACCAGACTTCCTGGGGTATGACCACACGACTGATCGGTGCAATTATCATGGTTCATGGGGATGATTCCGGTTTGGTACTTCCTCCACGAATCGCACCGGTTCAGACTATGATCGTTCCGATCGCTATGCATAAAGAAGGTGTGTTGGATAAAGCAAACGAACTGAAGGCAAAACTTTCAGAACTTTACAGCGTACAGTTGGATGCATCTGATAAGTCTCCGGGATGGAAATTCTCTGAACAGGAAATCAAAGGAATCCCGACACGTATTGAAATGGGACCAAAGGATATCGAAAATAACCAGTGTGTGGTTGTTCGCCGTGATACCAGAGAAAAGATCGTGGTTTCTTTAGATGATATTGAGACAAAACTTGGTGAAATCTTAGAACAGATGCAGGAAGATATGTTCCAGAAGGCAAAAGCGCACAGGGAAGCACATACGTATGATGCGGTAACCTACGAGGAATTTTGCAAAACTGCAGAAGAAAAACCTGGATTTATCCGTGCAATGTGGTGCGGTGAGCAGGAATGCGAAGACAAGATTAAAGAAGAGGCAGGATGTACCAGCCGTTGTATGCCATTTGAGCAGAAAGAGCTTTCTGACAAATGTATCTGCTGCGGAAGACCGGCAAAGAAAATGGTTTACTGGGGCAAAGCATATTAAAAGGAATTGGGACGGCAGATGCCGTCCCTTTGTAGTATAGAGGAATGGAGCAAAAACATGAACGAGATCAAGATTGAAATGCCAAAGGCTGTTCGGGAAATCATAGAAAAATTGGAAGGCGCCGGATTTGAAGCCTTTGCAGTGGGAGGATGTGTCCGTGATGCTGTTCTTGGGAGAGTTCCGGCGGATTGGGACATTACCACTTCTGCCATGCCTGAGGAGGTGAAAACGCTCTTTTCCAGAACCATTGATACAGGGATCCAGCATGGAACAGTGACTGTTATGAAGGATCATACGGGATATGAAGTGACGACTTACCGTATTGATGGGGAATATGAAGATGCCCGCCATCCAAAATCGGTTTCTTTTACGGCAAATCTTGTGGAAGACTTAAAAAGAAGAGATTTTACAATCAATGCCATGGCCTACAATGACCGGGTGGGGATCGTTGATGAATTTGACGGTATTGGAGATCTGAAAAGAGGAATCATCCGCTGTGTAGGAAATCCAAAGGATCGTTTTGAAGAGGATGCACTGCGAATGCTTCGTGCGGTGCGCTTTTCTGCACAGCTTGGATTTTCTATTGAAGAAGATACAAAACAAGCGATCAAAACCCTTGCGGAGAATCTGGAAAAGATCAGTGCAGAGCGTATACAGGTGGAACTTGTGAAACTTCTGGTATCGGATCATCCGGAATACATTAAAACTGCCTATGAGACCGGAATCACAGCCGTTGTGCTACCGGAATTTGATGCCTGTATGAACTGTGAACAAAATCATCCATTCCATATTTATAATGTGGGAGAGCATACCATTCACAGTCTTATGGCGGTGGAAGCGGATAAAGTGCTGCGTCTGACCATGTTGTTTCATGATTTTGGAAAACCTTTGACCCATTCCCGGAATGAAGAGGGCGTTTCCAGATTTTATGGTCATGCGGCTGTGAGTGCGGATATGGCAAGAGAGGTCATGCGCCGGCTAAAATTTGATAATGATACCACAGACAAGGTGAAAAAACTGGTGGCAGAGCATGATCGTTTTATAAAAAATGATCCAAACCGGGTGCGCAGAGCGGTGTCAAAGATCGGAAAAGACCTGTTTTTGTACTTTTTGAAAGTGCGAAGGGCAGATATTCTGGCGCAAAATCCGGTGATGCAGGAGGAACGCTTGAAAGAGCTTGAAACATTGGAACGACGCTATGAAGAGATCCTTCAAAAAGACGAAGCAGTGTCTGTGAAGGAATTGAAAATAGATGGAAAGGATCTTTTGAATGCGGGGATTCCGCAGGGGAAACAGATTGGAGAACTTTTAAGTCAACTGTTGGATCTTGTGCTAGAGGAACCGGAAAAAAATCAGAAGGAAATCCTGTTGGATTATGTAAAGGAAATTTATTTATCGTAAAAGAAACGGGCACCGGAGAAATCCGGTGCTATTTTGATTCTGAACCTCATAAGATGAAAGGAGTATGGAAACAGAAACGGGGGATATTTTTGGATGAAAAGGCATTAGAGGTTTTGGAACAGTATGATCTGGAAATTTTGCGTACCTTTAAAGGGCGCGGAGTTTATTTTGCGGAAACTTCCAGGGGATTACATATGTTAAAGGAATATCGGGGATCGGAGGAAAAGGTGGAGAAACTTTGGCAGTTATCCTCCGGGCTGGAAAGTGTTCAGTTTTTTGATACAGATCTTCCGGTGAGAAACAAAGAGGGGAGTTTTCTGGTAAAGGATTGGGAAGAAAAGACCTATTGTCTGAAGGCCTGGAAAGAGGGGAGAGAGTGTGATCCGCGCAGTGAGCTGGATGTATGCCGCTGTATGGAGGGGCTTGCAATCTTTCATACTGCAGCGAGTGGAATCTGGAAATTTGAAACTTTGGAGGAACGAAAGAAATTTGAGGGAACCAATCTTGCAGAGGAAATGTATAAGCGCACCAGAGAATTGAAAAAGGTGCAGGGATTTATCCGAAAGAAACAAAAGAAGAATGCTTTTGAAAATGGTTATCTGGAGATCATTCCGCCGTTTTTGGAAGAAGCTTCAGAAATTGCCCGAAAAATGGAACACAGCGGTTATGAGGAAAAGATGAGAAAGGCTTTGGAGCAGGGGAGAATCTGTCATGGGGAATATACCCAGCATAATGTGTTGTTTGGCCGTTCGAAATTGATCCTTACCAATCTGGAACATGCCCATCTTGATTTGCAATGTATGGATATTGCCTTGTTTTTACGAAAAATCATGGAAAAACAAGGGTGGAAGCTCCAACAGGGAGAAAAATTCCTGCATGCCTATGAAATTGTGCGTCCAATGGGAGAGAGTGAACGAAAAATTCTGGGACTGTGTCTTTCTTATCCGGAAAAACTCTGGAAACTTGCCAATCATTATTATCATACCAATAAAGTATGGATTCCTGCGAAAGATGTGGAAAAGCTGAAAGTGTTTGTGAGTCAGCAAAAGGCAAGAAGGAAATTTGTAGAAAAAGTTCTTTTACATTGATTGGAAATTAAAGGAGAGAAAGAACGCTGAATGGATATGGGAAGAGCCTGGGATGTATTTTTGCAGGCTCTTCTTTCTGTCAAAAAAATCGAAAGAAATAGGACGAAACAAAAAATAGGAAGAAAATCCCTAAGATTTTCCTAAATTCCTTGACAAACAAATGGAAAAAGGCTATAACAGAAATCAGCATGTTATGTGCATATCAGACTAGAATATAGGAGGAGATATCCATGAATAAGACAGAATTAATCGCAGCTATGGCTGAAAAAGCAGAATTATCAAAAAAAGATGCAGAAAAGGCTTTAAAAGCATTTACAGATGTAGTAGCAGAAGAATTACAGAAAGGTGAAAAAATCCAGTTAGTTGGTTTCGGTACATTTGAAGTTTCTGAAAGAGCTGAAAGAGAAGGAAGAAACCCACAGACAGGTGAAACTATGAAGATTGCAGCTTGCAAAGCTCCAAAATTCAAACCGGGAAAAGCTTTAAAAGACGCTATCAACGCTTAATTTTATGCGGTTAGATAAATATCTGAAGGTTTCCAGACTGATCAAGCGCCGTACAGTAGCAAATGAAGCCTGTGATGCAGGCAGAGTTTTGATCAATGGCAAGGTTGCAAAGGCTTCTGCAAATGTAGCAGTTGGGGATGTGATCGAGATTGGTTTTGGGACAAGAAGTGTAAAGGTTGAAGTCCTGGATATTCAGGAAACGACCAAAAAGGATGAAGCAAAAGATTTATTTAAATATTTGTAAAACGTCTAAAATAGAAAACCTCTTAATATACTTTCTTAGGAATGTATCTTAGGAGGTTTTTTGTATGGAAGAAAAGCAGTATACAAAGGCGCACAAGCTAATGCTGTCCAACCGCAGGACATGCACGATCACAGGTGTGTCAGATGTGATTTCATTTGATATTACGGAAGTGTTGTTGGAAACGGAGCAGGGAATGCTGATGATCAAAGGCGCCGACCTTCATGTGAACCGGCTGACCCTGGAGAAGGGAGAAATCGATCTGGAGGGAAGGCTGGATTCCCTTGCCTATTCGGATGTCAACGGTTATCAGAAACAGGGAGAATCCCTGATTGGAAGATTGTTTAAATGATCAGTCAGGTAATCTTTCGGGAACTTCAGACAGCCGGAATTTCTTTTTTGGATGGAATGATGATTACGTTTGTTTATGATCTTTTACGGATTCTTCGAAGGGGGGTTCCCCACGGGAACTTGTGGATCGCACTGGAAGATCTGTTGTTTTGGATCTGGACGACCTTGTGGGTATTTTCGGTATTTTACAGAGAAAATGATGGAAGTATCCGTTTTTATACCATTTTTTCTATGGTTTTGGGGATGCTGATCTATCACCAGACGATCAGTGCGCCTTTTGTAAGGATTCTGGGCGGTATCTTAAAGAGGATTTTACGGGTTTTTGGATTTCCCTTGAAAATGGGAAAAAATTACATCGGTTTTTTCGGAAAAAAATTGAAAAAGCTTGCAAAAGGAATTATAATGAAGGTGAAAATGGTCAATAAGTCGAAATTAAAAAGAAACAAGGATAATTTCGGGGGATAAAAACATGACAAAGATGGGTCGCAGAAAGAAATTCAGAAAGCATTTAAGTTCCATTGCCATTACAGTGGTGATGGGAATTTTGTTGTTGTTCGTGGTTGTTGCAAGCATCGGGCTTCGTGTACAGAATGATAAAAAGCAAGCGAAGATCCAGGAGTTGGAAAAAGAGATTGCGGAAGAACAGGAACGGGCAGAAGAGATTGAAGAGTACGGGAAATATGTTCAGACAAAAAAATACGCAGAAGAGGTTGCAAAAGAAAAATTAGGTCTTGTTTATGAAGATGAAATCATATTTAAGGCGGAGGATTAAAAAGATCAGAAAAGTACGGGAAGGCTGTCACGAAGGTGACGGTCTTTTTTTGTCTAAAAGTATAGGGAAACTGAAGTGAATTTTTGACAAAAAAATAAATCTGCCGTGGCTATGATAGTCCCTACCAAAAACAAACAATAGGAGGGATGAAAAAATGATGGGAATGTTTTGGGCAGAAAAATATGTGATGGCGATCGGGCTGCTTTGGATCGTGCGCCGGCTGTTTGGGTTGAAGAAGGCGCGGGATTTGTGGCGGAGCGTTTTTCTATTTGGGAGTTTGGTGACAGCCATGGATCTGGGGGCCTGTCTGTTGTATCCCTATGATCACAGACAGTATTTGTTTGGAATTGTAGAAGGCGTGTTTGCGGGCTGTGTTCTTGCAATGTTGTGGCTGATTGCAAGATGGTTTCGGAAAAAAGAAAGTGGCGGGATTGGGAAGGAATTTTCTCCGGGTGAGGAGCAGATTGGACATTATACAAAGGCATTTTCAGAGCTGTCCAAGGTTTTTTTGAGCGTTCCGGCACAAAATACACCGGCATTGGTCGGAATGGATGATTATCAGAAGGTTAATGCAGCGTGGAATGCGCGGATCAATGAGCAGCGGGTAGCAGTGGCAACGCAGCTGACAGAGATTTCCGGGATTATGGAAAACGCCGTAAGAAGAGCTTATGAGACCAGGGAAGATAATTCTCTGGAAAAAAAGCTGAAAAAGCATTTGCAGAAGACAGGCGTCCTGTTAAAAAAAGTTTATGTTTATGAAAATGAAGAAAAGCGTAAAGAGGTTTACCTAACGATCCGTACCTACAGAAGACATGGTATTTCGAATAAAGATGTGGCACAGATTTTGTCAGAAGAATTGCAGCTTCCCATGATGCCATCCAGAGAGTCCAGGGCGTTTGTACGCAATGAGTACACCAACACCTGTTTTGTAGAGCGTACCAATTTTGAAGTAGTTTACGGGGTGGAACGAAGTGTGGGGGATTATCAGCAGATTTCCGGTGATAGTTTTTCCTTTCTTCATAAAGAAGATGGAAAATTTATGGCAAGTTTGTCAGATGGCATGGGGACGGGACTTCATGCCTATCAGGAAAGTGAAAAGGTGGTAGATCTTCTGGAACAATTTCTGGAAGCGGGATTTTCGAAAGAAACAGCAGTAAAAATGATCAATTCCGCGCTTGTGATGCGTTCTGATGGAAAGACGTTTTCGACCATTGATATCAGTTCCATTGATCTTTACAGCGGCGTTTGTGAATTTTTAAAGATTGGTGCAGCGACTTCTTTTATCCGAAGGGGAAACTGGGTGGAGACGATCACTTCTACCAGTCTGCCGGCCGGAATCTTCCAACAGACTGATTGTGAGAAGACATGCAGAAAACTCTATGACGGAGATATGATCGTCATGGTTACGGATGGTGTTTTGGATGTTTTGCCGCCGGAACATCAGGAAAAAGTGATGAAAGATATTATTTTGGAGCATCCGACGAATAATCCGAAGGAATTGGCAGATTATATTTTAAGCAGGGTGCATCAGTATAAAAACGGCAGATTTTGTGACGATATGACGATTCTGGCAGTGGGACTTTGGAAGCGTTGACCTTGCTTTTTCGGGGGAACTTCATTATAGTAGAGAACATGGAAGTTTATCCGGAAAGGTGAGGAAGAACATGCTTCAAAAAACAGCTGCGTATATCAAACAGTATCAGATGGCGAAACCGGGAGAGAAGATGGTGATCGGTCTGTCCGGAGGAAGGGATTCTGTCTGTTTGTTTTATATCTTAAAAGAGCTGGGTTATGCATTAGAGGCGGTACATGTTAATCATGGGATCCGTGGAGAAGAAGCTGATCGGGATGAAAAATTTGTGAAAACACTCTGTGAAAAATATGAGATTCCGTTTCATGGGTATCATTTTGATGTTCCGAAGATCAGCCGAAAGGAGCATAGGTCGGAAGAAGAGACTGGGCGTATGGTGCGCAGACAGGCATTTTTGGAAGTTTTGGAGAAAAGCGGTGCAGCGCACATTGCTTTGGCGCATCATGGAAATGATCGGGCCGAAACCTTGCTTTTTCATCTGAGCCGCGGAACCGGAATCAGAGGGCTGTCTTCCATGAGACCTGTGGAAGGTGTCTATATCCGTCCGCTTCTTTGGAGTTACAGAGCACAGATAGAAGCCTATGTGGAAAATATGGAGTATGAATTTGTAGAGGATGGTACCAATGCATCCGTGGATTATACAAGAAATAAGATTCGTCATGAAATCCTGCCCTTGTTGGAAGAGGTTAATCCGAAAAGTGTGGTTCATATCAGCCGTGCGGCGGAGAAGTTAAGCGCAGTTGCGGACTATATGGATCGGATGGCGGAGAAACTTTATCAGAAAAGTGTAACCCGGGAGAAAAAAGAGGTGAGAATCTCGAAGGAGATTTTGTTTTCGGGGGATCCGGTGCTGTATGTTCCGGTATTTCAAAAAAGCGTGGAATATTTAGACGGATCCTTAGCTGATATGACAGAAGAGCATTGGGAAAAAATGAAAAATCTCTTTGAGATGCAGACAGGAAAGAAACTTTCGCTTCCCCGGGGACTTTTGGCAGTGCGGACATACGAGGGCATTCGTCTTTTTTATGAAGAAGAGATCCTAAGTGATGAGCCTGTGAAAATTACGGGAGAAGGCACCTATTCTTTTGGCGGAAACACCTTTTTGATTCGTGTGGAGGACTGGGATGAGAGCAAAATGTTTTCAACAAAAAGCTATACGAAATGTTTTGATTATGATAAAATATCGAAAGGTATTTGTTTGCGGACAAGAGAAGCAGGAGATTATCTGGAAATTAATAAAGACCATGGAAAAAAGTCATTGCAGGATTATCTGGTCAATGAAAAAGTGGCCAAAGAAGAAAGAAATCGCATGGTATTATTGGCAGATGGCTCACATATCCTTTGGGTAGTAGGAAAGCGCATCAGTGAATATTACAAAGTAAGCAAAGACACGAAAAAGATTTTGAAAGTACAGTTATGTGGAGGAAATGAGTATGAATTTTACAGTGAAAGAATTGATCTCACAGGAAGATGTTGAAAAAAGAATCAAAGAAATGGCTGCACAGATCAGCAAAGATTATGAAGGAAAAGCTGTGCATCTGATTTGTATCTTAAAAGGGAGTATCTTTGTGACCTGCGAATTGGCAAAATATATTACAGTACCTGTAACACTCGATTTTATGCAGTGCTCCAGCTATGGCGCAGATACAAAGTCCAGCGGTATCGTAAAGATCGTGAAAGATCTGGATGAAACCATTCAGGGAAAACATATCATTGTCATTGAAGACATCATCGATTCGGGAAGAACTTTAAGCCATCTGGTAAAAATACTTGGACAGAGAGAACCGGCAAGTATGGAAATCTGTACATTGCTGGATAAACCGGATCGAAGAGTTGTCGATGTGGATGTAAAATATACAGGATTCGAAATTCCGGATAAATTTGTTGTCGGTTATGGTCTGGATTATGATCAGAAGTTAAGAGACCTTCCATATATCGGGGTTGTAGAATTCGACGAGCAGTAGGAGGAATATTTTTTGAAAAAGCAATTACAGGGGATATTGATCTACCTGGCATTGATGTTGGGATTTATGTGGATATTTGCCCAGTTTTCTGACAGACAGCAGGCAGAGACAGAGTATTCTTACACGCAGTTTGTAAAGGCAGTGGAAGACGGAGCGGTTGTATCGGCACAGATTGACCTGAACAAGGAAGTGCCGACCGGAAAGGTTGCTTTTACCCTGGAAAATGGGGAACAGAAGGAAACAAACCTTTCAGATGTCAATAAAGCAGAAGAGGAAATGAGAAATCATGGTGTAGATGTGACTTTTGGTGAAGTGGAAGAGGAGAATCTCTTTGTGACCATGGGATTGCCGTTTCTTCTTTCTCTGGTAGTCGTTTTTGTCTTATTTACGCTGATGAGCCGCCAAAATGCCGGTGGCGGCGGTAAAATGATGGATTTTGGAAAGAGTAAGGCTCAAATGTCTGCAAAAGGTCAGATTCAGACCACCTTTGGGGATGTGGCAGGTCTTCAGGAAGAAAAAGAAGATCTTCAGGAAATTGTGGATTTTTTAAGAGAACCTTCCAAATATATGGCAGTTGGTGCAAGAATTCCAAAGGGTGTTCTTTTGGAGGGACCGCCTGGAACCGGTAAGACATTGATGGCAAAAGCCATTGCGGGAGAAGCGGGCGTTCCGTTTTTTAGTATTTCCGGTTCGGATTTTGTAGAAATGTTTGTAGGTGTGGGTGCTTCCCGCGTCAGAGATCTTTTTGCTGAAGCCAAAAGAAATGCGCCTTGTATTGTTTTCATTGATGAAATTGATGCGGTAGCAAGGCGACGGGGGACCGGAATGGGCGGTGGCCATGATGAGAGAGAGCAGACACTGAACCAGCTTTTGGTGGAAATGGACGGGTTTGGTGTCAATTCCGGAATTATTGTTCTGGCAGCGACCAACCGTGTAGATATTCTGGATCCTGCCATTTTAAGACCGGGACGTTTTGACAGAAAGATTGCAGTGGGAAGACCGGATGTGCGTGGTCGTGAGGAAATTTTGAAGGTTCACGCAAAAAATAAACCTCTGGGTGAGGATGTGGATCTTGCACAGATTGCCCAGACGACTGCAGGTTTTACAGGAGCTGATCTGGAAAACCTGTTAAATGAATCGGCAATTTTTGCGGCAAAAGAAAATCGTGCCTATCTTTTACAGAAAGACATCAAAAAGGCATTTGTAAAGGTTGGACTGGGAGCAGAAAAGAAAAGCCGTGTTGTTTCCGAAAAAGAAAAGAAGATCACCGCTTATCATGAAGCGGGGCATGCAATTCTGTTTCATATGCTTCCGGATGTGGGACCGGTTTACAGCGTTTCCATCATTCCAACAGGTGTCGGTGCGGCAGGTTATACCATGCCTTTGCCGGAAAAGGATGAAATGTTTTTAACTAAGGGAAAAATGCTTCAGGAGATCATGGTAGATCTGGGCGGCCGGATTGCGGAGGAACTGATCTTTGATGATATTACGACCGGAGCATCTCAGGATATCCGTCAGGCAACGGCAGTGGCCCGAAATATGGTAACCAAATATGGCATGTCAGAGGCGCTGGGACTTGTAAATTATGACAACGATCAGGATGAGGTGTTCATTGGCAGAGATCTTGCCCATACCAAAGGGCATAGTGAACAGATTGCAGGAACCATTGACGCAGAAATCAAGCGTATCGTGGACGAATGTTATGAAAAGGCAAAAACGATCATTCTGGAAAACCGACAGGTGTTGGAAGCCTGTGCACAGCTTCTTTTAGAAAAAGAGAAGATTTCCAGAGAGGAATTCGAGGGGCTTTTTGTGTAAAATGAAAATGTACTGTGCAAAATGCACAAAAAATAGTTTTGAAAATTGGCATATTTGTTAACACTTAATTGTACACATTTGCTATACTACAAATCGTAAAAACCCCCAATACATTATATAGTTTTTGCTATACCCCCAAAAAAATTATTTAATGAAATACCTTCTCCAAAAGGACAGCAGATCTTCTGCTGTCCTTTTACTAATTTGTGGAGAAAATGAGGAAATTCACAAAAGGAAAGTCTGTTGTCAAATTATTTTTTTTATTGTAAGATACAAGCTGAGGTGGAATTGTATTATGGCAGATATGAATTTAATGGGATTACATAGTGATGAAACGGAAGAATATCATTTTCCTTTGGAGCCGGATACAGGCGATGAGGTAAAGATCCGGTTTCGTACGGCGAAAGATGATGTAGAGCAGGTAGTCCTTGTCTGTAGGGATCAGAGAATCATCCTGGAAAAAGAAACAAGTACCGAAGTATTTGATTATTATATGACCAGCATAAAAGTAGGGGAAGAAACGATCCGCTACTATTTTGAAGTACGCAAAGGAGAAACGATTGTGATCTATAACCGGCGTGGAGTCTTTGCGGATACGAGAGAACAATATCAGTTTGCCATTGTGCCGGGGTTTCATACGCCGGATTGGGCAAAGGGAGCTGTGATGTATCAGATTTATACAGATCGCTTCTGCAATGGAGATCCTAGGAACGATGTGCTGACGGATGAATATTATTATATTAATGATACTGTAAAGAAAGTAGAAGATTGGGAGGAAATTCCGGCGACACTGGATGTGGGACGATTTTACGGCGGAGATCTTCAGGGTGTATGGGACAAACTGGATTATCTTCAGGGATTGGGAGTGGAAGTGCTCTATTTTAATCCTTTATTTGTTTCCCCTTCCAATCATAAGTATGATTGTCAGGATTATGAGCATATTGATCCGCATTTTGCAGTGATCGCGGAAGACGGCGGAGAGCTGCTTGCCAAAGGGTGTAAGGATAATATGCAGGCATCCAAATATATTGCAAGAACGGCAAATCTGAAGAATTTGGAAGCAAGTAATGCGTTTTTTGCAAAATTCTGCGAGGAAATTCATCGAAGAGGGATGAAAATCATCATCGATGGCGTATTTAATCACAGTGGTTCTTTTAATAAATGGATGGATCGGGAAAGGATCTACGAAGGTCAGGATGGATTTGAACGGGGGGCCTATGTGGACCGGGAAAGCCCGTATCATTCCTTCTATCATTTTTACAAAGATCAGTGGCCGTACAATGCCAATTACGATGGCTGGTGGTCGAACGATACGCTGCCGAAGTTAAATTATGAGGATTCTCCAAAATTAGAAGAATATATTCTGGAGATTGGAAAAAAATGGGTTTCCCCTCCTTATAATGTGGACGGATGGAGATTGGATGTGGCAGCAGATCTGGGCCATAGTGAAGAATATAATCATCGTTTTTGGAAGAAATTCCGTAAAGCGGTCAAGGAAGTAAATCCGGAAGTTATGATCTATGCAGAACATTATGGGGATGCGTCCGGATGGCTGCAGGGCGACCAATGGGATACGGTTATGAATTATGATGCATTTATGGAACCGGTCACATGGTTTTTGACAGGTATGGAGAAACACAGCAATGAATATAACGGAGAATATTACCGGAACAGTGAGTTTTTGAAAAATTGCATGTCACATCATATGACAGCGTTTCATATGCCGTCTCTGATGACATCTATGAATCAGCTGAGCAATCACGACCATTCCCGGTTCCTGACCCGTACCAATCATATGGCAGGCCGTCTGGAAACCGCCGGGGCAGAAGCTGCTTCTAAAGGAATACAAAAGGAAATCATGGGAATTGCAGTGGCATTTTTGATGACTTGGATCGGAGCTCCTACCCTTTATTATGGAGATGAAGCGGGTGTCTGCGGATTTACGGATCCTGATAATCGAAGGACGTATCCTTGGGGAAAGGAAGATTTTAAACTGGTAGAATTTCACCGTGACATGATCTCGATTCATAAAAAACATCCTGTTTTAAAGAAGGGATCCACGAAGATCCTTCTGGCAGAGAGGGAAATGTTTGCCTATGTAAGATTTGACAAAGAAAATCAGGTAATCACCGTGATCAATATGTCGGATGAGGAACGAACGGTCCGTCTGCCTGTGTGGAGTGCCAATGTTCCTATGGAAGGCAGAGTGGAACGTCTGATGAAAACCAACAAAAGAGGTTATAATGTAGGAAGAATTCAATATCCGGTAAAATCGGGGATTTTAGAACTTACCATGGAGCCGATGTCCTGTAAAGTCCTTAGAAATGTCAGAGAATAAGAAAAAGCAAAGAAAACTGAAAACCCACATATTTTATTGAAAAAAATTGAATATGATATAACTTTGGGCGAAACGGATACGGAGGAAAATTGGGAAGAAGGCTGGATACGCTACAAGGGTGAGCCTTATGCTTATAATAAAGACGGTACCTATATGGGACAGCATCTAAAGCAGATTGCATTACAGCATGTGCAACTAGTGTAGCAGTTTGTGCTAAAAAAGTAAAAGAAAACGAATAATTACAGCAATAGGCTTGTTGTGAAAAATAAGTTCATTTAAAAAATAATTCTTGCATATTTTGTCTGATTGTGCTATAAGTAATAGGTCAGCAAAATATACAAGATCTTGGATGGATTCCCGAGCGGCCAAAGGGGGCAGACTGTAAATCTGTTGTCGACGACTTCGAAGGTTCGAATCCTTCTCCATCCACTTTCTGCCATAGATCGACTTGAAAAAGTCGGACAAATATAGCAGATATGCCGGCGTGGCGGAACTGGCAGACGCACAGGACTTAAAATCCTGCGGGACT
>CAZLQJ010000009.1:0-34417 GCA_964561705.1 uncultured Lachnoclostridium sp. | reverse complement strand
GGAATGGGCAATTGAAAAAGGTGCGACCCATTATACACATTGGTTCCAGCCGCTGACTGGTTCCACAGCAGAAAAACATGATTCCTTCATTTCAGCTCCGATGAAGGATGGAAAGGTTTTGATGAACTTTTCCGGAAAGGAATTGATCAAAGGAGAGCCAGATGCATCATCCTTCCCGTCCGGAGGGCTGCGTGCGACTTTTGAAGCGAGAGGATATACGGCATGGGATTGTACATCACCCGCGTTTGTACGCCAGGATGCTACCGGTGCGACTCTCTGTATTCCTACAGCCTTCTGTTCTTATACAGGAGAGGCATTAGATCAGAAAACACCGCTGCTTCGTTCGATGCAGGCGATCAATATACAGTCTTTAAGACTTTTAAGACTCTTTGGAAATACCACTTCGAAAAAAGTAACTCCATCTGTGGGGCTGGAGCAGGAGTATTTCCTGATTGATAAAGAAAAATATTTACAGAGAAAGGATCTGATCTTTACCAGTCGTACACTGTTTGGTGCGATGCCACCAAAAGGTCAGGAAATGGATGACCATTATTTTGGAGTTATCCGTGAAAGAATCGGAGCCTTTATGAAAGATGTCAATGAAGAACTCTGGAAACTTGGTGTCAGTGCAAAGACCCAGCATAATGAGGCAGCACCGGCACAGCATGAGCTTGCACCAATCTATGCAGAAGTCAATGTAGCGGTTGACCATAATCAGATCATTATGGAAACGCTGAAAAGAATTGCCAATCATCACGATTTGGTATGTCTTCTTCATGAAAAACCATTTGCAGGAGTGAATGGTTCCGGAAAGCATAACAACTGGTCTTTGACCACGGATGATGGGATTAATCTTCTGGATCCAGGAAAAACACCACATGAAAATATGCAGTTTTTACTGGTGCTGGCATGTATTTTGAAAGCAGTAGATATTCATGCGGATCTGTTGCGGGAATCAGCAGCAGATGTAGGAAATGATCATCGTCTGGGTGCAAATGAAGCACCTCCGGCCATTATTTCCGTCTATTTGGGAGAACAGCTGCATGATGTAATGAACCAGCTGATCAAAACCGGTTCTGCAAACAGTTCGATAGAAGGAGAACGTCTGGCAACTGGTGTAAAAACATTGCCGGATTTTGCAAAAGATGTAACAGACAGAAACAGAACATCTCCATTTGCATTTACCGGAAATAAATTTGAATTCCGTATGGTGGGATCGAAAGATTCCGGCGGAGAGCCAAATACCGTATTAAATACCATTGTTGCTGAGGCATTCTGCGAAGCCTGTGATTATATTGAGGCGGCAGAGGATCGGGAAATGGCAATCCATGATCTGATTGAGAAATATTTCATGGAACATGAAAGAATTGTATTTGATGGAAACGGATACTCAGAGGAGTGGGTCAAAGAAGCAGAAAGAAGAGGTTTGCCGAATTTAAGATCCATGGTGGATGCGATTCCGGCACTGGCAACGGATAAAGCAGTGGCATTGTTTGAAAAATTTGGTGTATTCACAAGGGCAGAATTAGAATCCCGTGTGGAAATCCAGTATGAAACCTATGCAAAAGTCATCAATATTGAAGCAAAATCCATGATTGATATTGCAAGCAAGCAGATGATCCCGACAGTGATCAAGTATACAAAGGATCTGGCAGATACCGTATTGGCAGTGAAAGGCTGCGGTATTGATGCATCTGTTCAAGAGAATCTTTTAAAGGAAACTTCTGCGCTGTTGTCAGATGCCCAAACTGCATTGGCAAAACTAGTGGCACTGGATGCGAAGGGTGCGGGCTACCCATGCGGCGAAAAACAGGCAAAATTCTTCCATGAAGAAGTCGTTCCTGCAATGGATGCATTGCGTCAGCCGATCGATCAGTTAGAAATGATCGTTGACAAAGAGTTATGGCCGATGCCATCTTATGGTGATTTGCTATTTGAAGTATAAAAAAAGACCTTTTGCAAGGTCTAAAAAGGGAGGATGCCAGATAGAAAACTATCTGGCATTTATTTATGAAAAAGTTTCTTTTAAGGGGATGTCTTTTCTATGATTTCATTATATGGAGGAAAAATGAAGGAATCATGTTTATGAAATGAAACTTTCGTAACAAGAAAATGAACAAATTATGAACATGCTACTATTTAAAGAAAAGATATGTTAAACTGGTTCTAGAATGATAAAAAAGAAGGAGCGGATTATGTCTTTACAGTTTATTTTTGGGGATTCCGGGTTTGGAAAGACCACCTATATTTATGAAAAGATCATTCGGGAATCAATGGAAAATCCAAGGGAGCGTTATTACTGCATCGTTCCGGAGCAGTTTACACTGCAGACCCAGAAGGATTTTGTAACGATGCATCCGAGAAAGGGAATTTTTAATATTGATGTGGTCAGTTTTCAGAGACTGGCTTTTCATGTGCTGGAAGAAGTCGGTGAAAATGACCGGGTGATCCTTGAAGAGACTGGGAAAAATATGGTTCTTCGAAAACTGGCACAAGAGCGCAGGGAAGATCTTACGATCCTGGGCAGAAATCTGAAAAAATTAGGTTATATTAGTGAGATCAAGTCTCTGATCTCAGAATTGCTGCAGTACCAGATCACACCGGAAGGACTGGAAGAAATGATTAAGGCCTCCCGAAAACAGCAGCTTTTATCCAAAAAGCTGGAAGATCTGAAAATTCTGTACAGCGCATTTTTGGATGATATGGGAAAGGATTATATGACTTCAGACCAGATACTGCAGGTACTGAATGAGGTCCTTTGTCGTTCTGAAAAATTAAAAGGAGCGACCATTGTACTGGATGGATTTACCGCTTTTAATCCGGTTCAGCTTCAGCTCGTGCAGGGGCTTTGTAAGATTGCAAAAAAAGTATATCTGACCGTGACCATTGATATTAGGGAGGATGTCTATAGTCTGCCGCAGAAGACGGAACTTTTTTACTTAAGCAAAAAAATGCTCCAGAGCGTATCCTATGCGGCAAAAGAAGCAGAAGTTGTGATAGAGGAACCATGGATCTGTGATGGAAAGAGGGCGCATCGTTTTTGCGGATGTGAGGATCTTTTCTTTTTGGAACAGCATCTGTTCAGGGGCGGAAAGACCGTCTATGAAAAAGAACCGGAAAATATCCGGGTGATGGAATATCGAACTGCTATGGAAGAGGTTACGGAAACTGCGGTACAGATCAGGCGAATGGTCAGGGAAGAGGGCTTCCGTTATGGGGACTTCGCAGTAGTACTTGGGAATCTGGAATATCAGGAGCAGATTTCCCGAATTTTTTCAAAATTTGAGATTCCCTGCTTTTTAGATGAAAAAAGAAATGCACTGTCGCATCCGTTTGTGGAGTTTTTGCGGGCATTTCTGAAAATGGCAGAGGAAGATTTTTCCTATGAAACCGTATTTCGCTACCTGCGGAGTGGTTTTTCCGGACTTTCTCCGGAAGAGATTGATCTTTTGGAAAATTATTGTCTGGCACTGGGGATTCGTGGCAGAAAACGGTATTCAGAAAAATGGATCCGATTTGCCAAAAATCAAAATGAAGAAGAACTTCAGGCAGTCAATGAAATCCGGGCGCGTTTTTATGAAAGTGTTTCAGATGCAGTTCAAGTTCTGAAGGATAATCATGCAGATGTCCGAAAAAAATGTACGGTTTTATATGAATTTTTGGAAAAGCTGGAACTGGAGCGGCAGCTTGCAGACAGAGAAGAACGGTTTGTAGTTTTAGGAGATGCCGCTACAGCGAAAGAATATCACCAGATCTTTCGTGTTGTGATGCAGCTTTTGGAAAAATATGTGGAGATTTTGGGAGAGGAATGCATTTCACTGGAGGAATTTTCAGAACTTCTGGATGCGGGATTTGAGGAAGTAAAGATTGGTGTGATCCCATCTGGAAATGATCGTGTTATGGTGGGAGATATGGAGCGAACCCGTTTAAAGGATGTGAAGGTTTTGTTCCTACTTGGAATGAATGAAGGCAATATTCCAAAGAATTTGACGGGTGGAGGCATTCTTTCTCAGATGGAACGGGAATTTCTGGAAGAACATGACATATCTCTGGCTCCGACTGCCAAGGAGCAGGTTTATCTGCAGAAGTTTTATATTTATTATGTGCTGACAAAGGCATCCAAGAAATTATATTTATCTTATGCGGCAACAGATTTTCATGGTGCGGCACTTCGTCCTTCTTATTTGAAAGAAGTGCTTGAGAAGCTGTTTGTAAAGCTGCAGATATTGAAAAATGAACCGACCAGAATGGAAAATCTGGAAACACCGGTGCAGGGAATGGATTATCTGACAGAAAAGATGGGAGCCCGGGAAAAGGATGAAACAGAGATTTCCCAGCTGATAGCATGGTATGAGCAGTCACCACGGTTTTCGGATTATTTTGAAAAATTGTGGGAGCAGTTCATCAAAGGTGAGGCGCAGACGACCATTGGTGCGGCAGCAGCGAAAGCAATTTATGGGGAACAGAGCGTTTACAGCGTAACCAGACTGGAAAGATATGCAGCCTGTGCGTATGCGCATTTTCTGCAATATGGATTGCGGTTAAAAGAACGGGAAGTCTATGAATTTGCTGCAGTAGACATGGGAACCTTATTACATCATGCAGTAGAATTGTTTGCCAAAAAGGTAGACAAAGGTCCTTACGACTGGTTTGGCTTAAAAGAGGAAGAACGGGATCTTTTGGCGGAAGAATGTGTCAATGAAGTCATTACGGATTATCGGAATACCTTATTATTTGACAGTGCAAGAAATGAATATATGATCCGGCGAATGCATCGTTTGGTGAAGCGTTCCGTATGGGCATTGACGGAACAGATCAAAAAGGGTGTATTTGTACCGGAAAAACTGGAAGTTCCTTTTTCGATCAAAGAGGGCGCACTTTCTATGCATGGACGAATTGACAGGATCGATACCTATGAAGATGAGGAAAAACTCTATGTTCGTGTAATGGATTATAAGAGCGGTGCGGCATCCTTTGATCTGACAGCACTTTATAATGGATTGCAGCTGCAGTTGGCCGTATATTTGAATGCAGCCCTGGCATTGGAAAAGAAGGATCATATGGGGAAAGAGATCGTACCGGCAGGACTGTTCTATTTTCCAATGAAGGATCCTATGATTTCCAGTGAAGGAGAACTGCCGAAAGAGGATCTGGAGAGTGCTCTGTTTCAGGAGTTGTCTTTGGATGGTATCTGTAATGCGGATCCGAAGATCATTCATTATATGGACAAAGAATTTGATAAGAAATCTCAGATGCTTCCAATCAGCTACAATAAAGACGGAAGCCTTGCAAAGGCATCCAAGGCTGTGACTACGGAACAGTTTGACATGCTGGAATCCTTTGTGCAGGAAAAGACAAAACAGCTTGGAACTGAGATCATGGAAGGAAAAATGGCGGTGAATCCTTATGGTACGGCACAAAAGACAGCTTGTGACTATTGTGCTTATCAGGGAATTTGTGGATTTTCACCGAAGGAATCTTCTTATCGGAAATTGGAGAAATTTCAATGGGAGTAATGTGGACAGAAGACCAGAAAAAGGTCATTGATTTAAGAGATAGAAATATTTTGGTTTCTGCAGCAGCAGGCAGCGGAAAGACGGCTGTTTTGGTAGAAAGGATCATGGAGATGATCTGTGACCAGAAACATCCGGTGGATGTGGACAGGCTTTTGGTGGTAACCTTTACCAAGGCTGCCGCGGCGGAAATGAAAGAAAGAGTCGGTGCAGCGATTCGAAAACGTTTGGAGGAACAGCCAAACAATGGTTATCTTCAGAAACAGGAGACGTTGGTGCATCATGCACAGATTACAACCATAGACAGTTTTTGCTCTTATATTTTGAGAAATCATTTTGAGCAAATTGATCTGGATCCGGCATTTAGGGTTGCAGATGAAGGGGAATTAAAACTTCTGAAAAAGGATCTGGTCAAGGAATTGCTGGAAGAGGAATATGAAAACAAACGTGAGCGCTTTCTTCATTTTGTGGAATGCTATGCTTCCGGAAAAAATGATGAGGTTTTGGAAGATCTGATTTTGAAATTATATGAATTTTCCACCAGTGATCCATTTCCGGAGGAATGGCTGGAGAATCTTCTAGAACAAAAGGAATGGCAGGCGGATGAGGCCATGCTTGTGCATGTCAAAAGGATCGTTGAGAGCCTTTTGGAAGAAAATAAAAGGGCGATACAACTTTGCCAGGGAATGGGCGGCCCCCTTTTTTATGAGGAAGCACTGGTGAAGGACCAGCTCCTTTTGAAAGAATGCATCAGCAGCAGTACTTATGAAGAGTTTTCAGAAGTCATCAGAGGGCGTACCTATCAAGCGCTTTCCAGAAAGAAAATGCCGGATGATGTGGAAGAAGAAAAAAAGGAAATGGTCAAAAATGCAAGAAATCATATGAAGAAAGCATTGGAAAATCTGGAAAAACAGTTTTTTTATATGCCGGCGCAGATGATTTTAGAGGCTTCAAAAACAGCCCGGGAGACGAAGGACGAGCTGGTTCGTCTTACCTTAGAATTTTCCAGACGTTTTTCGGAAAAAAAGAGAAAACGGAATATTGTAGATTTTTCTGATATGGAACATCTGGCTTTAAAAATTCTGGTGGAGAAGGAAAATGGTGTGTGTGTTCCGACAGAGATTGCAAAATCTTATGGAGAATATTTTGCAGAAATTATGATTGACGAATATCAGGACAGTAATATGGTGCAGGAATTGATCCTAACCAGTATTTCTAAAAAGGCACTGGGAGCCCATAATCTGTTTATGGTAGGAGACGTAAAACAGAGTATTTACCGGTTTCGTCAGGCAAGACCGGAACTTTTTATGGAAAAACAGGAAAGTTATACCTTGGAAGACGGAACTTCCCAGAGAATTAATCTGTCCAGAAATTTCCGAAGCAGGGCAGAGGTCTTAGATACTGTCAACTATATTTTTGAGCGGATCATGAAAAAAGAGCTTGGAAATGTTTCCTATGATCAGGAGGCAGCACTTTATCTGGGGGCATCGATGCCGGAACCGGAAAAAACGGAGGATGTACAGTCAGAGTTTTTACTATTTGAAATACCGGAGGAGGATGAAACCTTAGACAAGGTGGAAATGGAAGCTTCCATGACTGCCTGCCGTATTTTGGAACTGATCGAAACGGCAAAGGTGACCGATAAAAAAACAGGACAGCTTCGGAAGGCAGTCTTTGGGGATATGGTTATTTTGCTGCGTACCATGAGCGGATGGAGTGATAGCTTTGCCAATGTATTGGGAGCCTATGGGATTCCGGTTGTTACCGGATCATCCACAGGATATTTTTCAGCTATGGAAATCCAGACGATATTGAACTTTTTACGGGTTCTGGACAACCAGAGGCAGGATATTCCCTTGAGCGCAGTGCTGCATTCGCCTATCGGGAATCTGGATTCTGTTCAAATGGCAAAGATCCGCGGCGAATATCCGGAAATTCCATATTATGAGGCCTGTCGGTTGTATGCAAAAGAAGGATCCGAAGAAGAACTTCGGGAAAAGCTGTCGCAGTTCTGGAACTTGGTGGAGGATCTTCGGAAAAAGGCAGAATATCTGCCAATTCATAAGCTGTTGTGGGAAATCTATGATCAGACATCCTATGATAAACTGGTACGGCTGATGCCGGCCGGTTCTGTAAGGGAAGCAAATCTTCAGATGTTGATCCAAAAAGCACTAGATTATGAAAATACCAGTTACAGAGGACTTTTTAACTTTGTCCGTTATATTGAAAATCTGCAGAAATATGAAGTGGATTATGGAGTTGCAGAAGATTTTGCCGGAAATGAAAATGCAGTGCGTATTATGAGTATTCATAAAAGTAAAGGATTGGAATTCCCAATCGTATTTGTTTCAGGAATGGCGAAAAAATTTAATAAACAGGATGCAAGGGAGCGCATTGCCATGCATCCGCAGCTGGGACTGGGTGTGGATGCCATTGATCCGGAAAAACGTTTAAAAATGCCTACCCTGCATAAAAAATATATACAAAAGCAGATTGAGCTGGAAGGACTGGGAGAAGAACTGAGGGTTCTCTATGTTGCATTGACCAGGGCGAGGGAAAAGCTGATTATGACAGGTGCCTTGAAAAATGCATGGGAAACCGTAGAAAAGGCCGCAGAAGAAAACAGGCTATGCCCAAGAGGCATTTATGAGTGCCTGTGCAGCGGCGGAAGTTATTTTGACTGGATTTTACAGACCTGTACCGGGGATCAATTACCGTTTGTATGGAAATACATGGATGCAGAAATGCTGGTTCAAAGAAAGGTGCAGCAGGTGCTGGAAGAAACTTATGACCATGCAAAACTCCGGAGGAAGAAATCTGAGTTACCGGCAGAACTGAAAGAAAGATTTTTGTTTCAGTACCAGGGAGAGCAGCTGACACTTCCGGGAAAGGTTTCCGTATCTGAATTAAAAATGGCGGCGATGGAAGAGGAAGTTTTGGAAATGTTTGAGGAACCTCAGGTAGTGCCGTATATTCCGGCATTTTTGAAAGAGGAACGAAAAAATGAAGGGGCAGAACGAGGAACGGCTTATCACCGTGTCATGGAATGCATGGATCTTTCTGATATCGTCCATTCGGATCAGGTAAAGGAACGGATGAAACAGCTGGTAGCAGAAGGAAAAATGTCACAGGAATCTGCCGATTCTGTAAATGCATATAAAATCTATCTGTTTTGTCAAAGCAGTCTTTGCAAACGGATTTTGGCTGCAGAGAAACGGGGACAGTTATACAGAGAGCAGCCGTTTGTAATCGCCAAATCTGCCCGGGAAATCTATCCGGAGCAGGAAAGTAGTCAGGAAATTCTGGTACAGGGAATTATGGATGCTTATTTTGAAGAAGAAGGTTCCTATGTCCTTTTGGATTATAAAACAGATTGTGTAAGCAATGCCTCAGAACTTGTCAAAAGATATGAAAAGCAGCTTCAGATCTATAAAGAAGCTCTGGAACAGATGACAGGAAAAACTGTGAGGGAATGTGTGATTTATTCCTTCTATTTGGGGAAAGAAATCTTTGTTTAGTCTTGTATTGTGTCTGATTTTGTTGTATTATAAAAATAACGCAAAGAGAAAATGGAGGGCGCATGATGGAATTTAGCTTACCGTCCAATGAAGGAAAAATGAGGATCGTACAGGAACTGGTACCCGGAAAACAGGTGACCTTGGCACATATCATTGCCAGCCCTGATGAGATCGTATATAAAAAGCTGGGATTAAATCCAGCATTGGATTATTCCAAAGCTGCCATTGGAATCTTAAGTATGAGTCCGGCAGAAATCTCCGTGATCGCAGGAGATATGGCAGTCAAGACAGCAAATATTGATCTTGGATTTATTGACCGCTTCAGCGGAACTTTGATCTTTACCGGAAGAGTTGCCGAAGTAGAAGAAGCAGTGAGAGTGATCTGTGATTATCTGTCCAGAGAGCTTGGATTTACCATCTGTAAAGTGACAAGAACGTAATGAAAAAGATTATTTTGATGGGTCGTTCCGAATGTGGAAAGACGACACTGAGACAGGCTTTGAAAGGAGATACCATTCGGTATCATAAAACCCAGTATATTAACCACTATGATGTTGTAATCGATACACCGGGAGAATATGCGGAGACCAATACGTTAGGAAGAGCCTTGGCACTGTATTCTTACGAGGCTGATGTGGTAGGACTTTTGATTAATGCAACGGAACCATACAGTTTGTATCCGCCGAATATCGTGGCACAGTCCACAAGACCGGTGATTGGAATTGTGACACAGATTGATGCGCCTGGGGCAAATGTAGAACAGGCGGAACAGTGGCTTCGTCTGACCGGATGCGAAGATATTTTTCGTGTCAGTTCCTATACAGGGGAAGGCATCTGGGAAATTCTGGAGTATCTTAGAGAACCGGGAGATGTTTTACCTTGGGACAGCAAGGAGGCGGCAGAACAGCCAAGAAATGTTTTGTCCACAAAAGCTAATAATAGCAAGTAAAAGATAAGTATAAGCACCGCAAAGACGGTGCTTATCGTTGTTTTAGCACAGAACAGGAGAGAATAAATGATTAAATTAATCGCAAGTGATCTGGATGGCACATTGCTTTATGGCAGGGATAATTCTGTCAGTGAAGAAATGTTTGAACTGATCCGGGAAATGAAAAGCAGAGGGATCCTTTTTGCCGCAGCCAGCGGAAGACAGTACCACAATATGAAAAAGTTATTTGCTCCCGTATGGCAGGATATGGTGTTTATCGGGGAAAATGGAGCGGTTGTCTTTTATCAGGACAAGCTTCTGACTCAGTATCAGGCACCTCAGGGGGAACTGATGAAGCAGGCGCGCATGGTAGATGCGGATCCGCTTGCGGAGGTAGCACTTTCCAGTGCGACCACTACCTATGTACGCCCGAAAACTCAGGAATATGTAGATTATCTGATCCGCATGGGAAATCATGTGCAGATTGTAAAAGAATGGGATGAGGTAAAAGAACCATGTATTAAAGTTGCCTGGTATGAAAAAGATGGGGTAGAAGATCGGCTGGAATACTGGAAAGACAAGATTACACCGCCGGCGAAGGTGGTAACTTCAGGAACAGAATGGCTGGATATTTTATATCCGGATTGCCATAAGGGCGTTGGTATGCGTTTTTTACAGGAATATTTTGGGATCCGGAAAGAGGAAATCGTTGCTTTTGGAGATAATGATAATGATCTGGAAATGTTAAAAGAAGTAGGTTATCCTATTGCAATGAAGACTGGAAAAGAGGCAGTTGTAAAGAGTTGTCCGTATCATACGGAGCGGGTGGAGGATACCATACGCCAGATCCTGGATGGCACATTTGAAACGAAGCTTGGATAATGGAGGATGGAATGAAGAAAAAGCTTTATCTGATCCTTGGAAGCTTTTTGCTGTTGCTTTTGTATGTATCTTTTTCGGGAAAAAGACAGAGAGAAAATTCCGTTGCGGCCTCAATTCTGACAGAAAAGAAACAGGAGACAATGACAGAAATGTTGGATTTTTCGAAAGATCTTGATTTTCATCTGTTATTTTCGGAAGAAAAAGTACCTTACGATGAGACGGCAGATACCTATTATCTGCCACAGACGACGGAGGCAGAATGGCTGTGGACAGCTTCCATTACGGTTTCTGAGAAAGGAATGTCCCTGTACTGGTGTGCAGATCCTTATTGGGATAAGATGGAAGAGGCAATTTCGGAGGGACATGCATTTGCCTTTGTGGTTTCTGACGGAACCTTTGGAGAATATGGAAAAATCGTATTTACCGGTCTTCCGATGATGCATCTGGAACGGTTGCAGGAAGAAGAGGAAGATTATTTCTATTGTAAAGTAACGGTTTTTGATCCATTTCACAGCAGCAATGAAATCTATGAGATCACAAAATGTTTTGGATATCTGGGACTTCGGGGACATACAAGCAAGAGCTTTCCCAAAAAGGGCTGGGATTTAAATCTGGTAGAGGATCATGGAAAGACTTATGAGACATCTTTGTTTGGACTTCGAAAGGATGATGAATGGAAACTGAATGCCTTATATCCGGATGCCAGCAAGGTGCGGGAAAGTCTGGCAATGGAACTTTGGAATGAACTGGCAGCCCAGACGGAGAGCCCGTATGATGCCGGTACCAGGCTGGAATATTTTGAACTGGTCACAGATCAGGATTTTCAAGGGATTTATGGCGCCATGGAGAAGATTGATTTTAAACAGTTGTCTTTGGGTAAAACGGAGGATGTGATCTATAAAGGATACGCATGGCCGGACGATGAATATGTAGAAGAGGGGACTGTTTATGGACATAAGATCAAAACCGGGGACCGTCCGGTAACGGAAGAATTGTGGCGTCCATTTCTGGAGTATGTGGAAGTGGCAGGCTTCCTTCATTTGGAAGACGGCTGTGATACACAGGCGTTTTATAATTATATTTTGGAACATATGGATCTGGACAATTTCCTAAATTCTGAATTGTTTGTCCAGACATTGTATGCTTTTGATAACCAATATAAAAATTTTTATGTGGCTGCAGATCTTCGGGAAGATGGAGATTATACGCTTTGGAAGATCCCGTGGGATTTAAATTATAGTTTTGGGGATCGTTACAGCAATGAAACAGACTCTCTGACCGCTTATCGTTTGGAATGGGCAGAGGATCTCATGGACGGATTTCTACTGTCGGAAACGCTTTTAGAAGGCCGGCAGACGGAGTTTGTGGAGCAATTGAATGAAAAGTGGCAGGAACTGCGAAATGGTATCTTTTCGGTGGAGCATGTCAGAAAACTTGCGGAAGAACGTATGAAACAGCTGACTGTTTCCGGTGCCTATCAAAGGGATCAGGAGCGATGGCCGGAGGGACCGCATGATCAATCCCTGGATCCGATTTTGGAGTTTCACAGTGCAAGGTTGAATTATTTGGACGAACATTATGCCTCTTACTTGAATGAAAAATAGAAAAATCGGTCATAATCAGAAAAAAGGCAAAGGAGCTCTAAAAATGACCGAGAAAAAGATCACAAGGGAAGAAATTTCCAAAATGGAGGCGCAGGAGCGGTTGAAATATGAGATTGCTGAGGAACTGGGATTGTTGGATCAGGTTTTGGAAAATGGCTGGAGATCTTTATCTGCCAAAGAAACAGGAAAAGTAGGAGGTATGATGACCAGCCGGAAAAAGCACATGAAAAGTTCTGAAGAAGCATAGATTTTACAATGAATGATCAGAAATTAGAAAATTTATTAAATCTTGCATTGGATGCAACGGAAAGAGAACGTCTTCGTTCAGAAAGTTTGAACACAGGGTATGATGCAGCAGAAAATACCTGGGAAGTCATCATCAGATATACAGGAAATTTGGACAATGTCCGCCGGATAGCAGAGGAAGTGACCGAGCTGTTCGGCGGATTTGCTATTTTAAAGATCAAACAGCAAAGTCTGGAATTATTGACGGAGATTCCACAGGTAACCTATGTGGAGAAGCCGAAGGCCATCTATTTTGCACTGCAGAATGCACGTGCAGCAGCCTGTATCACAAGGGTACAAAATACCCCGAGCGGGTTAAATGGCCGGGGAATTTTGTTTGCATGTGTTGATTCCGGGGTGGATTACCGTCATCCGGATTTTTTAAACGAGGATGGTACGACAAGGATCCGCTATTTATGGGATCAGACGATTCCAGGAAATCCGCCGTCCGGATACAGTCGTGGAACCGAGTATAGCGCCCAGCAGATCAATGAAGCGCTGTCCCGGGAGAGTGCGGAAGAAGGGCGGCTGCTGGTGCCAAGTGTGGATATCAGCGGTCATGGAACCAGTGTGTTGGGGATTGGAGCCGGAAATGGACGAGGGAGCGGCGGAAGGCTTCGGGGTGTGGCATCAGAATCGGAACTGCTTGTTGTAAAACTTGGCACTCCGGGAGTGAATGGATTTCCCAGAACGATTGAGCTGATGGAAGGTATCGATTACTGTATACGAAAATCAGTAGAATTGCAGCAGCCTGTGGCTGTTAATCTCAGCTTTGGCAATAATTATGGAAATCATCGGGGCAGCAGCCTTTTGGAAGCATATTTAGATATTGCGGCAGGCATTGGAAAAAATGTAATCTGTGTAGGAATGGGAAACGAAGGGGTCACAGGCGTGCATCAGTCACTGGTATTTCGGGAAAATGAAGTGGTTCTATCGGAATTTGCGATTGGTGAATACCAGCGTTCTACTAGTTTACAGCTGTGGAAGTCTTATACGGATCAGATTAGGATTTATATAGAAAGTCCGGATGGTACAAGAGCAGGCCCGATTGAAGAAACTCTGGGAACCCAGCGTTTCCGGCTGCAGGGGGCGGAACTTTTGATCTATTTTGGAACGCCGACACCTTATGGGGTACAGCAAGAAATCTATTTTGATTTTTTATCCGACGAAACCTATCTGCCAAGCGGCATCTGGAGGATTGTGATCGAACCGGTCAAAATTGTGTGGAATCTGGCGGATTTGTGGCTGCCTGTGTCAGAAACAGCAAATTCCCGTACCCGTTTTCTAACACCTTCCGTAGAAGGGAGTTTTACAGTTCCGGCCGCAACGGTAAATGTAATTTCTGTAGCAGCTTATGACAGTCGGTCAGACAGCTATGCGGATTTTTCAGGCCGCGCATTTTCGGTGCTGCCATGGGCTGGAAAGCCGGATCTGGCGGCTCCTGGAGTTGAAATTCAGGCACCGGCTGTCGGAGGCGGATACCGGAGTGTGACCGGAACTTCCTTTGCCACACCGTTTGTGAGCGGAAGTGCAGCTTTGCTGATGGAATGGGGAATCGTCCGTGGAAATGATCCGTTTTTGTTTGGAAATAAGGTGAAAGCCTATCTTCGCAGGGGTGCCAGAGAACTGCCGGGATTTACCCAGACACCGAATAATCGAGTTGGGTATGGGGCGTTATGTTTGGAGCGGAGTCTGCCCCGTTGAATGCATGGATTTTAGGATTGAAAGATCTGTTGATTTCAAGTATACTTAACATCAGGTGAAAATTCGTGAATGAAGTACGGGGGAGTTCTATGTTGCAAAAGAAAAATCGAATTGATTCGTTGCAGACCTTAAGGGCTGTGGGATTTCTGGAAATATTTTTAGGACACTGCGGGGTCCGCTTTTTTACAGGTGCCTTTGGGGTATCCATGTTTGTAGTGTTGTCCGGATTTTGTGTAGCCATCAACTATCTGCCCAAAATTCAGGAGCAGGATGTGTCGATCCTTGGAAATGCAAAATTTGCCATTTCGAAGATTAAAAAATTGTATCTGCTACACCTGATCATGCTTGCTTTCAAATATGTATTTTCCAATATGCCGACTTCAAGGAATGCTTTTCGGCGCTTGTTTATGGATATTTTTCTGGTACAGTGCTGGAGTCCATACATCGAGGATTTCTTTTCTTATAATGGGGTTGCATGGTATTTGTCTACCTATTTGTTTATCTGCTTTTTTGCGCCGTGGCTGATCAAAATGCTTGCAGGTGTGAAAAAGAAGGAAACAGCAACTGCACTGGCAGCAGTCACTTTTGGGATCATGCTGATCGTCGGAGTTCTGGCTACCAAACGTCCGCTTGCTATTGGCGATAGTTTTCCGTACTGGCTAACTTATATTTTTCCATTTTACCGCTTGCTGGACTTCTTCCTGGGGGCAGTGCTTGGATGGTTTTATCTGAATGTGACCAAGGGAATGGAATGGAAGCAGTGGAAGGCGACGATATTAGAAATCCTTACGGTGGCAGCATTTATTGTTGTTGTGAAAATCTTCCACAGGATCGAAGGCGTGTATGACGGCATTTGCTATAATGTGCTCTTTGTACCGGTATCTATGTGGCTGGTGATCATTTTTGTACATAGCAAAGGAATGCTGATGAAACTGATCGATAACCGTTTCTTCCGCTGGATCGGAAATCTGTCTTCTTACACATTTTTGATCCATCAGGTGGTACAGCATCGGATTATGAGAGAATTAAATGGACATTTTGAGGGGACTACCTATTTGATCATATTGCTGGTTTCCTGTTTTCTTATTTCTATGGCAGGAGCGCAGCTGGTCTCTCTGGCTGCAAATCGTAAAACAATCAAAAATAAAATTGCTGTAAACAGCTAAAAAGAGGAGCTGCACCGGATGGGTGTCAGCTCCTTTTACATTACAATTTTCGTCCATTGGAATGCTGTCGCTTTGGTTTTTGGGATAATGAGCTGTGTCCGATGATCAGCCAGAAACATGTACCAGTTGTACTAATTGCTGCTGCGTCATATCCATGGCAGTACGCAGTTCTTTAATTCTTGTTTTCATAATCGTTCCTTTTATAAAAGTGAAGTTTACTTCGTATTAACAGGGATTCGATGAATTGTCAACAAAAAAAGGGGACGAAATCGTCCCCTTTAAAATATCTTATTTGTATGCCAGTACGGCTTTGATAAATTCCCATACCCTTGCAATGGACGAAATTGAAGCCCGTTCCTTGATGGTATGAATGTCTTTTAGATTTGGTCCGATGGAAATGCAGTCGAGTCCCGGAAGTTTCTCGGAAAAAATACCACATTCCAGTCCGGCGTGGATCGTAACGATCTGTGGATCTGTACCATAGAGGTTTTTATAAATTTCCACACATTGATCGCGGAATTTTGATTCAGGTTTCAATGGCCAGGCCGGATATTCGCCGCTGCAGGAAAATTTACCGCCCAGATATTGGGTCAGCGTCCAGATTCTTCTGGTGACGCCTGTTTTTTCAGAAGCAACAGAGCTTCTGACAGAAAAGCATAATTGCAGATTGTCCTCTGATAAGGTAACCACACCCATATTCAGGGAGGTTTCAACAAGATCCGGAAGAGAAGCACACATGGACTGCACGCCATTTGGCATCAGTTTCAGGGCGAGAAGCAGTTTTTCTTTGGAATCCGGATCCAGAACATAGGCATCGGAAATCCCTGCACTTGCCATGACAAGAGAGGTGTCTGGATCGGTGGCGGCATATTCGGTATGTATCTGGGCAAGAAAATCGTCCAGAACCTGTTGTACCGTCATCAGATCTGCCGGGTCAACGAGCAGGGAAAACATGGCATCTTTGGGGATGACATTTTCTTTCACACCGCCGGAAAGAAAGATGATTTCAAAATTGCATGCATTTTTCAGATCCAGGAGAAATCTGCCTGCCAGAACATTGGCATTGGCAAGTCCTTTGTTGATATCTATGCCTGAATGACCGCCTAAGATTCCTTCAAATTTAAAATCGAGGCAAAGTCCTGATGCTGGGATTCGCTTTATGGAAAAATCACATTGAACACGGACACCGCCGGCACATCCCACGGTAAAGATTCCCTCTTCTTCAGAATCAATATTTAAAAGTCTGGTGGCCTGACAGGAAGAAAGGTCAATGGCGGATGCACCTAAAAGCCCGACTTCTTCGGAAACGGTCAGAACAACTTCCAGACGTGGATGCGGAAGATCTTTGGTATCCAGGATTGCCAGTGCATAAGCGACGGCGATTCCATCATCCCCGCCTAAGGTAGTTCCATCCGCATAGATCCAGTCACCGTCAATCCCAAGGCGCAGACCATCTTTTTCTAAATCAATGTCACAGTCAGGTGCTTTGTCGCCGACCATGTCAATGTGCCCCTGGAGAATGAGTGGTTCAACATCTTCGTATCCTTCCGTAGCAGGGGCGATCATCAAAACATTGCCTAAGGAATCCTGTTCGCAGTAAATTTCCCGTTCTTTCGCAAAATTTACAAGATAATCACTCAGCTGTTTTTCATGGAAGGAAGTATGAGGAATCGCACAAATTTCTTCAAAAAAGTGAAATACGCAAGCCGGTTCCAGATGATTCAATACTTTCATGATGTTTATTCCCTTCGGATTGATTATTTTTCTGCTTTTTCCAGTCTGGAAAATACCATATCATAGCCGTCACATCCATAGTTTAAGGAACGGTTGACACGACTGATGGTAGCGGTAGAAGCACCGGTTTTTTCGGCAATTTCCAGATAAGTTTTTTTCTCCCGGAGCATTTTGGCTACTTCATAGCGCTGGGAGAGGGAAAGAAGTTCGTTGATCGTGCATACATCCTGAAAAAAGACGTAACATTCTTCTTTATCTTTTAAAGTCAAAATAGCATCAAATAGATGATCGACGGCTTCGGTTTTTACAGATTTGCTCATAATTGATCTCCTTTAAAATTTATAACGATTCACATATTTTTTTAAATAATCCACACTTTGATTTACGACCAGATGTTCCGGAAAATCGATTTCCTTTAAAAGGGCTTCCGCTTTGTCGTGTCCGCCGACGGCATGATCGATGTGAGCATCGCTGCCGATCACGATGGGAACTTCATATTCTTTGCAAAGTGCCAGAAGCTCCATATCCAATGGCTTGGCGTTTACACGGGCACCGCCTTCTGTCAGGGAGGAATTGTTCAGTTCCAAAAGGGTATTATATTCTTTTGCAGCCAGAACGATCTCCCGGTAATCTACCGGATAGCGGCGGTCATCAGGATGCCCAATGATATTGATCAATGGATTTTTGATCGCATTGATATAGGCATGTGTGTTTTCTGTTAAGGTTCCCGGAGTCATACATGGTGTATGCAGGCTTGCAATGGTAATGTCCAGTTTGCGAAGAAGTTTCTCAGGCAGATCAACAGTACCATCCGGATCCAGAATGTTTAATTCAGCTCCCAGAAGCAGTTCTACACCGCACATGCGCCGTTCTACAACTTTTAAATTTTGAAAATAAAATTCATGGCAGGTTCCGGGCATTTTTGGAGCGTGTTCCGTGATTCCCAGAAGTTCCAGCCCCCGTTCACTGGCAGTATGCGCCATTTCCCGGATCGTACTGTAGGAATGACCGCTTGCAAGTGTATGGGTGTGTGTGTCCAAAACAAATTTCATTTGTTATCTCCTTAAATTTCACACTTTAATACGCTACATTATAAAATAAACTGACAGAGTTTGCAAGCCTATTTCAGAAAAGGATGTAAAATTAATAATTCGTTGCCAATCGAACGTACGTATGGTAAAATACATGCATATTATTAAGCAAAAGAAGGACAATCTATGAGTATTTACGATACATTAAATGACAGACAGAGAGAGGCTGTATTTCATACGGAAGGACCTCTTTTGATTCTGGCAGGAGCAGGTTCCGGAAAGACCAGAGTGCTGACCCACAGGATTGCGTATCTCATTGAAGAATGCGGCGTGAATCCCTGGAATATTATGGCGATCACATTTACAAACAAAGCGGCAGGCGAGATGCGTGAACGTGTGGATAAGATCGTTGGTTTTGGCAGTGATGGTGTATGGGTTTCTACATTTCATTCAGCCTGTGTACGGATTTTAAGAAGACATATTGATCTGCTTGGCTTTGACACCCGTTTTACCATTTATGATGGAGATGATCAGAAATCTGTCATGAAGGATGTGATCCGCAGCCTGAATCTGGATCCCAAAATCTATAAAGAAAAGGCTTTTTTGGGAATTATTTCCCGGGCAAAGGATGAACTGATTTCGCCGGAGGAGTTTCTTATGAATGCGGGTGCAGATTATCAAAAGCAGTTGGCAGGCCGTGCATATGTAGAATATCAAAAGGCCCTTCGCCGGAACAATGCTCTGGATTTTGACGATCTGATCGTAAAGACAGTGGAACTTTTTCAAACCCGTCAAGAGGTTTTGGAATATTATCAGGACCGTTTCCGTTATATTATGGTTGATGAGTATCAGGATACGAACACCGCTCAGTTTAAATTTGTCAGTCTTCTGGCAGGAAAATATGAAAATCTGTGTGTGGTGGGTGATGATGACCAGTCTATTTATAAGTTCCGAGGCGCAAATATTGGCAATATTTTGAATTTCGAAAAAGTCTTTCAGGATGCAAAGGTGATCAAACTGGAGCAGAACTACCGCTCGACCGGAAATATTCTTGCGGCAGCCAATGCCGTGATCGCAAATAACAAGGGACGAAAGCAAAAAACTTTGTGGACGCAGAAAGAAGAGGGAGAAGGCATCCATTTTCAGCAGTTTTACAATGGCTATGAAGAAGCAGAATATGTTGCCGGACAAATCAGAAAGAGTGTGAATCGGGCAGAAAGCCGGTATCAGGATCATGCGGTACTGTATCGTACCAATGCCCAGTCCCGTGTTTTTGAAGAGCAGTTTATCAGGGAAAATATTCCATATCGCCTGATTGGCGGTATCCATTTCTACGGCCGTAAGGAGATCAAGGATCTTTTGGCCTATTTAAAGACCATTGACAATGCGATGGATGATCTGGCAGTACGCAGAATCATTAATATTCCAAAGCGCGGTATCGGTCAGACAACGCTTACCAGGGTTCAGCAGTACGCAGATGAGCATGAACTGAGCTTTTTTGAGGTTTTGGAAAATGCAGAAGGGATTCCGGAACTTTGCAGGAGTGCCGCAAAATTGAAAAATTTTGCATTGGTCATTCAAAGTTTTCGCGCAAAGGCACAGGAATTATCCCTGTCCCAGCTGATGGATGAAATTCTGGAAGTCACCGGATATGTGAAGGAACTGGAGCTGGAAGGTACAGAGGAAGCAAAGGCTCGAATTGAAAATATTGACGAGCTGATCTCGAAAATAGCATCCTATGAAGAAAATCACGATGAGGAAGAAGTGACTTTATCCGGATTTTTAGAGGAAGTTGCACTGGTTGCAGACATTGACAATATGGAAGATGATGAAAACCGTGTGCTTTTGATGACACTTCACAGTGCTAAGGGACTGGAATTTCCGTATGTATATCTTGCAGGGATGGAAGATGGTATTTTCCCTAGTTATATGTCCATTATGGCAGATAATCCGGTGGAGGAGATTGAAGAAGAGCGTCGTCTTTGTTATGTTGGGATCACACGTGCCATGAAGAAACTGACCATGTCTGCAGCAAAGATGCGGATGCTTCGCGGCCAAAACCAGTTTAATGCGATTTCAAGATTTATGCGTGAGATTCCGCCGGAAAACATGGAGAGCGGCTGTGAACTGAAGAAGGAGCGAAGTCAGGAAGTTGCCAAAAGAGAAGCCTACCTTGATATGAAACGCAATTTCCGTGAAAAACCAAAGGCTGTGCAGCAGTTTACAGTAACCAAGGCCGCAAATCTGGAATATGGCATTGGAGACCGTGTCAAACATATGAAATTTGGCGCAGGTACGGTAGCAGATATTACAGAAGGCGGCAGAGATTATGAGGTATCAGTAGATTTTGACAGTTACGGAAGGAAAAAAATGTTTGCCTCATTTGCAAAGCTTAAAAAAATATAAAATCTTTTGTTTCAGCTAGTAAATTTTTGCATTTTGTGGTATCATAAGAAAAAGTTTGATCGGGAGGTCTTATCATATGAGCAAATTAGAAGAATTAGCAACAAAGATTCTGAAAAAAGAAGAAGCCAAAGAAAAGAAATGCAATCTTGTGATGTGTATCGTTGGGGCTGTGCTGGTGATCGCGGCCATTGCCGGTATTGTATATGCGGTGTATCGTTTCGTAAAACCGGATTATCTGGAAGACTACGAAGATGACTTCGAAGATGAGTTTGATTATGATGACGATTTCTTTGATGATGAAGACGAATTTGAAGACGAATTTGAAGATGCTGCAGAAGAAGCAGAAGATGTTGTAGATGATACAATCGAATAAAAGGTTCCATAAGGGCTGCTCTTTTAGGGCAGCCTTTTTTAGACAGCAGAAGTTTATAGAAAAGTAACAGAGGGTGAAAGAGAATGAAAAAAGGACAGATTTTTGAAGGATATGTGGAAAGTGTATCCTTTCCGAATAAAGGAATCTTAAATATTGAGGGAGAAAAAGTGATCGTAAAACACGGGATCGCAGGTCAGAAGATTCGTTTTTCCATCACAAAAAAGCGAAAAGGGAAATGTGAAGGAAGGCTTTTGGATGTATTGGAAAAGTCACCAGTGGAAATTGATTCGTCATGTCCGCATTATGGTATCTGTGGAGGATGTGAATTTCAGCCCCTTCCTTATGAAGAACAATTAAAAATGAAAGAAGCGCAGGTTAAGGCACTTCTGGAACCGGTATGTGAAAACCTCCCATTTGAGGGAATCTTGCCAAGTCCCCAGTCAGCAGCTTACCGCAATAAAATGGAATATTCCTTTGGGGATGCATTTAAGGGGGGACCGTTATCTTTGGGAATGCACAAACGCGGCAGCTTTTATGATATTGTGGAAGTGGATCAGTGCCAGATCGTAGATGAGGATTTTCGAAAAATCCTTTCCTCAACCTTGGCTTATTTTCGGGAAGCCGGCGTTCCATTTTTTCAAAAAATGCGTCATGAAGGATATCTGCGCCATCTGTTAGTGCGGAAAGCTGTAAAAACCCAGGAAATTTTAGTGGATTTGGTGACTAGCACCCAGATGGAAGTGGACTTAAGTGCATGGACAGAAATGCTCCTGTCTCTGGATCTGAAGGGAAAATTTGCCGGTATTTTACATACAAAAAATGATAGTCTGGCTGATGTGGTGCAAAATGATGGAACTGACATTTTATATGGACAGGATTTCTTCTACGAAGAACTTTTGGGAATGAAATTTAAGATTTCTCCGTTTTCCTTCTTCCAGACCAATTCTTTGGGTGCAGAGGTGCTTTACTCCAAGGCAAGAGAATATGTGGGAGATACAAAAGATCAGGTGATCTTTGACTTGTACAGTGGAACCGGAACGATTGCCCAGATGTTGGCACCGGTGGCTAAAAAAGTAGTAGGAGTAGAGATCATTGAGGAAGCAGTAGAAGCTGCAAAAGTGAATGCATCTTTCAATGGATTGAACAACTGTGCGTTTTTGGCCGGTGATGTTTTGAAGGTACTGGATACGATTGAAGAAAAACCGGACTTTATTGTACTGGATCCGCCTCGTGACGGTATCCATCCAAAGGCATTGGACAAGATCATCGATTATGGTGTAGACAGTATGATTTATATTTCCTGCAAACCAACCTCACTGGCAAGGGATCTGGTCGTGCTTCAGGAACGTGGATATCAGGTTTCGAAATGCTGTTGCGTGGATATGTTCCCGGCGACGGGAAATGTGGAGACGGTTGTTTTGCTTTCTAAGGGAGAGGTCGACGAAAAATTGAATAAATAATGATCGTAGAATGGCTGGCAGAAATGCTGGCCATTTTTGCCGTTTTTATGAAGAAGATTATCGGAAAAAGTATAAAAAATGACATAAAATTTTTAAATGTGACGGTATTTGTCTAACTGGATCAATATAATGGAAGTAAAAATGGGCCCAAAATGTAAATTTTTGAGATAGGAGTAATTGATAATGAAGGATAAGAGAAAAGATTGGGAATTGATGGTGTTTGTGCTGGTGAATTTTATAGCGTCGCTGATGGCGCTGATGATTTGCAATAAGATGGGGGAATATGAAATGAGTCCCGGAGTGTTTCTGATCACGGCCTTTGGGATGACAGTGGTTATGACCATGGAATATTTGCTGCTTCGTAAGATCAAAAAGGTGCTACCAAAACGTGAATGAATTTGTAGCACCGTGAATTTTCTAGTCAGCAAATTCATCTACTTTTTCAAATAATTCTCCAACGGGAACGCCAAGCAGGGTGGAAAGTTTATCAAGTGTTTCAAAACGAATGGAGTTTGTGTTATTCTCAATCATTTTTTTGAAGCTGACGTAATGCATATCCATGTGTTTGCATAGCCAGTAACGAGTTTTGTTTTGCTCTTCTAAGATTTCGATAATACGTAACCGAACCATAGGTGTTTCCTCCATTTTATGATTTTACATAGTGAGACATGATTATTATATGCGGTTTCGACGGTCAGAATAACGTATTGCAAAACGAGGTATCTTAAGATACCACAAATGGTGATTAGGCGGCAGATCATCTGTTGTGGGATGAATTGGGCATGCTTGAACGCGTTTGGCCGGGCGGGGATTGAAGAATTATAAAGGAAATGATATTGCCTTAACGTAGAAAAAGTTTTATAATATACAGTATCTACAGCAACCTTATTTATTGTAATGATATCGATAGAAAATAACAGATGGAAGCATTGTTAAAATCAGATGCGGAACCGGAAATAAAGAAAGAATAATGACAATATCTGTCTATGTAAATCGTTATCATAAAAATAAAAACTTAAGGGGTGTAACGGTTATGGAAAAATTCAGTGATGTTCAAGACACAAACAAAATGGGACGGATTCTCTACATATACAGCAAGATCATGGACGGTGCACTGGTCAAAAAAAAGGAGCTGGCGGAACGTTTTGGCGTCAACGAAAGAAGTATTCAGCGTGATATAGATGATATCCGTACCTATATGCAGAATAATATGATTCGGGGTGACTATCAACATTCGATAATCTATGATCGGGCGAAAAAGGGTTATCGTTTGGAGAAAATTTCTTTATTAAAGTTTACGAATAGTGAATTGTTGGCAATCAGTAAAATTTTACTGGCGAGCAGGGCATTTCCTAAAGATGAAATGGAACACATCATGGAGAAAATTATGTTATCCAGCGTTCCGGCAGAAAGTCAGAAGATGATCCGTGAGCTTGTTTCCAATGAATTGTTCCATTATGTGGAACCAAGACATGGGATCTATGTGACGGAAAATCTCTGGGAGATTGGGGAAGCAATCAAACAGAAACGGTATCTGGAAATTTCCTATCAGCGTACGAAAGATAAGAAAATTGTTACCAGAAAGATCAAGCCGCTGGCAATCATCTTTTCGGAATATTATTTTTATCTGACAGCGTTCATTGATGAAAATGACGAGGTCAGAAACCATTTTGAGGTTCTAAATGATGCCTTTCCAACCATTTACCGGATTGACAGGATTAAGGAATTTCAGGTACTGGACGAGCAGTTCTATGTGCCATATCGGGATCGTTTTGAAGAAGGAGAGTTTCGGAAACGGATTCAGTTTATGTACGGCGGGAAGCTGCAGAAGGTGAAGTTTCAGTATACTGGAACCGATGTGGATGCAATCCTGGACAGGCTGCCAACGGCGCAGATATTAGAAGAAACAGAAGCTGGGTATGTGATCTCGGCTGAGGTGTTTGGAAAAGGGATTGAGATGTGGTTGAGGAGCCAGGGAGAAGTTGTAGAAATAATTACCTAAGGATGAGTACAGTCATGGATAAAAATCAGATAAAAATATGTAGCAATGCAAAAGAAAACCGAATAGAGTATTTTGAGTATAGCAAAGAAGATAAAGATTGGAAAAGCTTGGCTGATAATAATCATTCACCGTTTAGTTATGAAGAATTTTTGTCGGCATCGCTGGTTCAAAAGCTGCATGATATTTATAAAGAAGTTGTTGATTGTTATGCGCATCCATTTGGAGTCAAGATTATTTTTGTAGGGACAGACGAAGAATTTAAAAGTCTGAAAAGTATAAGAGCAAAAGACTTTTCAGAGTTTGATATTGAATTGGAACGTGGAGCGGATGATGAGAAATCATCGACAGAGAACTGTATGATGGATGCTGCAGAAGATTCTAAAAATATAGAGAAATCTATGGAAGAACCTGATGCGGAGCGGTTCGATGTAGAAGATTTGAATAGATTAAAAAGTATTATGAAAAAATATCAAATCTATAAAAGAGATAAAGATTATCGAGTACTTGCAGAGACGTTTTTTTCAATTATTCCGGATGCATATCTGGGAAAAGTAGCCAATTGTGAGATCTATTTTACAACTGCAAGTTTATACGCCATGTATGAAGATGAGACGTGGGTTGAGATAGGGTATGAAGACTTGTTGTGGGATCAGGTTTCATACGGAAAAATGGATGATGATTATAGAATGGTGATATGTGATTCGGAAGGAAATCAGTTGGGGTATCGTAGTGACAAAAAATCAGTAGAAAAATTTTATTCCCTACTATTCGAACTGAAAAATGCGAAAACATCAGGAACTGATGAATATGATCAAATTACGTGGGAAGATGAAGAAATTGTTTTAGCGTATATGAAAATTTTGATCGACTTCCTTAAAATGGGTGATCACGATACAATGGCTGCTTTGATGAAATGCAGTGAAATAGCTGAAGGATTATCAAATGAAGAACTACTTAGACATATGTGTCAATATACGATGTCTGCACATGAAGTTTCTATAAAATCCTTGAAAAATGAGATATTGGAATTAGAGGGGATGCTGGATGCAGATCAAAAAAAGCTGAGATTGGCGCTTTTGTGTAAAGATCTGTTGGAAATTTTACAGATGGCCACATGTGAGGTAAATCCTTTAGAGTTTCAAGAAAGGTTAATCTTTAAATGGATAGAAAATAAAATTGGTATACAGGATCATGACCGTTTTGTAGAGATGCTTACGCTGCCATATGCGTTGATGACAGATCAAGATAACGAATATATGTCTTATGGAAAAATCGCTCAAATTGTTTCATATGCGCATGACGAGCAGTTGGATATTCCGTGGCATATATTAGACAATGAAAAAATTGGATTATGGGCTTATTTAAAATGGTTTACCGAACAGTATTTAGCCGGCGAAACATCGGAGAATGTGAGTACAATATTAGAACTGTGTGAGTTTTATGCTCTGTCCGGATTTTATATGGCACTTAGTAACTTTATCTATAACGAAATTTATAAAGATATATTTGATGAAACACAAAAGAAAGAATTTTTGGAATTTGTAGTAAGCCGTAAAATGCAGGCATATGCAATAGGGGTTTCCGATTTATATCGCCTTGTAGTGGATGATGATGAGTGGGATACGTTATCAGATATATATAATTATGAAGTGGACAGAAGAACATTGGGAGAAGCAATATTTGACTTTTTTTATGGTAAAGGAGACAAATGATGGAAAAAAACAAAATTAAGATTTGTAGTGATCCGTATCAAAAATATATCGAGTATTTTTGGTATAACGGAGAAATGAAAGAATGGGAAAATATGGCAGAAATGGATGATTCGCCTTTAAATACGGATGGTTTTATATCTGCAACGCTTTCTCATAAAATATTTGATATTTTTTCAGAGATTGTAACAAAACTGTATAATCCGCAAATAGGAATTGAAGTCATTTTTGAAGGAACCGAAGATGATTTTACGGATGCACTTTCGGTAAAAAACATGTATTTTTCAAGATACGACATTGATCTGAAATTTGGAAAAAGGCGAATGAGGACAGCAAAAGATGTGATGCCACAGATTGAAAAATCTTACGATAATCTGAATGAGTTTTTTAAGGAATATCCTGATGAAGAAACAGAAGCAATCATTAATCGTTATCACGATGCAGTAAAACCTGAGATTGCAGTATGTGTTATGGGGTTATACAGTTCCGGTAAATCTGCTTTTATTAATAGTTTAATCGGACGGGAAATTTTGCCAAGTGCATCTGATCCGGCTACTGCGAAGATTTATAAGATACGGGCAGCGGAGGAATGTGCGATATCCTTCAGGTATTGTAATGAAAATTATCGAATAGAGTTTCAGAATGATAAATGGAAAGTAAATAAAAATCAAAATAGCGAAATCATGAAGCGGATTAAAGAATGTTTGGAAAAACAATCATCCGAAACAGAAGAACAATACATGTATTGGACTTTGTATGCATTAAATGATTTTGCGAAGCATGAAGGAGAAGTTCGCCATGAGGAGTTGGTAAAATGTGCTGATAAAAAGCTTTCCTCAGGAGAAATGGAAAATGCAGGTGCTGAAGAAAAAATAGGAAAGTTATTAGAGAAATATAGAATTCAGGAGCTAGTACAAGAAGGGGAGATTAAGAAAAATCTCTTAGACGATGTGATAGAGATCAATGTAAAGTTTGTACATTCTTATTTACCATTAGAGCGTTTGGGTTTTATTATTTACGATACGCCGGGGACAAATTCTATGATGTTCCAAGAGCATGCGGATATCTTAAGAGAATCCTTAAGACAGCAGACCGATGGTTTGCCGATTTTTGTAACGACTCCGGATAGTATGGATGGGAAGGATAATCAAGCTATAATCAATAGTATTAATGAACTAGGAGATGCTCTTGATAAGTCTAATATGCTGATTGTTATCAATAAATCTGATGAAAAATCATATGAAACATTACAAGAGAAGGCGTCTCATCAAGATAAATTATTTGTTACAAAATGGAAATCAAATAGAGCATATTTTGTGTCTTCACTTATAGGATTAGGTGGAAAAAAGGAAGATGCATTGAATAAAACAATGTGGAATGATAAGGATTATTATCGAATTTTTTATAGAAACAAAGATCAATTTGAAGATCCAACGGATCCTTTTTATATGAGCTTATTCGAATGTAATATGCTCCCACAAGATGAGAAACAGCAATTAGAAGAGCGTGTAAAAGCAATCGGACAGGAGGAACTGCTTCTTTGGAACAGTGGAATTCCATGTGTGGAAGAAGCAGTCGGTCAGTTTGCTGAAAAATACGCTTTGTATAATAAATGTTCTCAGGCGATTAGTTATCTGACAGAGGCGGCTTTATCCGTAGAGGATGCAGTGCAGCAGGCGAAAGATAAAGCGGAGAAGTTGAGTTTACAGATTGAAAAAGATTTAGATGAAAAGAAAAAAGATTTGCTTCATGCACTTCAGCAGGAATGTGACAAAAAAATACAGGAATTCACAGATGATTTTACATATGAAATAAATCAATATAGTCCCCCATATTTGTCAAAAGAAAGAATAGAAAACATTGTCGAGACGACTTATCGGGAAAGTGAAGGAAAAAGAAAAATAGATAAATTAGATCCATTTAATAGAAAAATAGAAGCCGCATTGCAAAAGGATATAAAGGAGTATGCGGAAGAAACTTCTGAAAAAGTGGAAAAATATTGGGGGATATGTGCGGATCATTTGAGAAATTCACTTATGAGGATTGTGGTAGGTAGTGATGCTCTGACAGAGAAACAAAAGGAAATTCTTAAAGAAGTGATGTTAAAGGTTGCATTAATACCGGACAAACACAAGACACTAAATATTTCTTCAACAGATGCTATCGTTAAAAAAAAAATTTTATGGATTTTTGATTGGACTCGGATAGATCTGAGAAAAGTTTCAGAAAAATATGAAGAGTCTATAATGAGCGATATTAACGATAATAATAAAGTAATGATAAATAAAAACGATCAATTATTTCACGAATGGACCAGTCGCTTAATGGACAGACTCCAAGGAACAATCAGTTCGTTTAATCCTGCATTGCAAATATTAACCAGTGCTTTAGAAAAGCAGAATAATATTGTTCACAGAAAACTACAGCAAGAATGTATGATACAGTGCGAAGTAAAAAAAATTGAAAAATTATTAGAATTTCAGGAGGTCTTGTAATGACAGGGATTGAAGCTTGTAGAAACATGGTTTTTAGAATTTTAAAGGGAGAAATGAGTGTACCAGAAGTCGAAAAAGAACTTGAGCGTATTTCGAGGGAATATGGAGAAGAAGAGTCTTTTAATTGTTATAAGGTGAGAAGGGAGCCAAAACCATGGAGTGAGGAAACATTAGAGAAATTAAAGGTTCTCTGTGCTTCCGGTGCCGGTTCGAAGGAATTCTATCTGCATATGGCAGAAGTAGCGGAAGAGGTATATGCTCAAAAAGCGAAGAAAAAAACAAGGAGAATTGTAGCGGCAACTTTAACGGTGATTATCATACTTGCAGCGGTTGTCTGTGTTTTAAGCCGTCATTCATAAGTACAATCGGATGGAGAAAATACCTATGGAAAAAATGAAACAAATGGGAAACCAATTAAAAGAAAAAGCCAAAGAGTTGGATCATAAAATTCAGACTGCTGAAAAAAATTATTTATCTAATCGGGCAGAATTTGGAGTAAGTGAAAAGAGAAAGATAGCAGAGGCAAGAAAACAGTATTTCCAACATGAGTATTTAAACAGTGCCGGGGCACTTACTTTGAAAGAAAAAGCATTAGGTGAATTGGGAGTAAATTTATATCATACGTATTTACCGTATGTAAATGAAGTGTATCGACCGTCTTATGAAATCAATACTTCATTTAATGACTGGAATAGAATTGTATATTTTGATATTACTCGCTGGGTAAATGATACCGAAGAAAAAAATATTGACAAGCAATCGGATGGAGAAAATACCTATGGAAAAAATGAAACAAATGGGAAACCAATTAAAAGAAAAAGCCAAAGAGTTGGATCATAAAATTCAGACTGCTGAAAAAAATTATTTATCTAATCGGGCAGAATTTGGAGTAAGTGAAAAGAGAAAGATAGCAGAGGCAAGAAAACAGTATTTCCAACATGAGTATTTAAACAGTGCCGGGGCACTTACTTTGAAAGAAAAAGCATTAGGTGAATTGGGAGTAAATTTATATCATACGTATTTACCGTATGTAAATGAAGTGTATCGACCGTCTTATGAAATCAATACTTCATTTAATGACTGGAATAGAATTGTATATTTTGATATTACTCGCTGGGTAAATGATACCGAAGAAAAAAATATTGACAAGCTGGTTAATGTATATCAGGTTTTGGCAAATGAGAAATGTAATATCGCATTAATCTATGACAGAAAAATGGATCGGTGTAAGGTAAGTATGGCGATTGTTAATACGGATAAGAGCGATATGTTTAATATTGCATCTGATTTTCGTGAACAGGTGGTGGAAGCGATTAATGGGAATTTTCCAGGAGCTGAAATCAAGGAAAGAGATGCTGAGAATAAACTATTTGGGTATGGAATTCCGGAATCTTTGAAAAATATTGTTACTTACGATGATGAAAATAATCCAAAAGCAGAGTCGGTAGCAGTAATCACAAACCTTGCCACGGATAAATCGGAAGATTTTGTCAGTCAGAGTATGGAAAAGTTGTTAGATGGAATTGTACCTCAAGATGAAAATCAGGAATATAAGCTGATTCTGCTTGCAAGTCCATCACCAGATGTTACAGTGCAGAAAAACCTGCTTTTCGAGATGTATAACCGTCTTTCTCCATATGCATCATGGCAGGAATCTTTTTCTGAACTGGATAATACTACGATAGGCACAGGCAGTTCCCTGGGAAAAAATGTCGGAACTCATATGGGAGTCGGAGGATCATCTAGTGTTAGTGCAGGCGTTAATGCAGGTGGAGTTAGTGCAAGTGCAAGTGCTACATTATCTGTTAATGCAGGTGTTAATTTTGGTGCTAATTTCGGAAAAACCGCAAATCATAATGTAACAGTTGGAACGAACAAAGGAGAAACAAGAACTTGTACCAATT
Source organism: uncultured Lachnoclostridium sp. (assembly GCA_964561705.1). GTDB lineage: Bacteria > Bacillota > Clostridia > Lachnospirales > Lachnospiraceae > HGM12587. The sequence goes on along the minus strand of CAZLQJ010000009.1, from coordinate 3,703 downwards.
ACACGGTGAAACATAGTCTGGATCTGTTGGAAGAACAAGTAAAACGACTGGAACAATGTTCTGCGCTTGGAATGTGGAAGTTTGCGGCATATGCAGTCTCCAGTGATGCGACCATAGCGAATAATGTTGCCACGATGTATCTTGCACTGACACAAGGAGAAAATTCTTATTTGTCGTCATCAGCAATTAATTTTTGGCACGGAACAAGAAAAAAAGCGGATGCAGCAACGATTTTAGCAACTTTGCAAAGAATCCAACATCCTAGGTTTGTATTGGATAGTGATGCTTGTAAAAGCAATGCAGATATCCTGATGTTTCCGGAAAGTATCGATTTAACTACATTGATATCAGGAAAAGAATTGGTACGGGCTTTGAATTTTCCAAGAAAATCGATAGCTGGTTTTCCAGTAATAGAGAGTGTTCCGTTTGGAAGAGAAACACAGAGATTTTCAATTTCAGGTATAGGTGCACAAGAGGCAGAGCCAGTGAAAAAGAAGGAAATTCTGGATATTGGTAATGTAGTACATATGTATCGGGCAGAAAAACAGCGTGTTAAGCTGGATGTGGATAGTCTCACTTCTCACGTGTTTGTTACAGGTTCTACAGGAACTGGTAAATCAAATACGATTTACCAAATCCTCAGCGGACTTTTAAAACATAATAAAAAAGTGATGGTTATTGAACCTGCAAAGGGAGAATACAGTTCTGCTCTCGGCGATAAATGTCAGACTTACGGAACGAATCCGAGGTTATCAAAGTTGCTTCGTATTAATCCATTTGTATTTCCAACAGGAAATACTGTCAAGAAGCCGATTCATGTTTTAGAACATATTGATCGTCTGATTGAAATTTTAAATGCTTGCTGGCCAATGTACGCAGCGATGCCGGCAGTTTTAAAAGATGCGGTTGAACAGGCATATATCAACAAAGGTTGGGATTTATATACAAGTGAATGCTATCCGCTAAAATTCCCTACTTTTGCAGATGTATTGACGACATTGCCAGAAGTAATGAAAAATTCCATGTATTCGAAGGATACACAAAGCGATTATGCAGGTGCTTTGGTAACAAGAGTGAAGTCGTTAACAAATGGAATCAATGGTCTGGTTTTGTGTGCATCAGATGATGAAGAACTTTCCAATAAGGAATTATTTGAACAGAATGTGATTGTAGATATCAGTAGAGTCGGATCTTCTGAAACAAAAGCATTGCTGATGGGAGTGCTTATTATGAAGCTGCAGGAGTATCACATGAGTTCTTCCAGAATGAATGAAAGCTTACGACATGTAACGGTTATTGAAGAGGCACATAACCTTTTAAGAAGAACTTCCATGGGACAAGGTCAGGAGAGTGCAAATTTACAGGGGAAATCTGTAGAAATGCTGACAAATTCCATTGCAGAGATGCGAACCTATGGCGAAGGATTCATTATCGCCGATCAGGCACCGGGATTACTGGATGAAGCAGTAATCAGGAATACCAATACAAAGATTATCCTCCGACTGCCGGATGCAGAAGACCGTATGTTAGTAGGTAAAGCAGCAGCGTTAAACGAGGATCAAATTGAAGAATTGGCAAAATTGCCAAGAGGTGTTGCGGCAGTATATCAGAACGACTGGGTAGAAGCTGTTTTGTGCCAGTTTGAAAAATTTCACACGAACTATAAGCCAGTGGATAAAATCTACGAACTTCCGAAACGAAATATGCCAACAGATAACTATTTTAGAAAACTGTTTGGTATACGAGACCGAGTGGAATTGAAGAAAGAGGAAGTTGATCGGATTACGAAATGGATTGAAAGTTTTCCGGCACCTTATGAAGATTATAAAAGAATTTTGAAAAAATGTCTTCAGGGTGAAGTACCTACGAATAACGATAAAAAATGTATTGCATATGCCTTGTTTGATGGGACAAAAGTATGTGACGCTTTAAATGATAGTGTTAAGAAAAAAGAAAACATCGAGTGGATTGATCAGAAAATAAAGAACAAATATGGCATATTTGATAATCATATTGTTGTAGTTATTCGTGAACTTATTTTACAATATATTTCTGAACATGGTGGAAAAGATTTCTTAGAACAACATTATCTTGAATTTATGGGAAGGAGAATATAATGTTTAAAGCGGAATCTAAGGGGAATTTTGATCTGGATCAAGGAGAAGCAAAATTGCCGAAATTGCAAGAAATACCAAGGCTGGGAGATGGAGAAGCAAAATTGCCGAAAATGCAAGAAATACCGAAGCTAGGAGATGGAGAAGCAAAGTTGCCGAAATTGCAAGAAATACCGAAGCTAGGAGATGGAGAAGCAAAGTTGCCGAAATTGCAAGAAATACCAAGGCTGGGAGATGGAGAAGCAAAGTTGCCGAAACTACCGGAAATACCGAAGATAGGAGACGGAGAAACCAAACTGCCGGAATTATCAGAGAGCGAAAATGATAATGGTGTAGATAATTTGGATGAGAGCGATAATGATTCTGAGAACGATGGAAAAACTGACGACAATGACGAAGATAAAGAACTATCTGAAGACGAAATAAATGAAAGGCAGAAAGCTGCTATAAAAAATGCTCTCGAAAGAATTAAAAAGGGTGAGAAGCTGACAAATGAGGAATTGGGAAATCTCGGAGAAATGATGATGGATCAGTACTACATATCTAAGGGATATAAACCTCTTAATAAGCACAGGGTTACAAGTCTTGATGATAAGAAAGATGGTTTTAGAACAGGTATTGACGGTGTATATGAAAAGACTAATCCCGACGGAACGAAATCTTACGTTATTGCAGATGCGAAGTATAATACATCGCAATTATCAGAAACGAATGATGGGAAACAGATGTCTGATAACTGGATAGATAAAAGATTAGATGACGCAGTGGGGAAAGAAAAGGCTGATGAGATTAGAGATGCGAAGGAAGATAATCCTGATTCAGTGAGTCATGAGGTATATCATATCGATCCTAATAGTGATGAAAATGGTAATATTCATACAGATGTACAAAAAGTAGATTCAGAAGGCAATAAAGTTGGAGATAAAGAAATTGTTGAATATTTCAATGAGGACGGAGATCGAGTAGAGCCGTCAGACGATAATGAAAATGGAGGTGAGATGAATGCGAGATATTCGAAAGAATAAAGATTACTTTGATAAGTATTTGGAATATCAGTATTCTAGAATTGAAAAGAAGGTGGCGAAGTTGGAGGATGCTGCTGAGGATAAAAAACAGAGAATACTTGTGTCATTGACTGGCTATGAACTTGACTTATTAAAAGCTGAATTTTCTATGGGTGCAACAAAGGATAAATTAAGGACTTTGCTAAACAGGGTAATTAAAATAGTTTGCGAATATAAAAATATCACATATGAAGATTTATTAAATCTAATTTCTTTATCCATTATGATTCATGATAAAAGTGAAGTTGTAAAGCTAATAAGGCTTCATAAAGACCAAATCGAGAAAGATAGACTTTTAAAATTTTTATCAATGTACATTATGGGAGAAACACCAAGATGGGACAAAACGATTGGTTTATCAGAAGAATTCACTTTATTAAATAAGGTCTTTGAAACTCAATCAAAGGAAGCAAAGTTATGTGATTACCTGAAGGAGTGGTATAAAAAACATGCGGGATACAGTTGGTATAATTCACATCTTAGCAGTTTAGATACTTACTGTGGTTATTGGAGTTTTGAAAGTGC
>CAZLQJ010000008.1:0-35493 GCA_964561705.1 uncultured Lachnoclostridium sp. | reverse complement strand
GCTGCGTACTGCTCATCATTTGGCGCCACTCCATGCCATCCGGCCTGGTTTTCCATAAAGGATACACCTTTTCCTTTTACAGTTTTCGCTACGATCGCTACCGGTTTTCCAACAACCGCTTTTGCCTTCTGGATTGCTTCCGCGATCTGTACAAAATCATGACCATCTTCCAAATTGATCACTTCAAAATTAAATGCTTCGAATTTTTTATCGATTGGATATGGACTACATACATCAGAAACCTTACCATCGATCTGTAATCCATTGTTATCAACAATTACGATCAGATTATCCAAATTTCTATGGCCGGCTAACATGGCAGCCTCCCATACCTGACCTTCCTGAATTTCACCATCGCCAAGCAATGCAAATACATGATAATCTTTTTTATCAAGTTTTCCTGCAATTGCCATACCAACCGCTGCTGAAACACCCTGTCCTAAAGAACCTGTAGACATATCTACACCCGGGATGCTCATGCATGGATGTCCCTGAAGATAAGAGCCAATGTGACGCAGTGTAGTCAGATCTTCCACCGGGAAGAAACCTTTCTGTGCCAGTACACTGTACAATGCAGGTGCCGCATGACCTTTGGATAATACAAAACGGTCTCTGTCAGGATTTTTTTCATCCTTCGGATCTACATTCATTTCTTCAAAGTAAAGGTAAGTTAAAATATCTGCTGCTGATAAAGATCCGCCCGGATGACCAGCTTTTGCAGAATGTGTAGAAGTCACGATGCCTTTGCGGACTTCATTTGCGATTTTCTGTAATTTTAAAATCTCCATAAATCTTTCCTTCCTACTATCTTAAGCCCTTCCTTATAAACGGGACTTACTTACAATTCCTGCTACATTTTCCAATAACATACGTAGCCTTTTACATTATAGCAAAAGAACAATGAATTGTCAAAATACGACATATATGTTTATTAAAAAATACAATCTCTCTAAACAATTCCCAGCAACATTGCCACGCTTTTCACAAAACCGGCACAAATCCATGCTATGGCAAACTGTTCTGCTGCTACACCAATGGCCCATTTTCCGCCAAGTTCCTGTTTAATGGAGGAAATCGCTGCCACGCAAGGCGTATACAGTAAACAAAAGACCAGAAGTGCTGCTGCAGTTGAAGGACTTAAAGCAGCTTGGATGGCCGCTGTTGTTCCAAACAATACATTTAATGTAGATACCACACTTTCTTTTGCCATAAATCCGGTAACCAGAGCTGTACAGATTCTCCAGTCGCCAAATCCCAAAGGCATAAAGATGGGCGCGATCAATCCGGAAACTACCGCCAGAATACTGTTTTCTGCATCTTCAACCATACGCAACTGAAGATTAAAATTCTGTAAAAACCAGATTACTACTGTTGCAACAAAAATTACCGTAAAAGCTCTCTGCAGGAAATCCTTTGCTTTTTCCCACAACAGCTGCGCCACATTTTTCATTCCCGGCATACGGTAATTTGGAAGTTCCATAACAAACGGAACAGCTTCTCCCTGAAACATAGTTCTTTTATAGATCAGTGCTGTCACAATTCCAACGATAATTCCCAGCAGATACAAGCCAACCATGATCAATCCGCTGTATTCCGGAAAAAATGTCTGTGCAAAAAATCCATAGATCGGAAGTTTTGCAGAACAGCTCATGAACGGTGTCAGTAAAATGGTCATCTTACGGTCTCTTTCGGACGGAAGGGTACGGCTTGCCATAACACCTGGAACCGTACATCCAAACCCAATCAGCATTGGCACGATACTTCTGCCGGATAATCCAATCTTTCGAAGAAGTTTATCCATCACAAAGGCAACTCTCGCCATGTATCCCGTATCTTCTAGTAAAGATAAGAAGAAAAACAATACAACAATGATCGGCAAAAAGCTTAATACACTTCCCACACCTGCAAAAATCCCATCCATGATCAGCGATTGTAAGGCATCACTGACACCGGCTGATACCAGAAACCTTCCCACTGCCCCTGCTGCAGCCTCAACTCCAAGTTCTACAATCCCCTGAAGCCATGCACCGATCACCTGAAACGTGAGATAAAAAATGGCTGCCATGATTAAAACAAATGTTGGGATTGCCGTATATTTTCCGGTAAGGATCTGATCCATTTTTCTGCTTCTGGCATGTTCTTTGCTTTCCTTCGGTTTTACCACCGTCTGCTGTACCAGTTTCTGAATAAAGGAAAAACGCATATCTGCAATGGCTGCCGCCCGGTCAAGCCCACGTTCTTCCTCCATCTGACAAATAATATGTTCCAGCATTTCCTCTTCATTTTTATCAAGTTTTAATGCAGCTGCTATTCTTTCATCACCTTCAATCAGCTTTGTCGCTGCAAATCTAACCGGAATCCCGGCAGCTGATGCATGATCCTCAATCAGATGGATAATGCCATGAAGACATCTATGTACTGCACCGCCCGCCTCATCTTTATCACAAAAATCATTTCTTTGAGGACGCTCCTGATAAGCTGCTACATGAAGTGCGTGCTTGATCAATTCATCAACACCTTCATTTTTTGCTGCTGAAATTGGAACTACCGGAATTCCCAAAAGCTGTTCCATTTGATTAATATCTACCACACCGCCGTTTCCGCGTACTTCATCCATCATATTGAGTGCCAACACCATAGGAACATTTAATTCCATTAACTGCATGGTCAGATAAAGGTTTCTCTCAATATTGGTCGCATCTACGATATTGATAATTCCTGTTGGTTTTTCATGAATAATGAATTGTCTCGTAACGATTTCTTCACTGCTGTAAGGTGACATGGAATAAATTCCCGGAAGATCCGTCACAAGCGTATTCCCATGTCCCTTGATCGGTCCGCTCTTTTGATCCACTGTAACTCCCGGAAAATTTCCGACATGCTGATTTGCTCCCGTAAGCTGGTTAAACAGTGTGGTTTTTCCGCAGTTCTGATTCCCTGCCAATGCAAAGGTTAGACGGGTATCCTTCGGCAATGGATTTTCCGTTGCCTTTTCATGAAATCTTCCGCCTTCTCCAAGTCCCGGATGTTCTGTTTTTTTTCGTTTCTTTTCTGCTGCTCCCAAGGTCTGTGTGAGTGCATCAATCGTTTTCACTTCAATTTTTTCCGCATCTGCCAGTCGGAGCGTCAGCTCGTACCCGTGGATTCTAAGCTCCATAGGATCCCCCATCGGTGCATATTTTACAACTGTCACCTCAGCTCCGGGAAGCACACCCATATCCAGAAAATGCTGTCGGAGTGCTCCCTCGCCTCCAACCGCAGTTACCACTGCACTGTTCCCAATTTTTATGTCTTTTAGTGTCATCTTACACACTTCCTCGTCTTCATTTCTTATTCTTTATGAAAAAGCTTTTTATTTTTACTGATTTTCTTTACAAAAACGCTGTAAGATTGTGGCAAGCTGTGCCCTGGTCGCAGTTCCCTTCGGTGCCAGTTCATAAACCGCATTTCCTGCACCGTCCGTGTTCTGCAAACCACTGATCAATCGCTGATCAATCGCCCAGGCAAATTCTGTTTCCGCCCAACTGCTCGGATTAGAATCCGCAATCAATTCTTTTCTGTCCTTACTTAAAGTTACATCTTTACCTGTATACTGTGCATATCTGTAAAGAAACGCTGCAAGCTGTTCTCTTGTAACACTCGCATTTGGATTAAATTTTTTATTTACAGGGTCTCCCGTTGCAATCTTTTCATTTAACGCCCACGCAACTGCATCTTTATACCAGTCATCGGCATTTAAATCCTCCATCGCATGATATGCCTTATCATCCGTCACTTCCGGTTCACCCTGCATTCTATACAATGTCGTGATAAGCATTGCCCTTGTCATCGTGGAATCCGGTGTAAATTTACCGTTATAACCGGACATCAGTTCATGATCAAATACATATTGGATTGCATCAACATACCATTTACCGTCAATCACATCCGAAAATACTTCGGTAACCGCCTGCTTCTTATCCGGTGTCTCCGGCACCTCTAACGGAACTGCACGAAGCAGCAGATACTCTTGAAAATTCAGCTGAAATACTGCCTCATCCCCAGCAACATCTTCTGCAATCACCGTTTGATTTACATAATCTTCAATTTTGTAATGTTTTTCCGGATCAAGGCCTTTTAATTCAACCTGCGGATTTCCGGATGGCTTATATTTTCCATCTTTATAGAAACTATAATACATCAAATTCTCTTTTTGAATCACATATGTTTCATAAGCATCGATCCCATATGCATAGAGATCACCTACATGGGTACCTGTCTGAAGCTGATGTTCTGCCGCAATCGATAGCCACTTTTCATATTCTTTTTCCTGTGCGGATCCTTTTGCAAAGTCTCTCTTTTCAATCAGGACTGCACCTGTTCCTACGCTGGACGGATACCAGATCTCATTGTGATCCGTTGTAATTGGAAAATCATCTCCCGCCAATGCCTTATAGGCCTTTACTCGCCTTCTTGTCTGATCCACACTTGTTGGATCTGCCGTTGGAATTTGTGTCACATATGGGAAAGAATAATAATCCTGCGGTGTTCCACAATTGCACAACAAATGAAATGCATCCGGATCAATGGAAATCATTTCTTCATAGATTGCCTCATAAAAGATTTCGGATGCCATCTGTGTCGATTCCTTTGGTTCGGCATGATGATGTGCTTCATTGTAACATTTTGGCATGCCCCATACATAATCACTCTTAAATCCATCAATGCCCCATTCTGTCATTGCACGTCGAACAAAAGCAGTCTGTGAGGCAACCGCACCCTCCGAATACGGACATAATGCATATCCAGTTGATCCATTAAAATGATTACTGCTTCCAGGTCCTGAAAGTTTTGCAAAACTTCCATCTTCATTTTTTATAAAATACTCCGGATGTTCCTTGAGCAAATTACTTGGCTGCTGTACATGCCCCTGAATTACCGAAAATGCACTGTCACGTCCGCCATCCATTGGTCTCCACCACAGCACAATGGTCATTCCTTTTTCATGTACCGTATCTGTCAGACGTTTCATATCCTGTACTCCATTTGGGAATTTAACAGGATTCAGTTCCCAGTCTCCTGCTGCAGTATACCAGCAGTCATCTAAGGTAATCTGGCGAATACCATTTTCGTAAAGATCATCTAATTTTCCAAGAATCTTGTCAATGGTCCATTCTCCTTCCCAACCCCAGCTTTCCCAACGCAGATCGTAGCTGATGGAAGAAACTGTTTCCGGGGTTGAAAATCCCTGGGCTTTCATTACTTCTGCATAAGTACGCAATCCATTATAGTAGTCACCGTCATGAATACCAATCACTGCCGTACCTGTCTGTGTATTTTCACCCGCTCTTAACTTCTGTTCCTGCCAATGAATGGATACCGTTGCCGTGTCATTGCCGCCTTTGACAGGGGTTGTCAGAAATCTTCTGTACAAAGAAGCATCCCCGACAGTAATACCTCCATTTACAGAATAGATGTCCGCCAACGGAATCCCTGCAGATGTATCATCCTGTTTATTGACGCGTGTAAAATTATTATTCACTTTTTGTATCGTATCATAAAAACTTTGTTGGCCTTCCCCGCCTCCCTGGTAACTCCAGATCTTATCCGCATCCGGTTTTTCCAGGGTAAACTCATTTTCTACAATTTCCGTAATGGTTACATCTTCCTTAGAGGTAAAATGCGTCGTTTCAAAAACAGCACCACTGATTTCCTGCAGCAGATCATACCATACCGTCTTTTTTAACCCGGATTTTTTACTGTTCATTTCCAAAACTAAACGTGTTGCTTTTCCTCTTGGTGTTTCCACACCTTCCTGCACACTGTAATCCGAAATCGAAAAATCAGAAAATACTCTTCCGTTCATCGTTACTTTACCCAAAGAAGCTGATTTTGCGACCAACTGATCATCTCTGTACAGATGCACAATTCCTTCCACCACCTGCAGAGAAATATCTTTTCCATAAATTTTTTCTGTTGTTGGACCTAACACCGGCTGTTGCGTTGCACTTGCCGGCATCGTGATCTTTGCATCCCCCCAGATGATCCAATCTGACCAGTCCTGTGCTCCTGTTTCTGCCTTTAATGTCAATTTCTGCGCATCTTCCGGAATTTCAATTTCAAAATGATAAGCATTTTTACTTGGATCAAGTTCCCCGCTTTCTCCAACCTTCACGTCATCAATCTCCACAATAAAATTCCCGATAATCCCTTCCTGTGAAGCCTGATAGGAATCTAAACTTTGCAGATCTGCACCTGCATAGGCTTCAAATTTTGTACATCCCAGATCAGAAATATCATATACTATTTCTGATGGAGCATGTGCACCCAAACCTTTTGTAAACGTATGCTGAACTCCATTCACATATAACTTCATGGCACTTCCGTTTACTGCAGTATCCTTTGTTGTCCCATTCGGAAAATCACTGGCTGCCCCACAGCTTTGACTTTCCCACTGCAGATCTGATAAAAATACATCTTTCATCTCTTCTGCTGCTTCCATTTGTGCTGCCCTGACTTCAATCCCTGTCTGTGGCACATAGCCGGAAAACAGGCTTAAAGTCAGCAAAAAAATAACCCATCTTCTTTTCATGTCATACCCCCGTATTGCATTTGTTTACACGGAATTATTGTAACACAGTACCTATATTTCCATCAACTGCAATGTCAGCGATCGTTTCCATATCAAGTACTTTGCATTTTATCAACAATCTGTTGTTTTTTTGGTTATATTTCTTCAATTCGTTGCAGTTTTCTCATATTATGCAACATCTCGTTTATAATATTTTTAATCAAAACGAGGTGTTACTTATGTCCCAATTATACGAACAAAGTTACGGCGATGTATTGCGTGAACTACGCATCTATCACGGCTACAGGCAAAAAAATCTAAGTGAATATTTAAATATTACCAGTCAGGCATATTCGAATTACGAAAATAATAAGCGTACACCTGATATTGACACACTCTACCGGATTGCACAATTCTACAATATTTCCGTAGACAAACTGATCAATTATCGGTTTTCCGGAAGTTTTGAAGAAAGCCGAAATTATGGTTCCTTATACCGTGCCGTAGGTGAAAATGGAATCTCCATCCCATTGAATGCAAAGCAGGCCAAAATGGTAAATGAACTGATCTCACTCTCCGATGAAAATCAGGATACCTGTCAAAATTTTATTTCCTTTCTGAAAGGAAGCTCCGAACACCCATAAAAATACATCTGCAAATCCCCATTTTTTTGGGGACTGCAGATGTGTTTTTTTATTTAAGCATCCGGCTCAACTGACCATTTCGTGTTTCTGCCCATTCATATTCCCACAGATATTCTCCGCTGTATTTTCGCGCTTCCTGCCGATCTCCTCCCATAATCCTGTAAAGATCGCATTCCACTGCATCTGTTTTCAAATCGCAGCTCTTTTCCATTATCCGTTTGATCCAGCGGAAGCATAACCCAGATACCACCGGTTGTACGAAACACTTCTGATTCCATGTTATTTTATAATTTTATTTAAGAATTCGATTATTTCCTTTTCATATAATTCCCCATCTACACAATAACTGATTCCATGTGCCGCGCCTTTCACCAGAACCAGCCTTTTATTTTCCGATACACAGGCTTCAAAACAATCCCGACTCATCTGACATGGAACAAAATAATCCTCATCCCCGTGGATCAGCAATACCGGAATATTACAGTTTTTCATAGCTTCCACCGCAGAATATTCTTCAATATCAAATCCACCGAAAATCTTTGCACCTAGTTTTAATGTTTCATAGGTGATCTTTTCCGGAAATTTCATCTGTCGGATCACAGTCTTCAAAATTTCCTTTGGTGACGAATAAGGGCAATCCGCCATGATTCCCTTGACATTTGCCGGTAATCCCAGGTCTGCTGCCATCAATACCGTGGAAGCTCCCATCGACATTCCTGCCAGAACAATCGGCACTTCTGCTCCAAAACGCTGATTCACATATTGAATCCAGTCCATGCAGTCATATCGTTCCTTAATTCCAAAGGTAATCGTTTTTCCCCCGCTTTTGCCCTGCCCCCGTTGATTAACTAAAATAATATTATATCCAATTTTCTGCGCAAAGAGCAAAAGCCCGTTGCCGTCTCTCAAAGCACCGCTGCGGTATCCATGAAAAAATAGAATAACCGGTGCTGACTCCTTAAAATGATAATATTTTCCTGCCAGCGTAATCCCGTCTTTCGATGATTTAATAAAAATCTGCTGATAAGAAAGTTTCAATCCTTTTTTTATGCCGTTGCTAATACTCTGGGCATATTCGTCATATTGCCTTCCCTTCGGGATTTCATTGTCCAATCCCTGTTTTTTACTGTTTCTTCCGAATACCATCCGGTAGATTCCATAAAATCCGGCACCTCCCAATGATACTGCTGCACCTATCTTTCGAAGCCACTTCATCCTTCTGCTCCTTTCTTTTTTCATAATTTCCTTATAGAAACCGTATTCTAACACAAGCTTGAGATCTACTCAATTAAGAAACACTTAAGAAATTTTTAAATTTCAAATTTTCATATTACTTTTTTACCAGTAGTGCTATAATATGGAATTAGATATATATCCACATCACAATTATATAAGGAGATTTGTTATGAATATCATTATTGTAGGCTGTGGCAAAGTTGGTTATACCCTTGTCGAACAGTTAAGTAATGAAGAACACAATATTGTTGTTGTTGATACGAATCCGGATAAAGTCCGAGATATCACAGATGAATTAGATGCTATGGGTGTCATCGGAAATGGCGTCAGTTATAAAACACTTCAGGAAGCCGGTGTTGCAACTGCCGACCTTGTTATCGCAGTTACAGGATCAGATGAGGAAAACCTTCTCTGCTGTCTGATCTCTAAAAAAGCCGGAAACTGCCAGACCATTGCCAGAGTCCGCAACCCAATCTATAACGAAGAAATAGACTTTTTGAAAGAGGAATTTGGACTTGCCATGATCATCAATCCTGAGCTGACAGCGGCCCGGGAAATTGCAAAACTGTTCCAGTTCCCTTCTGCCATCCGTGTAAATACATTTGCAAGAGGCCACATTGAACTGCTTCACTGCAAACTGCCAAAAGACTCACCTTTGATTGGAACAAGACTTGCAAATCTGTACCAGAAAGTCAAGGTTGGCGTCCTTGTGTGCGAAGTTTTGCGCGGAGAGGATGTCATTATTCCAAATGGTGATTTCGTATTACAAGAAAACGATATCATTGCCATTGCTGCAAACCGTAAAAATGCCATTACCTTTTTCAAAAATGCCGGACTTGTAAAAAATCCGGTTAAAAATGTAATCCTTGCCGGCGGCGGAAAGATTTCTTATTATCTTGCCAAAAATCTGATCCAGTCCGGTATTGAGGTAACGATCATCGAACATGATCCTGCTCGGGCAGACTTTTTAAGTGATGAACTGGCAGAGGCAACCATTATCCTGGGTGACGCTACAGAACAGGCAGTGCTTTGTCAGGAAAATTATGAAACTGCAGATGGATTTGCCTGTCTGACAGGTCTGGACGAGGAAAATATCCTGCTGGCACTCCATGTCAATTCCAGCTCCAAGGCAAAAACTGTGACCAAGATCAACCGGATCAACTTCCAGAATGTGATTGACAACCTGGATCTTGGCAGCATTATTTATCCGCGTGTTACGACAGCAGATTATATTGTCAAATACGTCCGTTCTGCTTCTGCAGCCCAGCATGACAACAATGTAGAAACCTTATACAAACTGGCAAATGGGAAGGCTGAGGCTTTGGAATTTAACATTACAGACCGTTCCGGTATCACAGATATTCCTCTGCAGGAATTAAAAATCCGCAAAAATACGTTGATCGGATGTATTTACCGCAATGGTAAAGTCATTTTCCCTGGTGGGCAGGATATGATCAAAGTCGGCGATACCGTCATGGTCGTACTTTCCGGCTACCGTCTTTCCGATATTGAAAATATTTTGGAGGCTGACGCATGAATTACGCAATGATCTTTTACATTATGGGTCATCTTCTCCGCTACGAGGCACTTTTTATGCTGCTTCCAACCGTAACCGGTCTGATCTACGGGGAGAAGGAAGCCTTCACCTTTCTCGGTGTAGGGATCCTGATTTTTTTATTAGGAAGCATCCTGGTCCGGAAGATTCCGGAAAACAAACAGCTCTATACAAAGGACGGTTCCGTTACCGTTGCCCTTGGATGGATCATACTTAGTATTTTTGGCGCATTGCCATTTACCCTCAGCGGAGAAATCCCATTTTATATTGATGCACTTTTTGAAACCATTTCAGGATTTACCACTACAGGTGCAAGCGTTTTGTCTGATGTGGAAGCACTGAGTCACACCAGCATTATGTGGCGAAGCTTTACCCACTGGGTAGGCGGTATGGGTGTTTTTGTATTTATCCTTTCTCTGGTTCCAATGATCGGCGGTTACACCATGCAGCTTATGAAAGCAGAAAGCCCTGGTCCATCCGTAGATAAATTTGTTCCAAAGGTTCGTGATACTGCAAAGCTTCTCTACAGTATTTATCTGGTCATTACAGTAATCCAGGCGATATGCCTGCTGTTGGCAAAAATGCCTTTATTTGACACACTGACGCTTACCTTTGGTACTGTTGGTACCGGTGGATTTGGCATCAAAAATGACAGTTTGGCCAGTTATACCTCCCTACAGCAAATTATCATTACTTTTTTTATGATCGTCAGCGGTATTAACTACAGTTTTTACTTTTTAATCATTTCAAAAAAATTTAAGGATGCCTTCCATCTGGAAGAAGTACGCTGGTATCTGGGAATCATCCTTGCTGCTGTTGTTATCATCACCTTAAATACCATGCATTTGTATTCCGGTTTCCTGGAAACTTTAAAACATGCATTTTTCCAGGTTGGTTCTATCATAACCACTACAGGATACTCCAGTACAGACTTTAATCTGTGGCCAGAATTATCAAAAATGGTCCTGACACTTTTGATGATCACCGGTGCATGTGCCGGAAGTACCGCCGGCGGATTTAAACTTTCCCGTATGATGATCCTGTTTAAAAGCATCAAAAAGGAATTATCCAGCATGATCCATCCACGGGAAGTAAAAAAGATCCGTATGGACGGACATGTAATTTCCAACGATGTTTTACGTACAGCACATGTTTATTTGGTCATTTACTGGGCAATCTTTTTACTTTCGATTTTGCTGATCAGTGTTGATAATTTTGATTTTGCAACAAATTTCAGTGCTGTTGCTGCAACCTTTAACAACATTGGACCCGGTCTTGCAAAAGTAGGACCTATGAGCAATTTCGGAATCTACTCTACCTTTTCAAAAATTGTTTTAATGATCGGCATGCTGATCGGTCGATTGGAACTCTATCCAATCATGCTCCTTTTGCTTCCGACTACCTGGAAGCGTAAATAATACCTTTTAAGCAGTGAAAAACCCTGAAACACTGGATGTCATTCAGACATCCCAATGTTTCAGGGTTCTTTTTTTCTTATTTAAAGAACATCAATGAAATATCATTAAACAGGATCAATACCATCAGCGCCATCAAAATTGCGAAACCGGCCAGATGAATATATCCTTCTTTATCTGCCGGAACCCGCTTTCTGGTCACCGCTTCAATGAGTAAAAATACCAATCTTCCTCCATCCAATGCCGGAATCGGCAAAAGATTCATCACACCTAAATTTGCTGAAAGGAAGATTACCATATTCAGCATATTGATAAATACTGCAAATGCACCAATCTGTGCACTTTCTTCATAGGTATCACCAATCATTCCCACAATTCTGACCGGACCGCCCACATCCTCACGTTTTACCTGACCGGTAATCATCATATGCAGACTGTCAAATACCATGCGAATCCAATATCCAACCTGTCTTCCGCTATATTTCAGCACTTCTAGCGGTCCGTTACATTTACTGTAACTGCCTCCGGTAATTCCCATCAGATAATATCCTTCTTCATCCATCTGCGGAACGACCTTTGTTTCAAAACGTTCCCCATCTCTTTCATAGACCAGATGGACCGGTTCTCCCTGATGAAGCTGAATATACATGGTTACATCTCTGTAAATTCCTATTTTTCTTCCGTTCATAGAAATAATCTCATCCCCGGCGCGGATACCGGCTTCATATGCCGGATAGCCTTCCATCATTTCACCAATGACTGGTTTATCTGCACCAATACATAGAATCATGATCACAGAACCGACAAATGCCAGAATAAAGTTAAATATCGGACCTGCTGCCACAACAGAAATACGCGTCCATACACCCTTTTTCTGAAAGGAATTTTCCTCATCACAAGCTTCGTCCTCTCCTACCATGGCACAAGATCCGCCAAAGGGAAGGATCCTTATGGCATATTCCGTCTCTCCAATCTGTTTTTTGAAGATGGCCGGTCCCATTCCCAGGGAAAAGGAGGTCACTCCAATCCCACCACGTTTTGCAAACAGAAAATGTCCTAGTTCATGAAAAAATATCAATAAACTAAAAACCAATAATGCAATAATTATGCTCAATCTACCACCTGCTCTCAATAAATTCATAAACTCCTGCTTCCGTTGCAAGAATCTCATCTACGTTCGGATTTTCAATCTTTTCGATTCTTTCCATACATTCTCCGATAATTTCCGGAATTTCCAGATAACGGATCTGTCTGTCTAAAAATTTCGCAACCGCCTTTTCATTTGCCGCATTATATACGGTTGGGATATTTCCACCACGTTTTGCCGCCTCAAAGGCCAGTTTTAATCCGGTAAAGGTTTCCGGATCCGGTTCTTCAAAGGTAATCTGTTTTAATTTCCAGAAATCCAGACGATCACCCGGTAAAAATCTACGTTCCGGATAATAGATCGCATACTGGATCGGAAGCTTCATATCCGGTGTCCCCAGCTGTGCGATCACAGCTCCATCCACAAATTCCACCGCCGAATGAATGATGCTCTGCGGCTGTACCACCACCTGAATCTGATCCATATCCACATCAAACAGCCATCTGGCTTCCATTGCTTCCAAACCTTTGTTGACCAATGTGGAGGAATCTATGGTGATTTTTCTGCCCATTGCCCAGTTTGGATGCTTCAAGGCATCTTCCACTTGAATATTTTCAAGATCTGCCCGCTTTTTCCCACGGAATGGGCCACCGGATGCTGTCAGTAATATTTTATGCAGCTGACCGCGGTTTTCTCCATTTAAACTTTGGAAAATTGCACTGTGTTCAGAATCTACCGGCAAAATTTTTGCTCCGCATTCTTTTGCAAGCGGCATGATAATATGTCCCGCTGTGACCAAAGTTTCTTTATTAGCCAGTGCAATGTCCTTTCCGGCTTTAATCGCTGCGATTGTCGGACGAATACCGATCATACCGACAATGGCTGTCACCAGCATTTCAGCTTCTTCCATCTCTGCGATTTCGATCAGACCTTCCATGCCTGTAACGATTTCCACATCAAGATCTGAAACCATCAAACGCAGTTCCTTTGCTTTTTCTTCTGTCCAGACTGCTGCTTTTCTCGGACGAAATTCCCTGATCTGTGCCTCCAAAAGCTTAATATTGCCTCCCGCTGCAAGACCGACGATATCAAGGTCTCCATTTTCCCTGGCAACTTCTAAGGTCTGTGTACCAATCGATCCTGTGGAACCTAAAATTGCTATTTTTTTTCTTTTTTCCATTTCAAATCTCCTATGCAAATGCAAATAACAGTGCATAAATCATGGGTGCAGTAAAGATTACGCTGTCAAAACGATCCAGAATGCCGCCATGGCCCGGAATCAGTTTTCCATAATCTTTAATTCCATGCTGCCGTTTGATCCCAGAGGCGATCAGATCACCAAACTGGGAAATTACTGCGCCAACTGCACAGATCAATGCAAAATAAAGCGGTGCATTTCCCATCACAACATGTTTCGAAACAGCCAAACCGTAAACAGCTCCCAGCAAAGCTGCGCCTGCTATGCCGCCCACAGCACCTTCGATAGATTTCTTCGGGCTAAGAACCGGAGCCAGCTTATGTTTTCCAAACAACATTCCCACGCAATAAGCGCAGGTATCACATCCCCAGGAACAAAGGAAGATCAGCCATAAAGAAAACAATCCATCCTCTGCCACACGAATCTGATAAATATAGGAGAGCATCATCGGCAGATACAACAAGCCAATAATACTGACAAATACTTGCTCTGTGTTATATTTTGGATATTTCAGAACATAAACGCCCGCCACTGCCATCAATTCAATGGCAAGGAACAGTGCACCGTTTACATTTCCATCATAAAATAAAAGCGCCAGATAGTAAACCACAGCAAATCCATAACCGATCACGCCCAGGTTCTTTTCAATCCGGAAAACTTTATAAAATTCATAAAGTCCGATCAGCGAGATTCCAAGACAAAATGCCCAGAGAACATTTCCACCCAGGATTCCCACAGTAAGCAAGATCACAACCAGCGCAATCCCGCTCAATAATCTCGTTACAAACATGTTTCCTCCTTGACGCCGCCAAAACGTCTGTCTCGTCCGTTGTATTTTTCAATCGCCTTTTTCAATTCATCTTTGTCAAATGCGGGCCACGGAACTTCTGTAAAATAAAATTCTGTATATGCCAGCTGCCACATCAGGAAATTGGAAAGTCTCTGTTCCCCGCTGGTACGGATCAGAAGATCCGGACTCGGTATCCCTGCGGTATCCAGATAATCTTCAAAAAATGCTTCATTCATCTCTTCCGGTGTGATCTTGCCCGCTTTCGTATCTTCCATCACCTTCCTGATACCACGAACGATCTCATCACGGCTCCCGTAATTGATCGCAATCTGGAAATTCAGCCCGCCGTTTCCTGCAGAAGCCCTTTCCAGTTCATCAATTTTCTGTCTGATATCATCGTCCAATCCGGTCTTATCTCCGATCACGCGGACAACCATATCATTCTTTTCTGCTGTTTTTAAACAGGTTTTCATATAATTGCGAAGAAGTTTCATCAGGGCTTCCACTTCCTCTGTCGGCCGTTTCCAGTTCTCTGTAGAAAAGGCATAAACCGTCAGATACTTAATCCCCATTCGCCAGGCTTCTTCACAGATTCTCTCAACATTTTTTGCGCCTTCAATATGCCCATAGTTCCTAGGCATTCCTTTTGATTTGGCCCAACGGCCATTTCCATCCAGAATGATCGCTACATGCTGTGGAATATTCATATCTTTTACCCCTTTCAAACAAGGAAAGAGCAGATGTATTTCACCTGCCCTGTACTCCCCTGCTTTATACTTTCATGATATCTTTTGTCTTTGCATCTACTGCCTGATCGATATCTGCAACAAACTTATCTGTTAATTTCTGAAGTTTGTTTTCAAGATCTTTCTGGTCATCCTCTGTCAGCTCATTTGCCTTGTTCATTTTCTTAAATGTATCATTGGCATCACGGCGGATGTTACGGATTGCAACCTTTGCTGCTTCTCCTTTTTTCTTCACATCTTTCGCAAGATCTTTACGGCGTTCCTCTGTCAATTCCGGGAATACCAGTCGGATCACAGAACCATCATTGGATGGGTTGATACCGATATCAGAAACCATGATCGCTTTTTCAATCTCTTTGATCAGTGATTTATCCCAAGGAGCGATCTGAAGCATTCTTGGTTCCGGAACGGAAACATTGCCCACCTGCTGAAGCGGTGTCGGAGATCCATAATAATCAACTTTGATCTTATCTAATACGTGAGGATTTGCACGTCCTGCGCGAATCGCCTGAAATTCACTTTCCAGATTTGCGATTGTCTTATTCATCTTTGTTTCAAACTGCTCTAATCTTTCATCTGCCATTTTATTGTCCTCCTATACGGTTACTTTTGTTCCTGTAAATTTTCCGCTGACAGTATTTACAATACTATTTTCTTCATTCAAACCAAATACCAGCATCGGCATTTTATTTTCCATAGCCATGATTGATGCACTTAAATCCATCACACCCAATCTCTGGTCGATCACATCACCAATGCTGATCTCGTCATATTTTTTAGCTGCCGGATTCAATTTTGGATCACTGTCATAAACACCATCGATTGCTTTTGCAAGAAGGATCACATCAGCCTCGATCTCAATTGCACGAAGGGTCGTCGTTGTATCCGTAGAAAAATACGGATGACCTGTACCGCCGGCAAAGAATGTGACAACACCCTTTTCGAGATTTTCTACTGCTGAATCTTTGGTAAATAATTCTGCGATCGGGCCACAGGAAAATGGTGTATAAACCTTTGTTTTCATTCCTACACTTCTGAACATTTCTGAAACATAGATACAGTTCATCACCGTTGCCAGCATGCCAATCTGGTCTGATTTTGGACGATCAATATTTTCACTGGTACGTCCTCTCCAGAAATTACCGCCGCCAATTACGACACCCACCTGAATGCCGTCGTCTATCAGAGTTTTTACCTGTTTTGCAACTTCCAGACAGGTTGCTTCATCAAAACCGGTATGTTTTTCGCCCGCAAGTGCTTCACCACTAAGCTTTAATAATACTCTTTTCATGTATTTACCTCACTTTAATCAAAACTGTACATTCTTCCTTCGTAACCGGCCAAACTGCCCAACAGTTCTGCACAGTCTTTTTTCTCTCTTTACTAATTAGTATAGCATAACAAACACATTTTTACAATAACTGCTTCAGTTCCTGATAAACTCTTCCGATTGGAAGCCCTACCACATTATAATAGTCTCCCTCAATACCTTTTACATGAATCGCAAAATCTCCCTGGATTCCGTAGGCACCGGCTTTATCCATGCAATCTCCGGAAGCAATATACGCACGGATTTCTTCCTCACTCATCGGATAAAGTACAACCTCTGTCTTTTCTGCAAAGGTCATACATCGCTGCTTTTCTCCTGTGCGGATGATCGTCACACCGGTATATACCTGATGGGTGTTTCCCTGGATTCCCAAAAGCATGGCATAAGCCTCCCCCTCATCCTTTGGTTTTCCCATGATCTTCTCTCCTTGTGCAACAATGGTATCTGCACCGATCACTATACATTCTTCTTTTTGCTGTTTTGCAATTTCCATTGCCTTTTCATAGGATAGTTCCTCGACAACTTCCCATGGCAGGGATTTCGTAATCACTTCCTCGCCCTTTGCCGGAAGGATCTCAAACTCCATTCCAAGCTTTCCCAGGAGTTCTTTTCTCCTTGGAGATGCTGATGCTAAGATTATTTTCATGCTGTTTCCTCCGTCCAAAAGAGCCAGCCGTTTTCCGGCTGGCTCTAATTTTTTCATCAAATCTGCCAAATCGCTTTTTATTTAACCACCGATCTGTACCTGCAGTCCGGTCGTCTTTGCAACTGCCAAAAGTTCCTCCATTTTTTCCTGTGAAGGTGGTTCAATATGAGACATTTGATATTCTCTGCCCAAGCCCTGATATTTATCCGAACCCAATCGGTGATATGGAAGTAGGTGATGTTTTTTTACTCCCGGCAAACTTCTTGCAAACTGGGAGATTGCCAGGATCTCTTCCGGTGTATCGTTAAACGTTGGTATCACTGGCGTACGGATAATCAGATTTTCGCCCTTCACTTTTGCAATCTTTCTTGCATTTTCCAAAATTTTCTCATTTGGCTGGCTCGTAAAAAGCTGATGTTTTGCACTGTTCATATGTTTGATATCCATCATATAGGTATCCACAAATGGAAGAATCAGATCCTCAATCATCTCAAAAGATGCAAAACTTGTCGTCTCAATGGCTGTCGTGATCCCGCTTTTCTTTGCAGCCTGCAAAAGCGCAGATGCAAACTCCGGCTGCAGCAAACATTCCCCGCCAGAAAGCGTCATTCCTCCTCCGCTTCTTCGGAAATGAGCACTGTCTTTTAACACTTCCTCCATAACTTCTTCCACTGTCACATCTCTGCCCATGATCTTTTCCTGACCGGCTACCATCATGGTCTGTACTTTTCCCGACTGAGATTCCGGATTACAGCACCATTTGCAACGCAAAGGACACCCCTTTAAAAATACAATGGTACGGATCCCCGGTCCGTCATGGATCGAATATTTCTGAATATCAAAAATCCTTCCTTTTTGAAGCATGAAATCTTCCATGGTAATACTCCTTAAAATCCCTGTGTCGTTCTGTTAATGATATCATCCTGCAGAGATTTTGATAATGTCGTAAATAAAGCACTGTAACCTGCGACACGAACACAAAGGGTCTTATAATTTTCCGGATGTGCCTGTGCATCCAGCAGGGTTTCACGGCTGACTACGTTAAACTGCACATGCATGCCCTTCTGATCAAAATAAGCCCGCAGATAAGAGGCAAATTTTTGCAATCCTTCCATACCGCTCAAAGCTGACGGATGGAATTTCTGGTTAAATAACGTACCATTGGACGCAATTCCATGGTCTAATTTTGCTACGGAATTTGCTGTTGCTGTCGGTCCTAAAATATCCTTTCCGGATACCGGTCCCACACCATCTGCTACCGGTGTATTGGCAAGACGGCCATCCGGTGTTGCGCCGGTTTGTGCACCCAAAGGAACATTGGCAGATACCGGATAAAGACCTGCCTGATAAATTCCTCCTCGAGGATTTTTATAACCAAGCAGCGGTTTTGTATAAGTATAAGCAACATCTCTCGCAAACAGATCCACTTCATCATTATCATTGCCATATTTTGGCACTGTATCAATCAGGTTGCGAATTTCTTCAAATCTTGCCTTCTTCGGATGATTTTTGCTGTCATTCATCACCTGTTCGTAGATCATGGTGATTTCTTTTGCACCTACGGTCTGTCCGGCATCTGAAAGCTGCTTTGCAATGGCAGTCGTCGCTTCCTGGGCCTTCGTCGTTCCAAAGCCCTGTCCGTAGTTATAATCCAGTGCTTCTTTTAATTCCTCAATGGTAACTTTCTTCTGCTCGTATACCAACGTTTTGATCGCATACAGAGAATCTGTCATATTGGCGATTCCAAAGCCCTGCGGACCTGTAAAGTTGTATACTGCGCCGCCTTCCTGCAATGCTTTTCCACGACCCAAACAGTCCTCGATCATGGAAGACTGATACGGCAGCGGACAACGTTCTGCATGTGCCAGATCGATCGCATTATCTGCATTTACCATCAATTTAATAAAATAGTTCATCTGTGTCTTATAGGCATCATAGAACTGCTCAAATGTCTTAAATTCAGAAACTTCTCCTGTACGAGGTCCTACCTGTTCTCCCAGTTCATAACCGTTACAGAATACCATTTCTAATGGGCGGCACATATTAAAGAATGCCGCATCATGCCAGCCGTCAGTTTTTCCCGGAACAGAAGGCTCAACACATCCAATGATATTATAGGAACGGGCATCCTCTAAAGAAACGCCTCTGCTCATCATGGCCGGAATGATCACTTCATCATTATAATAAGCCGGCAGACCGATTCCTGTACGGGTCAAAGCAGCTGCTTTGATCAAAAGTTCTTCCGGTGTTCTGTTCCACACACGAACAGAAAGAGATGGTGCCGGAAGCATTACGTGATGGGATGCTTCAATACACATAAAGGACAGATCATTGGTCACATCATTGCCTTCCCGATCCTGACCTCCAACGATCAGATTCTGGAACAGGCTGTAACCTGCAAATCCTTCCGCACTAGCTGCATCACGCACTTTGTTCAGATCATTTAATTTGATCCAGATACAATCGATCAATTCCTGTGCTTCTTCTCTTGTGATTTTTCCCTCTTCCATATCTTTTTTATAATATGGGTACATATACTGGTCAAAACGTCCCGGTGAAATAGAATGTCCGCTGGATTCTGTCTGTAAGAGCATCTGTACAAACCAGAAAGACTGGCAGGCCTCATAGAAACTTTCTGCCGGTTTTGCCGGAACTTTTGCACAATTTTCAGCGATTTTTAAAAGTTCCATCTTTCTTGTCGGATCTGATTCATTTTTTGCTTCTTCCAATGCCAGAAGTGCATATCTTTTGGCATAATCAATGGCTGCCTGACAGCTCATGATCGCTGCACGTAAAAATGCTGCCCGCTTTCCATAATCTCCATCACCAATATCTAATTTATCTAATTCTGCCTGTGCTTTCGCAATGATTCCTTCATAGCCGATTTCCAGAACTTCTCCGTATTTTACCGTGAAATGTCCAATTCCATTATAAAAATAGTTCCCTGGCGTAAATATATTATGTTTCATTGCCGTAAGTGTTTCCGGTTCCATATAGGAAGTTGCAAGTTCACTGGTAGTTTTTCCGCCCCAATACTGATAGGCCTCATGAAGTGCCTGTTTTGTCTCCTCTGAAATATAAAATGGATCCGCACTTCTCTCTGCTACGGTATCAAACTCGGCTTCCACCCAGTCAAAAGAATATTCCGGGAATACCTGACAGCTGCGAGGTGATTTGGTATTGCTTCCTACAATCAGCTCATAAGGTCTGATGGTAATTGGAAGTTCCCGACAAATTGCCTGAAAAGCTTTTGCCCTTCTGGTAATGATCGGTTCTCCTTCTGTCTCCCGATAAACTCTTGTCAAGATCACTGCACGATCTGCCTCAATCTGCGGCATTTTTTCAAACAGATGATCATATAATTTCTGTATTCTCGGACTCTTTGGAATGTCTCCGGTATAGAATTTTTTCATGAAAGTTATCCCCCTGACCTACATTTTTGCACAGTCATCGTATCCTACGATATAATTAGTTATATTGTAGTCTTTTTCCATGATTCTGTCAATGTTTTTCCAAGGTTTTTCCACTAGTTTTTAGCTAAATCCCACACAATTCCACACAATCACAGATTTTCTTCCCGTTTTTTTTCTTCACGGATTTCGCGGACCCCTTTTAAGATCCACCTCTTCGCTTCTGCCGCCTTTTCTTTCGGCAAAGCCTCTACGCCTTCCAACGGATAAGAAAGTCCTAACTGCTGATATTTGTTCACACCCATGGTATGATACGGAAGCACATCCAAAGCCTTCAGATTCTTCAGAGTTCCTATAAATCTTCCAAGATTTTTCAGGTCTTCCGGATCATCGCTCAATCCCGGCACCACCACATGACGGATCCAAAGCGGTATCTTCTTTTCTTCTAAAAATTTTGCAAAAGCCAAAATTCCTTTATTTTCCTGGGCTGTCAACTGCTTGTGTTTGACCGGATCTATGTGTTTGATATCTAGCATTACAAGATCTGTATATTTCATCAATTCTGCAAGTTTTTCGTTATAGGAATAATTTCCCGGCCGGTAGGTAATCCCGGAAGTATCGATACAGGTATGAATCTTCTGCTCCTTTGCCGCCTTGAACAATTCCAAAAGAAAGTCGATCTGAAGCAGCGGTTCTCCCCCAGTTACAGTAAGACCGCCCTTTGTATAAAAAGAGCGGTTCTTCTGATAATTCGTTAATATTTCATTTACAGTAACTTTTGTACCTTTTTTCACTTCCCATGTATCCGGATTATGGCAATACTGGCATCGCATAGGACACCCCTGAAAAAAGACCACATACCGGAGTCCCGGACCGTCTACCGTCCCAAAACTTTCCTGAGAATGAATATATCCTATCATTTTCTTAGAAAGAGTCGTGGAATGTTCTGGAAATAACTTCGTCCTGCTGTTCTTTTGTCAGCTTTACAAAATTCACTGCATATCCGCTGACACGTACAGTAAGCTGCGGATATTTTTCCGGATGTGCCTGTGCATCCAGAAGAGTTTCTTTTGTGAAGACATTTACATTTAAGTGATGTCCACCTTTTTCTACATAGCCATCCAGAAGGGCTACCAAGTTATCAATCTGATTCTGTGTTGCTGCCATGTTTTATTCCTCCTCTAAATTCGGTAATTCTGCATCTAATCCTTCAAACAGTGTCGGTGTTGCACATGCACCATTGCCGCAGTCTAAATCTACTTCAATATCACCTGCAAAGATCTGATCATCTTTTCCAAGTGCACCCGGAATGATGGAGAATGTATTAGAAATACCATCCTGCGCATCAATAAATGGCATTTTTGCAACAGATGCTAAGGATGCAACCGCACCATGTGTATCTCTTCTGTGCATTGGGTTGGCTCCCGGTGCAAATGCCTCACCTTTCTTACGTCCGTCTGGTGTAGAACCTGTTGCTTTTCCATAAACAACATTGGATGTGATCGTAAGGATCGAAGTTGTCGGGATACCATCTCTGTAAGTATGGTTCTTTCTGATATGTTCCATGAACATATGAACGATGTTGCGCGCAAGATCATCTACACGGTCATCATCGTTTCCGTATTTCGGGAAATCACCTTCCACTTCATAATCAACTGCAATACCGTCTTCGTCACGGATGACTTTTACCTTTGCATATTTAATTGCAGAAAGGGAATCGGCAACTACGGAAAGTCCTGCGATACCGGTTGCGAACCAGCGGGTCACTTTTTTATCATGGAGTGCCATCTGGATTTTTTCATAACAATATTTATCATGCATATAATGGATGATATTCAGCGTATTTACATAAACTCCTGCAAGCCATTCCATCATCGCATCGTATTTTTCCATTACTTCATCATAATCAAGATATTCTGAAGTGATCGGTCTAAATTTCGGACCTACCTGTTTTTTCGATACTTCGTCAACACCGCCGTTGATCGCATAGAGTAAACATTTTGCAAGGTTTGCTCTCGCACCGAAGAACTGCATTTCTTTACCAACTCTCATGGATGATACGCAGCATGCGATTGCATAGTCATCCCCATGGGTAAATCTCATCATATCATCGTTTTCGTACTGTACAGAAGAACTTTCGATAGATGTTTTTGCACAGAAACGTTTAAAGTTTTCCGGTAACTGTACAGACCAGAGAACTGTTAAGTTTGGTTCCGGAGCTGCACCCAAATTAGAAAGTGTATGCAGATAACGATAAGACATCTTTGTAACCATATGTCTTCCGTCGATTCCAACACCACCGATGGATTCTGTAACCCACTGTGGATCTCCGGAGAACAATGCATTGTATTCCGGCGTACGCGCAAACTTGATCAGACGAAGTTTCATAATGAAATGGTCAACCATTTCCTGAATCTGTTCTTCTGTAAATACGCCGTTTTTCAAATCTCTTTCTGCGTAGATATCAAGGAATGTGGAAGTACGTCCTAAGGACATTGCCGCACCATTTTGTTCTTTTACTGCTGCAAGATATCCAAAGTATACCCACTGAATTGCTTCCTGTACATTGGATGCCGGCTGTGAAATATCATAACCATAGCTTGCTGCCATCTCTTTTAACTGCTGCAGGGCACGGATCTGTTCTGATAATTCTTCGCGGTCACGGATCACTTCTGCATACATTGCAGAACGTGTTGTTCTCTTCTGTTCTTCTTTATCTTCGATCAGACGGTCTACACCATAGAGTGCCACTCGTCTATAGTCACCAATGATACGTCCACGTCCATAGGCATCCGGAAGACCTGTAATGATATGGCTGGAACGGCAGGCTCTCATTTCCGGTGTGTATACATCGAATACACCGGCATTGTGTGTTTTTCTGTGAACAGTGAAAAATTCACTGACTTCCGGATCTACTTTGTATCCGTTGTCTGCACAGGCTTTTTCTGCCATTCTGATACCGCCATACGGCATAAGTGCACGTTTAAATGGCTTGTCAGTCTGAAAACCTACGATTTTTTCTTTCTCTTTATTTAAATATCCCGGACCATGTGACGTAATGGTAGAGATCACTTTTGTATCCATATCAAGCACACCGCCGGCTTCTCTTTCCTGTTTTGTCAGATCCATTACCTGATCCCACAAATCTAAAGTATCCTGTGTCGGACCTGCAAGGAAACTTTCGTCTCCGTCATATGGTGTATAATTGTGTCTGATAAAACTTCTTACATTGATTTCATTTGCCCATGTAGCTTTCTGAAATCCTTCCCAAGCTGGATAATTTCTTCCCATTGATAAATTCTCCTTTTTCTATATTTCTATCTATTTCATGGTTTGTTTCTTTTCAGTTATCATACCTTAATTGCAAGCGAAAAATCAATGCTTCCAATGCAATTATCTTGTACAAAATCACGTACATCTATCAGATTTTTCCATTTTTATCAATAACTTCTGCTTATATACCAAAATCCGGATATTTTTAAACCTTTTTTCCTTGATTTACTCGTCAATCTCTACCCACACTGTAAAGATTCCTTCTTCTTCCAGAACTTCTGAAACAGTTCCTTCCAGACACTTTAAACGTTGTTTTGTATTATTGGACATGGCAATGGCTTCCCGGATCGTATAGTAATACATAATTCCTGCCATGGTATTGGCAACGTCTTCTTTTAATGCCACATGATCCCCCGGCTTTACAAGCCCCGGGCGTTCCATTCGAAAATCCATTCTTCGCATTTTGCACAACCTCACTTCCCATTTTTTTCATTCTTCTGTTCATTGTAACATAACTTTTGTTTTTTTCAAAAAAGTATTGCAATCCAAGAAATTTTCTGTTATGTTTTTTGTGAAACAGATAGATAAATTTTTAACAATCTTTTTTACATCATAGATCAAAGGAGGATATTCTATTGAAAATCGCATTTTTTGGCACAAAGGATTATGATAAAATTTGGTTTGGTGCATTGACAGAAGACAACGGTGAAGGCTCTTACGGCATTGATATTCACTTTATTGAAGCAAATATTAATGAAGATACTGCAGTTCTTGCCAAAGGACATGATGCTGTCTGCGGATTTGTAAATTCCGATTTTAGCCGTCCGGTACTGACAATCCTTCATGAACTGGGCATCAAGCTCATTCTGCTTCGCTGTGCAGGGTTTAACAACGTAGATTTGGACGCTTCCAAAGAATTTGGTATGACAGTTCTTCGTGTTCCGGGATATTCTCCGGAAGCAGTTGCAGAACATGCCATGGCACTTGCGCTGACTACAAACCGTCGCATCCATCGTGCCTACGGAAAAGTCCGCAACAACGACTTTTCATTAAGCGGACTTCTGGGACGTAACTTCTATAATGGAGTTGCAGGTGTTGTAGGTACCGGAAAAATCGGTGCTGCATTTGCAAACATCTGCCGCGGATTTGGCATGAGAGTCCTTGCATATGATAAATATGAAAATCCAGCATTAAAGGATTTTGTAACTTATGTTTCCTTAGATGAACTTTTAGAGAAATCAGACTTAATCTCCCTTCACTGCCCTCTGTTCCCGGAAACTTATCATATGATCAACAAAGACAGCATTGCAAAAATGAAAGATACGGTTACGCTGGTAAATACATCCCGTGGCGGACTGATCAATACTGAAGACTTGATCGACGCACTCCGCGCAAAGAAATTTGCAGCTGTGGGACTTGACGTATACGAAAATGAAGATGATCTGGTATTTGAGGACTACTCTTCAGATATCATTGCAAATGAAACCGTACCTCGTCTTCTGGCATTCCCAAATGTTATGATCACTTCCCATCAGGCATTCTTTACCAGAGAGGCACTTCAGGCGATTGCGATCACAACTCTGGAAAATGCTTATGCATTTGCAAATGGACTCCCATTGGAAAATATCGTACAGTAATTTGATCTTTTATCAAGGCTCCCTGTTTTAACGGGGAGTTTTTTTGTGTCATTTTTTAAATTCTTCCATAAGATATGGATAACACAACATCAAAGGGGCTTTTTATGGTTTCTTCCCTGCTTACCGCACTCGCGGCAACCGGTTTTACATTTTTCATGACGGCCTTGGGTGCCGCCATCGTCTTTTTCTTTTCCAAGGAAATCTCCGATCAGTGCCAACGGCTCTTTTTAGGATTCGCGGCCGGTGCCATGATCTATGTGGTTGTAGAAGAATCGATCCCGGAAGCTCATTTCGGTGAACGATCCACCGTTGGAACCTTTGGAATCCTAGCCGGTTTCGTGCTAATGATGCTTTTAGACGTTGCATTGGGATAAAAAAATGGATATCGCTTTCGCGATATCCATCTGCTTACCAATATCTTCGGATTGTAATCGGTGTACGATAAGTATAACTGCTGATTTTAATACCTGTTTTTGCGGTACTTGCATGCACGATTTTTCCGCCACCGATGTAAATTCCCACGTGATGTCCATAATAAATAATATCTCCCGGCTGTACCTCACCGATCGATACGGCTGTTCCGGAAGCTGCCTGTGATACAGAATTTCTTGGAATGGAAATTCCAAAATTCCGGAATACTGCCCAGGTAAATCCTGAACAGTCCGCACCATTGGTCAGGCTCGTTCCGCCGGCTACATAAGGATTTCCTACAAACTGCACTGCATAATTGGCAATCTGGCTGCCCAGACCACTTCCTGAAGAAGCAGGCGGCTGCGTTGTGGTCTGATCCTTCTGATCCGTTGTCGTCTGGTTATTATTGTTTTCGCTGGACGTATCCTTTGAAGGATCATTTTTAGAGGTTTCCTCCTTCGAAGAAGACGCATTGGTTTCAGAATTTTTCTTGCTTTCCTCTTCTTTTCGTTTCTTTTCCTCTTCTTCCAGTTTTTTAATCTGCGCTGTCTGTTTCTTGATCGTATCCTGATATTCCTTTGCCTTAACCTTTGCATTGGCAAGTTCTGTATCAAAATCTGCCGCTTTGGTTTTTGCAGCAGCGATCTGGCTGTTTAGCTGAGACTTATAAACCTGCTGTGCTTCCTGCACTTCTTCCAGTTCTGCCTCTTCTTCCTCCAGTTCTGCCTTCTTTTCTGCTACCATATGTTTGGTTTCTTCATACTCTGTCAATTTTTCGTCATCGTAATCAGAAATCTCTCTTACAAAATCTACTTTATTCAGGAAATCCGTAATACTCTCTGCCTGCAAAAGCAAGGACAGATAATCCGTATCTCCGGCTTCATACATATAGCAGATTCTGTTTTTCATCGCCTCGTACTGCTTTTCTTCCAGTTCTTTATATGCTTCGTATTCTGCCTGAGCTTCCGCGATTTCTTCCTTCTTTGTCTCCAGATCCGCCTCCAAAAGTTCCAGAGTCAGAATCGTCTCCACCAGTTCTTCATTTAAACTGCTGATCTGAGACTGTACTTCCTTTCTCTTTTTCTCAATGGCACTAATACTTTCATTAATCGCATTTAATTTATTTTTTGTTTCGCTCTGCTGTTTTTTCACCTGACTTGAAGAAGTTGCTGCGACACTGACACCACTTCCCAAAAGCAGGATTCCAGACATAATCAAACATAAAATTCTCTTATTCATAACCATCCATCCTTTGTTCCAATATCTTTAGTATATTTCACTCAGGATAAAATGTAAAGAATTCCTCTTGGATTTTTTAGAAATTTTGTTAAATTTCCTGAACAAATTGTTCGATCACTTCGATCAGTTTTTTGGTCGCCGGCGAAATTGTTTTCGGATTGCTGACACCATAGCCGATTTCGCGATAACAATCTTCTTCCATTGGGTACCAGTCAACCTTTTCTCCCGAACGTTTCTGCAATAATTCCGGAAGAATACAAATACCAAGTCCTGCCTCCACCATTGCTACCGTAGACATATCATCTACCACATGACAATAGGTAGAAATATTAATGTCATGATCTCTCAAAACTCTTTTTACATCCGCATCGCAACTTTGCCACTGAGTCACAAACCAATAACTTTTCATTTCTTCAAACGTTATAAAATCCTTATTTTTCAGTTGAAGTCCCTTTGGCACCACACACATGAGACGGTCATGGTAAAGAGGCTTAAAATAAAATCCATCCACACTCACTCTGGAGATCAATGCGATATCAATGGTTCCATTGTTAAGCCAGTCCACCACATTTTCATAAGTTCCCTGATAAATCTCAATCCGGATATTTGGAAAGCTTTTCTGAAATTCCTTTACAATCTTCGGCATCCACATACTGCAGACACTGTTAAAACCACCAATCTTTACTGTACCCATTTCCAGACCCTGAATCTCTGATACAGCCTGTCTTAAACTTTCTTCACTTTTTAGAATCTCACGAACATAAGGAAGCAGCAATTCCCCGTTGGTCGTCAGTACCGTTTCCTGTTTCCCTCTAATAAACAAAGAAAACCCCACTTCCTTTTCCATCGAAGAAATCGCATGGCTGACCGCCGACGGTGTCATATTCAGGATCTCCGATGCCCGCTGAAAACTTCTCTCTTTCACAACCGCTTCAAATATTTCACAAGTAAAAAGTGTCATTTTCATTTTCCTCCTTAGTTGAATATTTTTCATGCATAAGATGAAAATAATGAATTTTACTTATGTATAAGTTTAATATATAATAACCACATAAGCAAGACAAAGTTCTTCCTCTGGGAACAGCGTTTGCAAAAGAGCTTCGTTGTTCCCACTTCACAATAGATGTTATGAAGTATTTTCCACTTCATAAGAAATAATAAAGCGTTTTATTCACAATTTCATTTATCCTAAAAGTATTCAGAAAAAGAGCACCTCGTTTTATAGCGAAGTGCTCTTTTTCTATGTTTCTTATTCTGCAGCAACCACTGGTGTAATAATGATATTTTCCGGCGGCAAACCTGTCTTTCTCGTCACTATATCTTCAATCTGTGCCCGCTGTGCTTCACTGATTTCTGCCTGATTGACCACCACATCAACCTTAGAATCCGAAATACTTACCACAACGTCCTCAAATCCTTTGGCTGCCAACAACGTTTCTGCTCCGGTTTCCCGCTCGGAAATATCTGTCAGTTCCAACATCTGCTCTACAGCACCCTGTTTCTGACTTTCCGAAACAACTTCACTGTTTATAATCTCCAATAATGCTTCTGTATTCTTTGTTCTGGTCTGATCACGGTTCAACTTTGCCTCTGAAGCAAAGGAATATGCGGCCATTTCCGCACTGGTAAGCACCGCTTCCCCAGGCTCCGTATCTGAAACATCGGCTGTTTCCTCCTCCATACCGCCCAATGCTTCCTCTGTAATTCCTGTTGAAGCATAAATATCCTCCGCCGAGATATCCATCTCCAATTCATCCTGTGTCACCACTTCATCACTGGATACACTCTTTGCCAGCTGCTCATTGCTGATCATATTGTCAGAATATTTTAAATATCCTGCAACCGCAATCATAACCGCCAGGGCAGTGATAATCACCTGATTTTTCTTAAAACTTACTTTCACTTTGAAACCTCCATTTTCATTATACTAATTTTATGAGCATCCAGTCCAAATAATGCTTCAATTGTCTCCTGGATTTGTTTTTTTACACTTTCCTTACCGGCCCCTTGGGCTACCACGAGAACTCCGGACACCGTTGGAGAGATTTCCTGAATAACATACGGTGCCTCGCTCTCCCCATAGATTGTCTGCCAATCTTTTTGAATGGTAGTAGTGGTTCTTGTACCTCCATTTGCATCTTCCTCTTCCATCTGTTCTTCCATAACTGACTCATCCTTCTCCACCACGATTTTTCCCTGATCCTCATAAGTGATCAAAACTTCCACTGCACCCACACCGGAAATTCTCTCCAATATTTTTTGTAAACGTTCCTCCATGGTATCGGAAAACATTTCCACGATTTTTTCCTCTCCCGTATGCACCGCAGGCTCCGGTTCCTTTGTCTCCGGCACAGGAATTACAATGACAAGCAAAAGAATAAAAAATAATCCGCCAATCAGGATCTGTTCTTTTTTCAAATTTTTAATCACCGATTTCAATTTTCACCTCCGGAATCACTTCCACCTCAACATTCTCCGAATCCTGCTCTTCCAAACTCTCCAAAAACACTTCACGTTCCTGAAAAATCTGTTCTTCTGCAGCCTCCTGTTCATGAACAAATTCCATCATCCGCTCCTCCAAAAATTGATCCGCACTTCGAATTTTCAAAAGTGGCTGCAGCACGATCACAAGCAGCAAAAAACCTGCAAACAAACGGAGATACTGCTCATATTTCTGATTCGGCAGCATCTGCGTCCCAATGCTTACGATCAACATATACCCCACCAGAGTCATTAACCATGCATTCATCCCATTCCTCCTGTTGTCACACAAACAAAAGCTACGGTCAGCAAAAACATGGCACAAACAGAAAATACCAGTTTCGTCAAAAGTCCCAGACCATCTCCCATCTGTCCCAAAAGTTCCGTCAGACGTCTGTCAGAGACCGGTTCTGCTGCAGCCGCCACAATCTGATAAAACAAACTATATCCTGCAATTTCCACCACCGGGATCAGCCCAATCCCCAAAATTGCCACTGCTGCAGCCACACCAATACTGTTTTTCAAAAGTACGCCGGATGCCAGCATGATATCCGTCACATTTCCCGCCACATTTCCCAAGGTACCAAGGCTGGAAATTCCTTTGGTAAATACCGTTTGCTTTAATCCGTCAATGGCCGGACTGATCATTCCCTGAATCATCTGCATTCCTGCACCAATACCGATCATTGCCTTCAAACTAAATAAAATCAGCTTTTTCAACCCCTCTCTTCCTCTGGAAAAAAATTCCTCTTTTCCCAGATTCCCCAGCAATGCAAAGATCACATAACAACGGATTCCCGGAAGCACCACTGCCAGCACAAACTTCTGAAGATAATAAATCAACAAAAGAAAACCTTCATAATAAACGACAGCCGTTGTACGATAAGATCCGGCTGCAGCCGCCATCAGATATGCCGGCATCAACACCTTCATAAAATCCACAAGATTGGATACCACTTGTTCGGTCATGGAATAACAGACTCCAAATGAACGAAAAAGGATCAAAAATAAAAGCAGATAGATCATATAAAATCCCATATCCGAAATCTGATGATTTCGAAATGCCTTTGCCAAAGCCGATAAAATCGCCGCTGACAAGATCAGCAAAAACAAGTATCCAATGGTCTGTCCATGCCGGGAAATCTGTTCAATCAATGCATTTCCAAGAAGCTGTATCCATCGAACCGGAGACAATGCCTCGCCGCCTGCCATCATCTCACTGACCAACTGTTCGAACTTAAAGGATTCCCCCATAATCTGTTCTAAAACAACCTCAATTTCTCCATAATCAATCCCGCTTCCCACATCAGCCTCCTAAAAAGAAATCCACCGTTTCCAATAAAGAAGAAATCACCGGCATACATAATACCAAAATACTTAGTTTCCCAAAAAGTTCAATCTGGGTCCCAAGTGCAGCCGCACCTGCATCCTTACACAAATCAGAAGAAATTTCAGCCAAATAGGTGATCCCTATAATTTTTACAAGCAATTTTAAATACGAAGCATATCCGGAAAAATAAGACTGTATCACGGTTAATTCATCCACAATCACTTCCAATTTTCCCAAAACCGCTGCGCCCAGCAATACACCGCCTGCCAAAATGATCAGCATCCCATATTCTGTTTTCTGCGCCTTAATCCACACTGCCAACACGGCTGCCGCTACGCCGATCAATGCAATCTTCACCATAAGCTGCTCCTATATTTCAAATAACCGCTGCATTGTTTCAAAAAGTTCCAATACATAGGGCAAGATCCAAAAAAGCACAATGACAAGTCCTGACATACTTACCAAATGCCCCAGATCCTCCCTTCCACTGTTTTTCAGAAGCTGGCATAATACAGATACCAAAATGCCAACTGCTGCAATCTTAAAAATAATTCCAACACTCATCTATCCAACCTCAAATGATCAACAGCGTCAAAAGTGCCCCAACCGTCACACCCATTGTCTGATATAATCTTCCTTTTTCTGCCTGCTGCGCCTTTGCACGGCTAATCGCCTCCTCCATCTGCAGAAGTGTAAGATTTAAATTCTCCGTCTGCATCGTCAGATCCAGATAACCCAGGCTGTTTCCCAGAAGTTCCAAAAGTTGTCCATCCTCCTTTTGAAATCCCTCCATCCAGAGCAATCTCTCCGAAGTTTCTGTCCATATTTTTCCAAAGCTCTCTCTGTTTTGTGCCGCAATCCCTTCTGCAGTTTGTTTTAAAAATGAACAAAAAGGCTCCGAAATCCGTTCCGAAACATTTTCAAAGGCCTCCGAAAGCATCGCCCTGTGAAACCGCAATTCGCCCTGCAAAAGCAAGATCATCCGCTTTAGTTCCTGCAGCCGTTTCACCCGTACATTTAATTCCTCCGCCTTCAAAAAGCCTATGGATACCGCAGCACACATCATAAAAAGTCCACCAACGATCTTTAGGTACATGGTTTCTCCTCCCACAATATCCGAAATGCTTCATCATAAATTTTCTCCACATTTCCCGGATCCTTTCCAGGCTTCAAAAACAGATATCTTTGAAATACCTTTTCCCTGATCAACGCCTGAAATCCCGGCTTTTCCATAAATTCCCTGATGTCATATGCATGTAATGTGGCCAAAATCTTACACCCGCAGCGGAGAACATTTTCAATCGCTGTCGTATCATGAATACCAATTTCATCCACTGCAATCACCTCCGGTGCCATAGATCTTAAAAGCATCTCCATTCCGGAAGCTTTGGGACACCCATCCAGCACATCTGTCCGATCTCCCAATTCAAAAGCTGGTCTTCCACGATAAGTCCCTGCGATTTCCGAACGTTCATCTACCACGCCAACCGTCACCGGAACATAACACTCACTCCCCATGGAATACCCCCGGATCACATCCCGTAAAAGTGTCGTCTTTCCGCATCCCGGCGGTGAAATAATCAACACATGACAGGGACCTCCTCCCTGATAAAGATACGGCATCCATTTTTCAGCACAACCTGTCACCGCGTGTGCAATTCTAATATTCAAAGCTGTAATACTTTTGATCGTCTGTACGCTTCCACTACTCATAACGGTCCTTCCGACCACACCAATCCTGTGACCGCCTAAAATCGTCAAATATCCGCTTTTAAATTCCTCTTCAAATGCATAACCGGAATATCCGCAGGCATTTTCAATGATTTCTCGAATTTCCTTCAATTCCGGTAAAATCCCCATTTTCAAATCTGCCGTCAGACTTCCATCTGCTTTTAAAGTCATTTCTCCCTTTCCGCTCAAAAGCAGCAGCGGTTTCCCGGCTCTGACCCGAATCTCTCTTATCGTCTCAAAATCCACCTTTGAACATTCCAGCGCCCCTCTGATCCTTCCTTGAAAAATTGATATCATTTCTTTCCTTAATTGCATGTCCTCACCTCTTGGTCAA
Source organism: uncultured Lachnoclostridium sp. (assembly GCA_964561705.1). GTDB lineage: Bacteria > Bacillota > Clostridia > Lachnospirales > Lachnospiraceae > HGM12587. Next base: position 2,450 of record CAZLQJ010000008.1, on the reverse strand, counting down.
ATATATGAGAACAAATTGCAAAGTATACGTTTCAAAATAAAATCTGCACAAAAAAACGGCGCAGACGAGCTGCACCGTTTTACGATCTAATATAGAAATCTATTTAGTTTTCTTTGACATCCTTCATAGAGAAGCTGATTCTTCCCATCTTGTCTTTTCCAAGGCAAACAACTGTTACCATATCTCCAAGAGTAAGTACATCTTCTACACGGTTGATTCTTTCTTTAGAAATCTTCGAAATATGAACCATACCTTCTTTACCCGGTGCAAATTCGATAAATGCACCAAATTCTTTAATGCTTACTACTTTTCCTCGGAAGATCATGCCTTCTTCGAAATCAGTTGCGATTGTTTTGATCATTTCTACTGCTTTGTCCATGTTTTCCTGATCAACGCCGCAAACAGATACAGCACCTTCATCTGTAATATCAATCTTCACACCAGTCTGTTCGATGATCGCATTGATTGTCTTACCTCTCTGACCAACTACATCACCGATCTTCTGAGGATCAATCTGAATCTGAATGATCTTCGGTGCAAGTTCTCCAACAGATTTTCTTGGTTCTGCAATTGCCGGTTTCATACAAGTATCCATAATGAACAGTCTTGCTTCACGACATCTTGCAATCGCACCTTCTACGATCGGTCTTGTTAAACCATGGATCTTGATATCCATCTGGATTGCTGTGATACCTTCTGTTGTACCTGTTACCTTAAAGTCCATATCACCGAAGAAATCTTCCAGTCCCTGAATATCTGTTAATAATACATAATCATCATCTGTATCGCCTGTTACAAGACCACAGGAAATACCAGCTACCATCTTTTTGATTGGAACTCCGGCTGCCATTAAGGACATGCAGGATGCACAGGTAGAAGCCATCGATGTAGAACCGTTGGATTCAAAAGTTTCAGACACTGTTCTGATCGCATATGGGAATTCTTCTTCTGACGGAAGAACCGGAATCAATGCCTTTTCAGCCAATGCACCATGTCCGATTTCACGACGTCCCGGTCCTCTGGATGGTTTTGTTTCACCAACAGAGTATGATGGGAAGTTATAATGATGCATATATCTTTTACTTACTTCATTTTCATCCAGACCATCAATCTTCTGGCTTTCAGATAATGGAGCAAGGGTTGTCACGTTACAGATCTGTGTCTGTCCACGAGTAAACATCGCAGAACCATGAACTCTCGGAATCAGATCAACTTCTGCAGACAGCGGACGAATCTGTGTAATCTGACGGCCATCCGGACGTTTATGATCTTTTAAGATCATCTTACGAACAGTCTTTTTCTGATACTGGTAAATTGCTTCTCCCAGAACAGCCAGCCATTCTTCATTTTCTGCAAATGCTTCTTCCAATTTTGCTGTGATCTGACGGATATTTTCTTCACGAACCTGTTTTTCATCTGTGAAAACAGCAACTTCCATTTCTTCCGGAGTAACGATTTCTTTAATCGCTGTAAATAATTCTTCCGGAATTGCACAGCTTGTATATTCATGTTTTGGCTTTCCTACTTCAGCAACCATTTCATTGATGAATGCAATGATTTTCTGGTTTACTTCATGTGCCATATAAATGGCTTCGATCATCTTTTCTTCCGGAATTTCATTTGCTCCGGCTTCGATCATGATTACTTTTTCAGCAGTAGAAGCAACGGTTAAGTTTAAATCACCATTTTTCCACTGTTCCTGAGATGGGTTGATAATAAATTCACCATCTACCATACCAACCTGTGTGGTCGCACATGGTCCACAGAATGGGATATCAGAAATGCTTGTTGCGATCGCAGAACCGATCATAGCAACTAATTCCGGACGGCAAGCCGGATCCACAGACATTACCATATTGTTTAAAGTAACATCATTTCTGTAATCCTTCGGGAATAACGGACGCATTGGTCTGTCAATTACACGGGAAGTCAGGATTGCATTTTCAGATGCCTTACCTTCACGTTTATTAAATCCTCCCGGGATTTTTCCTACTGCATATAATTTTTCTTCATATTCAACACTTAAAGGGAAGAAATCAATTCCATCTCTTGGTTTATCAGATGCAGTCGCTGTACAAAGTACCACTGTATCTCCGTAGTGCATAAATGCACAACCATTTGCCTGTTTACCAACTCTATCCACATCTACGCGGAGAGTTCTTCCGGCAAGTTCCATTGTAAAACTCTTATACATGTTTTAATCTCCTTCTTTCAATTTTTCAAATACAAACATTCTTCCGGCAGAAGATTCCGAAACGACTGAAAAAAACAAACATAGATTTTGTACTTTTCAGTAGTCTCGGGAAATATCTTCTACTCTTCTTTGGTTTCTAACCTAAAAATAGGGCGGAATTTTTTCCGCCCCCATTTTTACTATTTTCTGAGTCCTAAACGCTCGATTAAAGAACGATATCTGTTGATATCTTTTTTCTTTAAGTATGCTAATAAAC
>CAZLQJ010000007.1:0-37668 GCA_964561705.1 uncultured Lachnoclostridium sp. | reverse complement strand
CTCTTACACGCTGTAAAGCCATTTTATCTGCTGCAAGGTCAACACCGTTGTTTGCTTTGAAATCAGCTACAATATAGTCTACGATCTTCTGGTCGAAGTCGTCACCACCAAGTTTGTTATCTCCGGCTGTTGCGAGAACTTCGATAACACCGTCACCGATTTCGATGATGGAAACGTCGAAAGTACCGCCGCCTAAGTCATATACCATGATTTTCTGTTCATGTTCGTTGTCAAGACCATAAGCCAAAGCTGCTGCTGTCGGCTCGTTGATGATACGTTTTACTTCCAGACCTGCAATACGTCCTGCATCTTTTGTTGCCTGACGCTGAGCATCGTTGAAATATGCCGGAACTGTGATTACAGCTTCTGTTACTTTTTCACCTAAATGGTTTTCAGCATCTGCTTTTAATTTCTGTAAGATCATTGCTGAAATTTCCTGTGGAGAATATTTCTTATCATCAATAGCTACTTTATAATCTGTACCCATATGTCTCTTAATAGAAGAGATTGTTTTGTCTGCGTTTGTAACTGCCTGACGTTTTGCAGGTTCTCCGACTAATCTTTCACCTGTTTTTGTAAATGCTACAACGGATGGTGTGGTTCTTGCACCTTCTGTATTTGCGATAACGATCGGTTTTCCACCTTCCATAACTGCTACACAAGAGTTTGTTGTTCCTAAGTCAATACCAATGATTTTTCCCATAACTGAGACCTCCTACTTTACTGCTATAAATTAATTTGCTACTTTTACCATACTGTATCTGATCACATGTTCTTTGTAGATATATCCCTTCTGGAATTCTTCCACTACCATGCTCTCTTCCACCGTTTCATCCTCAACATGCATTACCGCATTGTGATAATCCGGATTAAACGGCTGGTTTAATGCTTCGATTGGTGTGACACCAAGTTCTTCAAAGGTTGTCATGATCTGTTTGTAGATCATTTCCATACCACTTGCTACCGGTCCGCCCTTTTCCTCTTCCGGAATTGCTGCCAGACCTCTTTCAAAATTGTCGACTACCGGAAGCATCTTTTCAATCACATCTCTGGCTCCAAATTCATACATTCTGGATTTTTCCTTTTCTGTACGATTACGGAAGTTTTCAAACTCAGCCAGCTGACGTTTCACCTTATCTTCCAATTCCTCAATTTTTTGATCTTTTTTATCCTTTTTTTCTTTTTTCTTTCCGAAAAAGCCCTTCTTTTCAGCAGACTCTTCTGTATCGGTTTCTGCTGTTTCTTCTACGGCTTCTTCCTGGATTTCGTTTTCTGCTTCTTCTGAAGGATTTTCAGTTTCCGCAGCTTCGTTTAATTCTTTCTCAAGTTCTTGATTGTTTTCCACGAGATTCGCCTTTCTATTCTTTCTTTTTATAGATTTCATCCAACTGGTCCATCAGCTGATTTAAAGTACGCAGCACATGTTCATAATCCATACGCTTAGGTCCGATAATACCTATGGTACTTTGAAGTCCTTCTCCTAACTCATAGGTTGCAGTCACAACACTGCAATCCTTCATTGTCTGGATCGGTGTCTCCTGGCCGATATAGACCTGAATATCTCTGTTTTCACTATGCTCCAGTGTTTCATTCACAAGACCTGTCAGTTCCTGTTTTTCTTCCAAAGTACTGATCAGTTCGCTTGCCTTTCCCTTGTCTGCCAATTCCGGATACTTAAAAATATTTGTCGTACCGCTTGTGTAGATCTCTGTTTCCGGTTTTGAATGAATTGCCTCTGCCACCGCATCAATGATCTGCCCTACCAATTCTCCATGGACACCGGCCTGGGATTTTAAATTTGTGATCATCTGAAGATTAATCTCCTCGATACTCAGTCCATTCAGCATGGTATTAAGCAACAGATTTAACTTCAGGATCGTTTCTTCATCGATCGGTTCATTCATATTCAGCAGTTTATTTCGAACCACATTGCCTTCGATCACAATGACTGCCAGCAACTGGGTTTCGTCAACTTTTGACAGCTGCAGGAATTTTACTTTTTTATGATGGATCCTCGGTGCTGAAATCATGGTCGCATAATTGGTATTGCTGGCAAGTACTTTTACCACCTGCTTTAAGATCTGCTCCATTTTATCGGTCCGCTCGATCATCATCTCCTTCACTTCACGGATCTCTTCATCTTTTTCCTGCATCATCTGATCTACATAAAGGCGATAACCTTTATCAGAAGGAATCCTTCCTGCGGAAGTATGAGGCTGTATGATATAACCCATTTCTTCCAGATCAGCCATTTCATTTCGGATGGTGGCGGAACTAAGTTTTAAATCAGTATATTTAGAAATGGTTCTTGACCCAACCGGTTCACCCGTTTCTAAATAATTCTGGATGATCGCTTTTAAGATTTTCATTTTTCTCTCATCCAACTGCATCTGTTCGCCTCCCTCTGATGTTTTGTTAGCACTCATTTGATTGGAGTGCTAATATTTACAGTAATAAAATAACACCCCGGACTCCTAATGTCAAGGGTGTTTATAATTTTTTAAGAAAATGTTTTTTATCATTTCCGATGAACTTCCGGAAACAGTCTTTAAATTTCTTCTATTAAAATATCCCGCATCTGGTTTCTGGCATATTCATTTAAAATTTTATGGACTACTTCATACTCTCTCATCATTCTTCCTCCAGCTGTTTTTTTAGATAGGCTCCTACTACATTGGAAAAATTGGCAATGTTTTTGATATAGGCAAAGTCTTTGCCAAAGATCTTTCGCTCTGCCAAAAGTTCCTGGTCTTCTCCCATAAACACCCCAAGAACGGAAATTCCAAGGCTCCTTGCCCTTCGAACCTCTAATGCTGTATCCTTTACCGCATAATCCCCGGTATAGAGGGGCATATTTCCTGCTCCCGGCCGGTTTACATTCTGGTCATTGGGCTTTCCGTCGCTTAAAACGATCAGAATCTTATTCGGCTCCGGACGCTTCAACAGACTTTCTGCTGCCATTCGTATCGCAAGCCCGTCCCGGTTGTTGGAAGATCCCCGAAACTCAAAAAGATTCCAGTCTGCATCTTTTCCTTCTTCATAATCCCGGAACCGGTGAAGCACTGTATAATCCCAAAAGGTACAAAAGCTCATAGCGCGATGGGGAATTCCTGCACCCGATAAGGCTCTGGACACCACAAAGCTTTGCAGTGCCACAAAATTCTGCCGCTTTTGCTGGGAGCCGGAGGCATCAATCAGAAGCTCTACCACAAATTCTTCATTCAGCTTCTTATTTTCTTTATCGAAGATCTGATACTCCTTCGTTCTTCCCACCTTCCACAACCGTTCCGGCCGCAAGGTTCCGTACTGTGCCGGTGTCTGCTCCGTTTCCGTACGGGCACGCAGAGCCCTAATAAGGATTGCTTCCAAAATTTCAATATTTCTTCTGGTCACATTGGTGTTCTGGCGATAGGTCTGAAGATTCAGTTCCTTTGTCCTTTGTGCAACAACATAAGTATTATTAACTGCTACCGGATTTCTCAAAATTCCCTCTGTCATATAGATGGTACAGCCCTTGTGGGCTCCATAGCAAAGCTGATGATTTAGCTGCTTTTGCTCCAGCTCCGTCAGATAGCTTTTTCCGTAGTTCCATTCAATATAGGAATGCATTTTTTTCAATGCTTCCTCATTTAAAAGGATTTTTCCCACATTTTTACGTTTTTTCTCCTGATTTGACTCAGAAAGCTCTGTCATATTCTCCAGAATCTGGTTTTTCATCTGCTCCAGCATGTTTTCATAGAGTTCTTCCGTCAGAAAATCCTTCCAGTCAAATTCTTCCAGATCCTCTAAAGTAACTGCCAGAACCTTTTCCAAACCGCCATGTTTTCTTTCAAACTCCGGATCCACACAGCGGTTATATAATCGATCCACTGCCCGGATAATATCCATGGTATCTTCTGTTCCTTTTAATGCATCCAAAAAATCCAATGCATCTTTAATCCTCCTTTCCGCCTGATAGGAAGGATCAAGTGCCCGACGGAGCATGGAAAACCTAAGCTGTCCCAACACTCCGTCTGACTGCATATTTTCAAAATCCAGATCTAAGATTTCCTCATAGGCACGCCTTCTGACTTCCCGCACACCCTGCCGCTCTTTGCTGATTTTCTCCGCACAGGACATATCAATACACATAGACGAAATCCGCAGCAAGCCCGTTTCATCCGCTCCATAATACAGCTTTTTAATCAAGTACATACTGTAATCGTCCATGGAAAAATATTTCGCCATGGCTCCCTGCTTGATCGCATCATACAAAGCACTATATTTGGAATTTAAAAATGCTTCCACATTCAGCTTTGCTTTCAACGTATAGTCACCGCTAATGGTCCAGAGAAGATTCTTCATTCTGTTTTCAATCTCGAACAGTTCTCTCGTTTCTTCCATTAAAATACATCTTCCCTCGTCCAGTCTTCTGGGATTCTGGTCATGACAATGTCTTCCACCATCTCCCGCTCAAAGATATCAAAGCTTTTATTGGTAATTCCCATAGTCACTGCCGCTTTCGGCTTCAATCCCGTTTCAATGGTCTTTAAGGCTCCGATCAAGCCCCTGATATCTACGGATTTTGTGGAGATCTCACTGTGATCCGCCTTTAACTGAAGATCCATAAAAAGTCCAGTAAACTGTTTCAGTGCCTGATCCTTGATCTCCGGAAAATAAGTCTTTAAAATCCTATCTACGGTTTCTTCTTCCTGTTTCGGCATATTGATGACTAAGAATCTGGAAACCAATGCTTCATTCAATTCCTTGGTTCCTGCATAACCATAATTCATGGTTCCGATAAATCTTGAAGCCGGATGCAGCCGGATCCTTTCATAGCCCGGAATATCAATGATCCCACGATAATCCAGTGCTGCGTGAAGCACAGATACCGCATCATTTTTTGCCATATTAATTTCATCAAATACTGCAAATCCGCCATTTTCTGCACAAAGCGTTACCATTCCTTTGCGGAGCTTCACTTCATTCTCTTCAAAAGTATCTGTTCCAATCAATGCCGCACTGTCCACATTGACATGAAAAGAAATATTATAGGAAGGTCTTGCAAAAACATAAGCCAGATTTTCCGCTAAAATATTCTTTCCTGTCGCTTTTCCGCCGGAGAGCAGCAAATTTTCACCCTGCAGCAAAGCTGCAATCGACATCTCCAGGATTTCTTTTCCATAAAAAGGTATCGGTGGGTTAGGGATCCTTTCTCTAACATTACCCTCCACAGGATATTTTTTCCGAAAAAGTTCCACCTCACGGATCAGACTCTCACTAACCTTCTGTTGTCTTAAAAATTCTAATTCCTTCATCTTTCCCTCATTCTATCAAAAACTCTGCCAACACATAATTGCTTACATCAATTCCCAGTTCTGTTAAGCGGATTTGATTGCCGTCTCTTACCAAAAGACCTTCCTTTTGAAGTTTTTCTACTGTTTTTTGATACTGCAACACATACGGTGTCAGATCCACACCTTCCATTTTTCGAAGTCCTAAAAAGAAATATTCTTCCATCGCATTCTCTTTTGACAGGACTTCCCTTTCTCCTTCAAATTTCCCCTGCAGATAGGCATTAAGATCGGTCTGATTGCTTTTTCGGACATTTCCCAAAAGGGAAGCTGCTCCAAGTCCCAGCCCCAGATAATCCACCCGTTCCCAATAAGATAGATTGTGGCGGCATGCAAATCCCTTTTTTGCATAATTGGAAATTTCATAGCGTTCGTATCCTTTTTTCTCCAAAAAGGACTTTGTTTCGTAATAAATTGCCCGCTCTTCATCCTCGGAAGGCAGAAGTTCCGGATGCGATCCATACTGTTCATAAAAGGAGGTTCCCTCTTCTATGATCAGACTGTAAGCTGAAATATGTTCCGGTTCCAAGGCTGTCACCCGTTCCATGGTCTGTTTCCACTTATCCACAGTCTGTCCCGGAAGTGCTGACATTAAATCCACATTGATATTTTGAAATCCACAGGCTCTTGCCAGCCGATAATTTTTTTTAAATTCCTCCCAGGTATGTATTCTCCCCAGAAGTTTTAATTCCTCCGGATCCGCAGACTGCAGACCAAAACTGATGCGATTGATCCCGGCCTCTTTCCAGATCTTTAACTTTTCTTCTGAAACTGTACCCGGATTTGCTTCTATAGAAATTTCCGCATCCTCAGAAACATTTCCATAAGTCCTTAAACATTCCAGAATCCTCGCAAGATCTTCCCCCTCCAGAACACTGGGGGTTCCTCCGCCAAAAAATATCGTATCCGTTTTTCGCTGTCCCAGCAACTCCCGGTAACAGGTAATTTCTTCTAAAATTCGTTCTATATATGTTTTTTGTACTTCCCGGGTTGCCGGACCTGATAAAAAATCACAATAGTGACATTTTTTAACGCAAAACGGGATATGCACATAAATTCCTAATGTTCTTTTCAAGATTATCTCTTTTCTTTCCTTTATTCTTTTGCTTATTATACTACATTTTTCAATGGTTTTCATATAAAAAATCTACAATAAAAAAGCACCACTTTCCATATTGAGAGTGATGCTTTTAGGTTTTTTCGTTTTTCATTTAATTTTCTACCAACGCTTTCTAAATTTATAAACAGATCCGCCAAAATTCATTATCCGCATTGTTTTTCAATACCTGATACAATTCCCTGATTACACAGTTTCCGTCTTTCGTATCTGCGCTGACGCATACACCGGTTCCATCTGCCCAGGATACCGCAATTTTTCGCTGATCCACATTTACACTGCATAAAAATGGTGTGTTCTGTTCCCTTTTTTCATTGCCACCGGAAAGACTCATAACAATCGTAAAAAGCAATGAATTTGTTTTCTTCACATTGTCCGCAAAACGGTCTTTGAAATAATTTTTCATAAAGATCTTCATGCGATAATAATTTTTCTCATCCAGCATAGGATTTCTGATCAAACTGATTCCTTCATGTGTCGTGTACAATCTCCAATCATTTTCCATGGCGCACCCTCATTTCCTTTTCTAAATACCCCGAACTTTTGCGCTACACTATTATGATATTTATGATAGGAAAAAAGTTTTAAAAAAATACACTTAAAAAAATTAAGATTCTCTTAATCCTTTTAAGTGTAACTTACCTTCACCAAAAACAACCCTTGTGCCGGTGCTGTAAATCCGGCCACACTGCGATCCAACGCCTCTAAAATATCTTTCACATCTTCCGGCGTACGCTTTTTTCTTCCCACTTCAATCAACGTACCTGTTAAAATCCGGACCATATGATATAAAAATCCATTCCCGGTATAACGGATTGCAACGATCCCGTCCTTTTCTTCTATCTCTATGGAAGCAATGGTACGAACGGTTGATTTTTTCATTTTCTTATTGGCACAAAAACTTTTGAAATCATGGGTTCCCAGAAGATTGACCGCCGCCGTTTTCATAGCCTCCAAATCCAGCGGTTCTTCTTCCCGCATGGTATATTTTCTGGAAAATACATTGGCAATTCTTCCATTGTCTATTCGATACTCATACGTTTTGCCCTTTGCACTCAGCCGGGCATGAAAACGTCCCTCTGCCTCTTCTACTTTCAGAACCCGGATATCTTTGGACAAATACTCATTGAGCTGATTTTGAATCATTTCCAAAGAATAAATGGCCGGCGCATGGAAATTTGCCACTTGTCCCAACGCATGAACTCCTGCATCAGTTCTGCCGGATCCACGTACCTCCACAGGTTCTCCATACATACGTTCCAGAATTGCTTCTAACTTTCCCTGGATCGTGTTTTCCGTATTTCCCTGCTTTTGCCAGCCATTTAATTTTGTGCCGTCATATTGTAATAACAGCTTGTAATTCATTTATTTTTCCATTTCCTTTACAGCTTCTAAGGCGGCCTGTAAATATTCTACATTCGCCTGTGAAAATTCTCCAGCATCTGCAAGTTCTGCCAGATGCAGATCAATTGGAAGCTTTCCAAGTACCGGAAGTTTTACACTTTCCGCAACCTCATCAATGCTGCTCTTTCCAAATACTGCAAATTCCTTTCCACAGTCCGGACATTTGATAAAGCTATAGTTTTCTACCAGTCCCAACACCGGAATTTTCATTGTATTTGCCATATTCAAGGCTTTCTTTACGATCAGTTTTACCAGATCCTGCGGAGAAGTTACTACTACGATTCCTTCCACCGGAAGAGACTGGAATACTGTCAGCGGAACATCACCAGTTCCCGGAGGCATATCTACCAGAAGATAATCCACTTCTCCCCACATAACCTCACTCCAGAACTGTTTAACCATATTTGCAAGAACCGGACCTCGCCAGATTACCGGTGCTTCTTCATCTGGAAGCAGCAGGTTGATAGACATCAGGCGGATGCCATTGGCTGTTAAGATTGGTTCAATCCCGTCATCTGTTGCTTCTGCTGGTCCATGAACACCGTACATTTTTGGAATAGATGGTCCTGTAATATCTGCATCCAGAATACCAACGGTATAACCTTCTTTTGCGAGAAGATTTGCCAAAGATGCTGTAACCAACGATTTTCCAACACCGCCTTTACCGCTGACAACACCAATCACGTGTTTTACATTGGAATAAATATTTTGTTCCACCAACAAACTCTGTGGATTATTTTTACTCGGACACCCTTCGCAGCTTTCTCTGGAACAAGTGCTCTTGCTTGCGCATTCTTTTTCTGACATGTTAAATTCCTCACCTATTTTTTATTCTGAACGGGTTTCCATGCAATGTACCTTCAGCAGGTTGGTTGTTCCCGAAGTACCCAAAGGTGCTCCTGCTGTCAATACAAGGATGTCTCCCTCACTTGCCATAGAGGCTTTTTCTACCGCTTCAATCGCCGCTTCAAACAACTCGTCCAGATCTTCTTTTTCATCGATCAAAAGAGGGATCACACCCCAGCTTAAGGAAAGCTGACGGTAAGTCTGTTCGTTTGCAGTACAAGCGATCACCGGACAAAACGGTCGATATCTGGAAATCATATATGCAGTTCTTCCCGACTCCGTTACCGTAACAATTGCTTTTGCATTCAGCTCCATAGCCACATTTACGGTTGCCTTGGAAATGGCATTGGTAATGTTGCCCTCTGTCGGCAGATTGCTCTGTAGAAAACGTTTTCTGTAATCAATATCCTGTTCTGTTCGGCTTGCGATCCTTACCATCGTACGGATACATTCCAAAGGATATTTTCCGGAAGCCGTTTCACCTGACAGCATGATGGCACTTGTACCGTCGTAAACCGCATTGGCAACGTCATTGGCCTCCGCTCTGGTCGGTCTCGGATTCTGGATCATAGAGTCAAGCATCTGGGTTGCTGTGATTACCTGTTTTCCAATTCCATAAACCTTTTTGATCATTTCCTTTTGGATCACCGGAACATCTTCCAATGGAATTTCCACACCCATATCACCTCGGGCAACCATAACACCGTCTGCATATTGCAGGATTTCATCCAGATTTTCCACGCCTTGACTGTTTTCAATCTTTGCAATCACCTTGATCTTTTCACCGCCCAGTTCTTTCAAAATGTGTTTCAATTCTTTCACATCTTCTGCGGTTCTTGTAAAGGAAGCTGCCACAAAGTCAAATTCCTCTTCTACGGCAAATTTTAAATCATTATAATCCTTTTCATTAATAAATGGAAGACTCAAAGAAACACCCGGTACATTTACGCCCTTCTTCGCAGAAATCACGCCTGTATTCTTTACCAGGCAACGGATTTCATCGCCTACCACACTCTGTACTTCCATCTCCACCAAACCGTCATCAATGAGAATGCGGTTTCCCGGTGTGACATCATAAGGAAGACCTGCATAAGTAATGTAAGCACTTTCCTTATTTCCCAAAATCTCATGTGTTGTTAAAGTAAACATCTGCCCCTGCTTTAACACCACCTGTTTCTGTTCAAAATCACCCAGACGGATTTCCGGTCCCTTGGTATCCAAAAGGGTAGCAATCGGGAGATTTAACTCCTTTCGCAGCTTTTTCAGCATTGCAAGACGTCTTCCATGTTCCTCATGATCCCCATGAGACATATTTAATCTCGCAATATTCATCCCTTCGAGCATCATCTGACGCATAATATTTTCGTCTTCCACCACCGGCCCTAGGGTACATACGATCTTTGTTTTTTTGTTCATTCAAAAAACTCCTTTTAACGGAAACGGCTGCATTCAAAATGCTCCATGGTTTCCAAACAATTTAATACTTCCTGATATCTTTTTGCAAGAGGTCCTTCCTCCACCACAATATCCAGAGAGGCCGCAATGCTGTCCAGAAGATGTTCATCAATCCTTTTTCCAAGTTCCCTGAACATTTCGAGCTTTTCTGCCAGGGTATCCAGTTCCAAAAATGCCAGAAGATCCGGATTGATCTGTGCCTCCTCCGGCTCCCTTCCCCTGGTTTCCACCTTTTCATGAAGAACCTCTGTTTCCTCAGGTTTTTTTACATTATTTCCAATGTTTTCCGTTTTTATGAGTTCAAATCTGTATTTTTGCGTAACTTCCGGATATTTTTCATGATCCACTTCACTAACAAACATCTCATATGGTCTGACATACGTGCGAAAATCCCCATATAATGCCTGATACACGACCATTTTTTCTCCGGTTTCCGTATGTTCTGCTACCGTAATGATCTGGTAGAGTTTCTCTTTAAAATGTTTGTAAAATTGTCCCGGTTTTACGTTTCTTTCCATTAATCCTCTTTTCCATTCCAACAATAAGTACAAAGCTTACAAGGTTCCAGACCTACGGCTTTGATCATATCGTCTAACCTTAAAAATTCTAAACTTGTAAAGTTTAGCTGTTTTCTGATTTCTTCAACCATTGCTTTATATTTTGGATTGTCCGGATCTGCATATTCTCTTAATGTTTCCTCGGAAACCTCCTCTGTTCCTTCAAAGTCGCGGATGATCCTTCTTGTGATCAGATCCATTTCCGATTTTGAACGGGAGAAATTTAAATATTTACATCCAAACAGAAGCGGTGGGCAAGCCGGTCTGACATGCACTTCCTTGGCACCATTCTGATATAAAAATTCTGTGGTTTCACGAAGCTGGGTTCCACGAACGATAGAATCGTCAATAAGCAGTAATTTCTTATCTTTGATCATTTTATGCACCGGAATGAGCTTCATATGTGCCACCAGATTTCTCTGTTTCTGGTTGGTCGGCATAAAGGAACGTGCCCAGGTCGGTGTATATTTGATAAATGGTCTCGCATATGGGATATGCGCTGCATTGGAGTAACCAATGGCGTGTGCAAGTCCGGAATCCGGAACCCCTGCTGCATAATCCGGATCAACCTTCCCTTCGTCACGCATAGACAGCATCTGTCCGCATCGATAACGCATTTCTTCCACACTTACACCTTCGTAAGTAGCTGTAGGATATCCATAATATACCCAGAGGAAGGTACAGATTTTCATTTCTTCCTGGCGTTCTCCAATGGTCTTTCCTCCTTCAGCATTAAAGAAATAGACTTCCGCAGGTCCTAACTCATAATAATCTTCAAAATCCAGATTCATATAAGCAAAACTTTCAAACGTAGCGCACATTGCACCTTCTCTGCGTCCGATCATCACCGGTGTTCTGCCCATACGGTCACGCGCTACATAAATACCATCTTTTGTCATGAGCATAATAGATAAAGATCCCTGTACCAGTCCCTGTACATAGCGGATTCCTGCCAGGATACTGTGTTTTGAACACATCAGGGCTGCAACCAGTTCTGTCGCATTGATCATTCCGCCGCTCATTTCCTGAAAATGACAGGTTCCTTCTTCATAAACCTTCTTTACCAGATCATCAAAATTGTTGATCTTTCCAACCGTCGCAATGGCAAAACTGCCCAGATGTGACTGGATCAGCAGCGGCTGCGGTTCAAAATCAGAAATACAGCCAATTCCCATATTTCCTTTCATTTCATTGGCATCCTTATCAAATTTGGTACGGAACGGTGAGTTTTCAATATTATGGATCGCACGGCTAAATCCCTTCTCAGGGTTATATACTGCCATACCGCCGCGTCTGGTTCCCAAATGGGAATGATAATCAATCCCGTAAAATAATTCTGTCACACAATCTTCCTTCGAGGCAACTCCAAAAAATCCACTCATTTTTTCATTCTCCTATCTATTCGTCTGCAATGTGCTCTGACAATCCACAGTTTTATTTGTTATGCAAACTTCTCCATTACTTCTTTATTTGCCTTCATCGCAGCTTCTTCCATCTCTGCTCTGTGGGCAAGAAGTTTTTCTCTCAGTTCCGGATGTTTTACAGCCATGATCTGTAATGCCAGATATGCTGCATTTTTTCCACCGTTAATAGCAACGGTAGCCACCGGGATTCCTGGCGGCATCTGTACAATAGACATCAGTGCATCCATACCGTCAAGTACAGATCCTGACAATGGCACACCGATGACTGGTGTTACTGTCTGTGATGCTACAACTCCCGGAAGTGCTGCTGCCATTCCTGCAGCCGTGATAAATACTTCCGTTCCATTTTCTTCCGCTTCCTTAATAAAAGCCGAAAGACCTTCATGGGCACGATGTGCGGACAGGCATCTAACATCTACCGCAGCACCATAGGATTTTAAGATTTCCACTGCCGGTTCCATTTTCGGAAGATCCGAAGTAGAACCCATAATGATCGCTACTCTCATATTTTTCTCCTTATAAACACACAAAGACTCGGTTCGGAAAAATTCCGAACCAAGTCAGGATTTCATTACTGATTACGTGACGCTGTGCTGTCCTTTAATACGACATCATGTGCACCGCCTTCTACAATACTTACAGAAGATACCAGTGTGATCTTCGCTTTTTCCTGAAGTTCAGGAATCGTCAATGCACCGCAGTTGCACATGGTGGATTTGATTTTCGCCAATGACAGTCCCACATTGTCTTTTAAGGAACCGGCATATGGAACGTAAGAATCCACGCCTTCCACGAAACTTAACTTTTTATCTCCCCCAAGGTCATAACGCTGCCAGTTTCTTGCACGGGCAGAGCCTTCACCCCAGTACTCTTTCATATACTGGCCGTTGATCATTACTTTGTTTGTCGGTGATTCATCAAAACGTGAGAAATATCTTCCAAGCATAATGAAATCACTTCCCATTGCCAGAGCCAGAGTCATATGGTAATCATGAACGATACCGCCGTCACTGCAGATTGGCACATACACCCCTGTTTCTTTATAATATTCATCTCTTGCTTTTGCAACCTCGATGGTAGCAGTTGCCTGTCCGCGTCCGATTCCCTTTGTTTCACGGGTAATACAGATTGAACCGCCGCCGATACCAACTTTTACAAAATCCGCACCGCAATCAGCCAGGAAACGGAAACCGTCAGCATCCACCACATTGCCGGCGCCGACTTTTACAGTGTCACCATAATGTTCTCTGATCCATTCAATGGTGATTTTCTGCCATTCACTGAAACCTTCGCTGGAATCAATACATAAAATATCAACCCCTGCCTCTACCAGTGCCGGTACACGTTCTGCATAATCTCTAGTATTGATCCCAGCACCTACCACATATCTTTTCTGAGAATCCAAAAGTTCATTGGTATTTGCTTTTTTGGATTCATAGTCTTTTCTAAATACGATAGAATCTAATTTCTGATTATCATTGATTACCGGAAGTGCATTCAATTTATGATCCCAGATCACATCATTTGCTTCCTTTAAAGTCATTCCGCTGTGTCCTGTGATCAGCTTATCAAATGGTGTCATAAATTCTGCTACTTTTGTATCCATAGACATACGAGAGATACGATAATCTCTTCCGGTTACGATCCCTAATAATTTTCCATGAGGCGTTCCATCATCAGTAACCGCCATGGTAGAATGTCCTGTCTTTTCTTTTAATGCAAGTACCTCTGCCAGCGTATTGTCTGGCACTAGATTAGAGTCACTTACTACAAATCCGGCTTTGTATGCCTTTACCTTTCTGACCATTTCTGCCTGTGCTTCGATGGTCTGGGAGCCATAAATAAAGGAAACACCGCCTTCTCTTGCCAGTGCAACAGCCATTGTATCATTTGATACAGACTGCATGACTGCTGAAACCAAAGGAATATTTAAAGATAAGGATGGTTCTTCACCTTTTTTAAACTTTACTAATGGAGTTTTTAAACTAACGTTTGCCGGAATGCACTCGCTGCCTGAATACCCCGGCACTAACAGATATTCGCTGAATGTATGGGATGGTTCACTATAATAGTACGCCATGATAGAAATCTCCTTTCGTATATAAACACTTTTTCGCTATTGTATCTAATAATAATGATTTATTTTTAGAACGTCAATCAGTTTTTATTAATTAATCTTTATAACCTTTTTGAATAGGAACATCTGTTTTTTCTTCTATTCTCCAAGCTTTTCCATTTCCATATTTTTCGGAAGAATGCGGTCTAAAAGAATGGACATTACAAATACCACTGCAACTACATTAGAAGCGAACACATTCTGAACTGCTTCCGGAAAAGCTGACCAGATTCCCACTTCACTTGCTGTTGTAAATCCAATCCCAATGGCAAGGGAAAGGGAGACAATGGTAATATGTCTCTGGGTAAAACCACATTTTGCGATCATTTCCATACCGGATGTTAAGATCGTACCAAACATCATGATGGTGCATCCTCCGAGCACTGCCTCCGGCAGGGAAGCAAAGAAGTTGGCAATTGGAGGAAGTAAGCCGGCAAGGATCATCGCTGCTGCTCCTGTAGCAATGGTATAACGGTTTACAACCTTGGTCATAGCAATCAGACCCACATTCTGAGAGAACGAGGTGACTGGCGGACACCCAAATAAAGAAGAAATAGCGGATGCATAACCGTCACATGCCAGCGAACCTGAAATCTCAGCATCCGTAATATCTCTGTTTAAACCGGAAGCAGTCATTGCCGTGGTATCTCCAATGGTTTCTGCTGCAGATACCATAAAAATGATTGCTACAGAAACGATCGCACCTACATTAAATTCTGGTACAAACGGCAGGATCGTTGGCAATGAAATGATACCGCTTGAAAAAATCACACTCAGATCTACTTTTCCAAAAATGATCGCAACCACGTATCCGACGATCAGACCGACCAATACAGAAAGCTGGCGCACATATCCTTTTGCCAAAATATTCCAGCCAAGACAGGTAGCCAAAGTCACTCCTGCAATGACCAGATTTTCTACAGAACCAAAATCTTCACTGTAGCCGCCCCCAAACGAACGGGCACCTACGGTAAATAAAGAAAATCCAATCGCAGTTACTACAGAAGCTGCTACGATAGGACTAATGAGTTTTCTCCAATATTTCGCAAACAGTCCCAAGGTACCTTCCAAAATACCGCCTACCAATACTGAACCTACTACGGTCGGATAACCATAGTTTGCACCTACTGTACAAAGCACCGTTACAAAGGTAAAACTAACACCCATAACGATCGGAAGTCTGGAACCCACCTTCCATACCGGGAATAATTGGATCAATGTTGCAATTCCCGCTACCAGCATAGCATTCTGAAGCAGCATGGAAATCTGTGCCTGTGAAAGCTCCGGACGGGCTGCTGCTGCGATCAATGTGATCGGCGTCAGATTGGATACAAACATGGCCAAAATATGCTGCAGACCAAATGGAATAGACTTCAGCAAAGGTACTTTTCCATCCAATTTATAAATATTATTGATATCACTTGTTTCTTGTTTTTTCATATACGTCTGTTCTCTCCCTGATATTTTCCTCTTTAGGCTTTACGGAATACGATTTCTCCGGTCTTATCATCCATGCTTTCAATGATTGCTAAAGATTCCACCTGAAGACCTTTGGCTCTTAATTCTTTTCCGCCAATCTGTTGGCCCTTTTCAATGGCGATCCCAACACCTTCAATGGTCGCACCGGCAGCTTCAATCAGTTCGATCAGTCCCTTTACCGCACATCCGTTTGCCAGGAAATCATCAATGATCAGAATGTGATCCTCCGGAGTAATAAATTTTTTAGAAACGATCACATCATAAACTCTTTTATGCGTAAATGATTCGATCTTTGCTGTATACATTTCACCATCCAGATTAATGCTCTGGGTCTTTTTCGCAAATACGACTGGCACCTGAAAATGCTGTGCAACGATACAGGCAATTCCGATTCCGGATGCTTCGATGGTTAGAATTTTGTTGATCGGTTTGTCTGCAAACAAACGCTTAAATTCCTTTCCCATTTCATTGAATAATTCCACATCCATCTGGTGATTGATAAAACTATCCACTTTTAACACATTTCCTGGTTTTACAACACCATCTTTTTGAATACGCTGTTCTAATAATTCCATCTTACGTCTCCTTAGTTCTCATTCTGTGTATATTTTTCATTAAATTAAATTCATTTTACTATGAAATGTTGTATTTGTTAAGTCATATTTTTTACTGAATTTTCATTATCCAGGCTACTAATTTTGACAATCTTTTCCTTCGTTTTCTTTAGAATCAAAGAAGCCGCAATCTTTCGACTGCGGCTTCTATCAGCAGGGACAGAAGGACTCGAACCCTCGACATTTGGTTTTGGAGACCAACGTTCTACCAACTGAACTATATCCCTACGCAACTGCTACCATGATGTTATATCACAGATTGCAGCACGTTGTCAACAATATTTTTCATTTTTTTACTCTTTTTCATTCTGATCCTTTGTCATATCGTCAATCATCTTTTCAATAATCTGTTTTCTGATATAAATTTCATAACTCAAGGTACAGATAAAAGAAAATTTCTGTAAAAAAGCTCTGTCCTCTTCTGCTTCTTCCGTAAAAGTATTTCCTGCCCTTTCGTAATCCTTCGTCAAAGATTCCTTCAGCTGCTCAATCTGACCTTTTTCCAGACTAAATACCTCTTCGTAGATTCTTTCCAGATTCAATTCTTTTCCTTTTGCAAAATAATGATCTGTCAGTGGACTTAAAATACTTTGTATATCACCAATCGACAAAATATTTTTAAAATAATAGATAAAGATCAGCACAATGATGTGCTCTTTCGAATATTTTTTCTTATCCGGTGCCGGAAGCAGATGATTTTTTGCATAATTATTGATCATAGTCTTCGTCAGGATCTTATCACTTTCGTAACGCTTCGCTTCCTTCAGGTGACTGTTCATAAATGTCAGCACCTGATCCATATAAAGATCAATATTCGGAATTTCCGTAGATTTTACATACTCCATTTTGGAAAGGCTCTCTAAAATACTGTCCAAAACTCTATCCGCTTCTATATTCATATACACTACCCCTTGCTATTTTGACAATTACTCATTGTACTTTCGTTTCATTATATAGTATTTAATACTACATGTAAAGGATTTTCTGAACGTTCTTATATCTGCAAGAGGATTTTCTACCTTTTTATCTCATCATCTGCTGTAAAAATATACCGAGCGCGCGCTCTGCATCATCCACTTTTCTAAAGGATTTGATCTTCGCAACATCAAACAGAATACAACCGCAATGCCCCGGGAATGTAGGGAAACAGATGATATCCAGATAGGTATCGATTTCCGGACTGTAATCAATAATCTTCAAAATCTCGCCATAGATTGCCGCGCGTTCATAACAACGCAGCCACTTCGAATCCATATTTGGGAACAGACTTCCAAAACTTCTTCCAACAATCTCTTCTAAAGGAATTTTTTCCAGATCTGCCAGTGCTGGATTTGCATAACGGAAAATCCAGTCAATTGCCCGACATCCTTTATCAAATACCATTTCAATATCTGCAAATGCGATCGGCATCTTTCTAAATATCTTATAATATTCCTGATATTCTTCCTCTGTATCCGGTGCATTGTCTGACTTCAGCATATTGATGATCCGTTCCTGCTTTTCTTGGATTTCCCGGATGATCTCACCTTTTTTTCGTGTTGCATATTCCAAGGACTCCCCATTACACAAATTGACTTTATCTGTCACATTATGCACTGCCATTGCTGCTACCAGACATCCTCTTTTAATATTCACAAAGTTGCTTCCCAGCTGTTTTTGTAGTTCCGCAAATGTGACCCTTATATAATGAACATAATCTCTGGAAATATGGATTGCCGCGTTATTTCCATCCATTTTTACATAAAGGATCGAGTCTCTTTCCAATTCGAGTACTTTTTTCCCACTTGTGATTACAACCATTCCTAAGTCTTGCATTTTATCACTTTACCTTTCAGTTTTTTCTATAAATTGTCATCTTTTCGTTTTTTGATAACATCTGGCACTATCATAACACTTTCGTCACAAAAATGCGATACCCTTTTCCTAATCTGGTACAAAATTTATGGAAGACACTGTCATAATCGATCGGCGGCGCAAAATACATTTTATTACCACCGTAGATTTCAATTGTTTTTTTGTCCGTCACAATTTGAATTTTCGGCATATTTTTAGGATTGTGAAGCATCGCATTAAAATCTTTTTTCTCTTCGTTTGCCAATTTGATCACTCTCTCCTTTGGTTGGCTTTCTCTGCCAAACCGGAATTTTCTTTCCATTATTATACCACGCTCCATACACCTTATAATTGCAAATTGAAATTCGATCCTTCAAATGAACTGCAAAACAGATTCTATATTTAAACTAAGGATGATCCTGTGGGAACTTCTGCTCTAAAAACGCATATACTGGTTAGTGACAAATGGGAGGATTTTTGTATGAAAAAATTTTTATTTCTTGCACTGAGCGGGATCCTGATCGTTACACTTCTGACTGCCTGCGGTTCCGGGAAAAATTCTGATCTTACGACGGTAACCTTAAGCGAAGTGGCGCATTCGATCTTTTATGCGCCGATGTACGTGGCGATCGAGGAGGGATATTTCGAGGAGGAAGGCATTGATCTTGACCTTGTGACGGCATTTGGCGCAGATAAGGTGACGACAGCGGTGATCTCCGGCGAGGCAGATATCGCATTTATGGGGTCTGAAAGTACAATCTACATTTATAATCAAGAAGCAGATGATTACCTGGTAAACTTCGCACAGCTTACCCAGCGTGCCGGAAACTTCATGGTCTCTCGCGAACCGATGGAAGATTTTGATTGGAATGATCTGAAAGGAAGCTATGTACTCGGAGGACGAAAAGGCGGTATGCCTCAGATGGTCTTTGAATATGTTTTAAAGAAGCAGGGCATTGATCCTACTACGGATCTCACCATCGACCAAAGCATTGACTTTGGCAGTACCGCCGCAGCCTTCTCTGGTGGAAAAGGGGATTTCACGGTGGAATTTGAGCCTTCTGCTACTGCACTGGAAAGTGAAAATGCAGGCTATGTAGTGGCTTCCTTAGGGGAGGCATCCGGCTACGTTCCTTATACCGCATTTTCTGCAAAGGAAAGTTATCTTAAAGAACACCCTGAAATCATCCAGAACTTTACCAATGCATTACAAAAAGGAATGGATTATGTAAACTCACATACACCGGAAGAGATTGCAAAAGTTATAAAACCACAATTTGCTGAAACAGATTCTGACCAACTTACCACCATTGTTAAACGCTATTATGACCAGGATACCTGGAAAGAAAACTTAATTTTTGAAGAAGATGCTTTTCTCCTCCTGCAGGATATTCTCATGGAAGCAGGCGAGCTGGAGGAACGGGTACCTTATGGCACACTGGTTACCACCACGTATGCGGAAAATGCCCTAAAATAGAATAAAATCCCTCCGGAGGCTCCTAATGGTTCCTTCGAAGGGATTTTTTTAAACTTCCTTCCACATTTTTACAATTCAGTTTCCACCATCTTCTCAAATGCGATCCGCTCTGCTCCATCTTCCAGATAGATTTTGCCGCAATATTCGAATCCGTTCTTTGCCAGCATCCGCTGCATCGATTGATTGTCCACATGGGTGTCATTTTTAATGCTGGTTATCCCCTTTTCTCTGCACATTTTCACGACTTCGTCAACCATAGCACCGGCAATTCCCTGTCCCTTGCATTCGGCAGCTACTGCCACCCGGTGAATGGCAGCATAAGGGATCTCTACGGTTTTCCATGTACCATCATAAATGCGCTCATAGGTCGGTTCTCCATCAAAAAGGACCGCCATGGTTCCAATGATCTTCCCGTTTTCTTCCATTACATAGCTGTATCCCTTGGCAATATCCTGTGCGATCGCACCTTCATTTGGATAGCCGTTCTGCCACTGGTCAATCCCCTGTTCCTTCATATAGGACTGTGCCTGATGGATCAGTTTCATCACTTCCGGGATTTCCCCATATTCCGTCTTGCGGAATTTTCTGCCTCTGTCGTAGGTTTCCAGA
This sequence comes from uncultured Lachnoclostridium sp., assembly GCA_964561705.1. Classification (GTDB taxonomy): domain Bacteria; phylum Bacillota; class Clostridia; order Lachnospirales; family Lachnospiraceae; genus HGM12587. The sequence goes on along the minus strand of CAZLQJ010000007.1, from coordinate 17,404 downwards.
AAATGATGCTCCACACCATCCTTTTTATAAGCAATGACCGTACTTAAATTTACATTTTCCACACTACGGAAAATATTCATTTCAATATGTTTGCTGGTCGCACGAAACTGCTTCATAAGCATTTTCATTTCCTGACGTTTGGATTCTCCAACACCATCCTCCGCTTCAGAAATTTTTTCCGTAAAACGACAGGCACACTGTAAAAATTCCAGTCCATGATAATCACGCCATGCCAAAATATCTTCTTCCTTGATCAAATACATCGGACGGATCAGTTCCATCCCCTCAAAATTGGTACTGTGAAGTTTTGGCATCATGGTCTGGATCTGTGCTCCATAGATCATTCCCATAAGAATAGTCTCTACAACATCATCAAAATGATGCCCCAAAGCAATCTTATTACAGCCAAGATCCTGTGCATTTTTATAAAGATAGCCTCTTCGCATGCGGGCACACAGATAACATGGATTATCTTCGATCTCTACCACTGAATTAAAAATCGGACTTTCAAAGATCGTTACGGGAATGTTCAAAAGTTTTGCATTCTCCTCAATCTTTTTGCGGTTTTTTGGATGATATCCCGGATCCATCACCAAAAATACCAGTTCAAATGGGAATTTTCCATGGCGCTGCAGCTCCTGCATCAGTTTTGCCAGCAGCATCGAATCCTTCCCTCCGGAAATGCAGACTGCAATCTTATCCCCTTCCTGGATCAGATCGTAATCATTGATCGCCTGCGTAAACTTTCTCCAGATCGGCTTTCTGAATTTTTTGATCAATGCTCTTTCAATTTCTTCATATGGTTCCAATATTTTTTTCTTCCTTACCTGTTCTTCCATTCAATCAAATCCTTTACTACTTCTCCTGCAATGATAAGTCCTGCCACCGACGGCACAAAAGCGATACTTCCCGGCACCGGTTTTCGTTCTTCACTCTCCCGTTTAATGGCTTCCTCTTTCGAATATACCACCTTCAGATGGTCAACTCCACGTTTTTTCAGTTCTCTTCTCATAACTTTTGCCAGAGGACAGACACTGGTCTTATAAATATCTGCCACCTCAAACATGGCAGGATTCATTTTATTGCCGGCTCCCATACTGCTGATCACCGGCACCTTTGCCTCTTTCGCACTTAAGATCAGGTCGATTTTGGCAGTTACCGTATCTACGGCATCTACCACATAATCATATTTTGAAAAATCAAACTGATCTCGTGTCTCCGGCAAATAAAAACAATTGTGTACTTCCACCTTTGTCTCCGGACAAATGGACAGGATTCTTTCCTTCATCACTTCTGTTTTATATTTTCCAAGGGTATCCCTTGTCGCAATGATCTGACGGTTTAAATTGGACAATGCAACCGTATCACTGTCAATCAGATCAAAAGCTCCTACCCCGCTTCTTGCCAATGCTTCCGTCACATAACCGCCAACTCCGCCAATCCCAAAAATGGCAACTCTGGAATTTTTTAGTCTTTCCAGTCCCTCACTGCCAATCAGCAGCTCTGTTCTGGATAACTGTTCCTGCATCATATCATTTCATATCCTTTCGAAAATTTCTTTCGGATCCTATTTTCCGTCTGCTTCAAATGTGATTCTTCCACGATCCGGCTTAAATATGCAAGTTCTGTCCGCAAACCTTCCACATGGGGAACTCTCCAGGCACCTGCATCACTTCCAAGAGCGATCTGACCGCCCATCTTTACAAACTGTCTGATCCGCCTTAAATGCTCCTGTGTAATCTTTTCTGTCACCGCATCCTCAAATCTATGTCCACCCTTCAAATTACCGACCGGTGAAACTGTAGGAGTCCAGATTACCTGATTTTCTACCATTGCACACAAGGCCTGCTCATCACTATACGCACCATGCTCCACACTGTCAACCCCTGCATCTGCCGCAGCCTCCAAGGTTCTTGCCCCATTGCAATGAGCCATAACTGCCATCCCCTCTTCATGGGCTATATGAATCATCTCATTGATCAGGGCCGCATCTAAGCCTTCTTCCGATAATACCCCATACTGGCCAAAATCAATGAGTCCGCTGACCATGATCTTGATAAAATCACCGCCTGACACCTTTACTTCCTTCACCAGTTCATAATATTCTTTGCAGTCTGCAAATTCCCGTCCTACGATTCCACCATAATGACCCTTCTGATGGATTGCAAATATCGGTGTCAGATAGGTAATGCCATAACGGGAAGCAATCTGCTTCGCCTGCCGGGACACTCCGTAACAATCACCGCCATCCCGGATAAATGTAATTCCTGCCTTTTGATATTCCTGAAAACGTTCATGGAGTACCTGTTCTGCAACGCCATTTCGATGTAATGAAACTGCTTCCTTGTAATTTTTTCCATCCATGATCATATGTGCATGACATTCACCCAGCATAGTTTTCTCCTCATTTATCGAATTCTTCTCCCAATTATACCGCTTTTCCTGTATATTAGCAAAAAAATTCATAAAATATTAAATTTTTCCCTCTTGTTCTTTTCATAATTATTTTATAGGATAATATCAGAGTATTTTTTTATTCTGACCGGCCGTGTTTATTTTGCCGGTGAATGTATTTATGGAGGTATTCAATGAAGAGACAAAGTATTTTATTTATACTTTTATTACTTCTTACCCTACTCACTCTTTGTGCCTGTGGAAGTTCCGATCAACCAGTCACCAGCAGACAGGCCGCACAGCCTGCCGAAACTTCCCTCGAGGATGCAGAAAATGAAACTGCAGCGCCACCGACTGAAGAAGATTATGAGAATGTTTCCGGGATCTTTGAAGGACTGGAAGACAATCATACGGCACTTTTCTCTTTTGATGGTGCAGAAACGACCTTTTATTTTGAAGAATATCCGGTACACCTTGTCCTTTACAATGCTGTATTGGGCAGCAGTTATACCTTCTCTTATCATTTCAATTCTGATATTGGACTGTACGAGATTTATGAGATCAGCGAATGATCAAAAAAGCATCACACTGTAAGGATTTTACAAAACTTACAGCGTGATGCTTTTTTTACAATATAGACATATATTGAATTAGAGCTTTGTTACATTGGTCGCCTGTGGACCTTTTGCTCCATTAACTACTTCAAATTCAACCGCCTGGCCTTCTTCTACTGTCTTAAAGCCTTCCATGTTTAATCCTGTGTAGTGTACGAATACATCATTTCCTTCTTCATCTGAAATGAATCCGTATCCTTTCTGGTTGTTAAACCACTTAACTGTACCCTTGCTCATTGCGGTACCTCCTAAAAAAGATCTATGCAGGACTATTCCGCCCAAACATAGGTTAATTTTAGCACAGTTTAGAAGCATGGTCAAACAAAACTCCCTACTTTTATCAAATAAAATGGGATTTTTTCCTTGTTATTTTGAGAGATAGTGTTATAATCAAAAAATAGAAGAATACTTTAGGTATATGCTCATGAGCATTCTGGGCAAAGGAGAATATTATGGAAAATTTAGTCATCCCTTCAAACTACCGTTCAGAGCTGAATCTCTACGAGACACAGGAAGCGATCAAAACGATCAAAGACTTCTTTCAGCAGGCACTTTCGGAACAGCTCACATTGCTGCGCGTGACAGCACCACTGTTCGTTACTCCGGAATCCGGTCTGAATGACAACTTAAACGGTATTGAACGTCCGGTAGATTTTGATATCAAGGAACAGGACGGAAAAATGGCAGAGATCGTACAGTCTCTTGCAAAATGGAAGCGCTACGCACTGAAAAAGTATGGTTTTCATCCTGGCGAAGGTCTTTATACAGATATGAATGCGATCCGTAGGGATGAAGTTGCAGATAATATCCATTCCATTTTTGTAGATCAATGGGACTGGGAAAAGATCATTTTAAAAGAACAGCGTAATATCGACACCTTAAAAGAGGTGGTTCGTAAAGTTTACAAAGCCATTAAAAAAACCGAAAAATATATGTCTATCCGCTATGATTACATAGAAGAAATCCTTCCAAAGGACATCTTCTTTATTACCTCTGAGGAACTGGCAGAAATGTATCCGGGCTATACCACCAAAGAGCGGGAGGATAAGATCGCAAAATTAAAAGGTGCCGTATTTATTTTGGGCATTGGTGATAAAATGTCTACCGGTGAGCCACATGACGGTCGTGCACCGGATTATGATGACTGGCACTTAAACGGTGATATCATCGTATGGTATCCGGTATTAAATCGCTCTCTGGAACTTTCTTCCATGGGAATCCGTGTGGATAAAGAAGCACTTCTTCGTCAGCTGAAGATTGCAGGATGTGAAGAACGTGCAGAACTTCCATTCCAGAAATCCGTGATCAAGGGAGAACTTCCATATACCATCGGCGGCGGTATCGGTCAGTCCCGTCTGTGCATGTTCTACTTAAGAAAGGCACACATCGGCGAGGTTCAGTGTTCCATCTGGCCGGACGATATGCGTGAAGAAGCAGAATATCACGGTATCAAATTATTATAAGATATGAAAAGTGCTCCGGGAACTTTCCCGAAGCACTTTTTTATAATTGGATTTCTCCATCGAATACAGTTGTTGCCGGTCCTGTCATATAGACATGATTATCTTTTTCATCCCAAAGAATTTCCAGATCTCCGCCCAGAAGATGAACCAATACCTTACGTTCCGTCAGACCATTTAACACAGCCGCCACTACAGAAGCACAGGTTCCTGTACCACAGGCCCAGGTTTCCCCGGAACCGCGCTCCCAAACACGCATATCCATGGTATTTCGATCCAGTACCTTCATAAATTCTGTATTGGTACGTTTTGGAAAACGTTCATGATTTTCAAACTTCGGTCCAATCTTTTCAATTTCCAGATTTTTCACATCCTCGTCCAGGAAAATGACTGCATGAGGATTTCCCATGGAAACACAGGTCATGCGATATTCCTTACCATCTACCAGAATCGGCTCATTTACCAGCGGTTCCCCTTCTCCGACGACCGGAATCAGCTCCGGTTTTAAAATGGGTTCTCCCATATCTACTCTGGCTTTTTCAACTTTTCCATCACGAATGGTCAGCACAATGTTTTTAATTCCTGCACCGGTCTCAATTGCAACTTCCGTTTTGTCTGTTAATCCATAATCATATACGTACTTTGCGACACAACGCACACCATTTCCACACATTTCCGATCTGGAACCATCTGCATTGTACATATCCATCTGAAAATCGGCAACTTGGGACGGCTTAATCAGAATCAGCCCGTCTGAACCAATCCCAAAATGTCTGTCACTGACAATTTTTGCTGTCTCACTTGGATTTTCTACGGTTTCTTCCAGACAATTGACATATACATAATCATTGCCAATGCCATGCATCTTTGTAAATTTCATCCTATTTTCTCCCTCTATCCTTTTTGCTCAATATTTTTTGTTCCACGCATTTCAATGATCGGACCGCCGGTGTGTTCAATATATTCCCGTGTAATGGTTACACGTCCAATATTGTCATCTTTCGGGATTTCATACATAATATCCAACATAAATTCTTCAATAATGGCACGAAGGGCTCTTGCACCCGTATCCTTTTCCATGGCCTTCCTAGCAATGGCTTCCAGAGACGCCTCATTAAATTCCAACTGCACCTCATCCAGTTCTAAAAGCTTTTGATACTGCTTTAAAATGGCATTTTTCGGCTCTTTTAAGATTTTTACCAACATTTCTTCCGTAAGTGCTTCCAAAGAAAGCAGAATTGGGAGACGACCGATAAATTCTGGTATCATTCCAAAGGTTTTTACATCTTCTACAGTCACCTTCTGTAAAATGTTTTTATCATGATCATATTTGTCCTTAAGATCCGCATTAAATCCAATCGAGGACTGTTTATTTAGGCGTTCTTTAATGATCTCATCCATTCCCGGAAATGCGCCGCCGCAAATAAACAGAATATTTCTTGTATCCACGGTTTCCATCGGAACCATGCCATTTTTACTGTTTGATCCTACCGGCACATCCACCTCTGCACCTTCCAGAAGTTTTAAGAGTCCCTGCTGTACCGCTTCCCCATTTACGTCTCTCTGATTTTGGTTTTTCTTCTTACCGATCTTATCAATCTCATCAATAAAGATAATGCCTCTTTCCGCCTTTTCAACATCATTATCTGCCGCTGCCAGAAGTTTGGATACCACGCTTTCAATATCATCTCCGATATACCCAGCCTCTGTGAGTGTTGTGGCATCCGCAATGGCCAAAGGCACATCCAAAAGTTTCGCCAAAGTCTTTACCAGATAAGTTTTCCCGCATCCGGTCGGTCCAATCATCAAAATGTTTGATTTCTCGATTTCGATACTGTCCATGGTATTGGTCGCCACACGTTTATAATGGTTATAAACAGCCACGGAAATGGCTTTTTTCGCATATTCCTGACCGATCACATATTCATCCAGCTGTGCCTTGATCTGGTGCGGTGCCGGAATGTCTTTCAGATCGATCGCCGGTTTTTGATCCTTCTTTTTCTTTTTTACCTTTTTTCTCTGTGGCATAAAGCCGGGAAAATCCGTCAGATTGATCATGCTGATATTCGGACCTTTCGGCATTTCCAGATCTTCACTTTTTTCTGTATATTTATCCAGATTTAACGGACTTGCACTCACCGCATCCATGGTTTTTTGCATACAATCCGGGCAGATATACATGCCTTCCATCATCTTGATCATTTTCCCGGCTTTACTTTCCGGTCTTTTACATACAAAACAATATTTTTCATACTCATCGGTATTTTGATTTTCATCTATGAATTCTTCTCTGATTTCCATATGTCTGCTGCCTTTCTGTAAATCTGTCTTTTATCTTAACACAAAAGAGGCATAGATTCCTATACCTCTTTCAATTCTTCATAAATATTTTATTTTTTCAAAACTATTCAATTCCAGCCTGTGAAGCACTGCTCAATGTAACCTGAATTTCCTGCTCCTGATATCCTGTAGCCCTTGTTTTAACCACCAGATTCACGGTTTCTCCGGCTTTATAGTATCCCAGGGCATCAATCAGCTCATCCGCGCTACTTACGGAACTTCCTTCCATCTTCACAATCACATCACCAGCCTGAATGCCTGCACGTTCTGCTGCACTTCCGCTTACCACTGATTTTACATAAACACCGACTGGAAGATCGTAAGTCTGTGCAACTTCTGCGGTCATATCCAGACATTTGATTCCCAGATAGCCTTCCTGACCTTCTGCTACCTTATCTCTGGTTTCTTTGTTCATCAGATCACCAATAATGCTTTCAACCTCTGAAATCGGAATTGCATAGCCCATGCCCTCTACTTCCTCGGAAGCAAGTTTTGCAGAGTTGATCCCTACAACTTCCCCCCTCATGTTCAAAAGGGCACCGCCGCTGTTTCCCGGATTAATGGCTGCATCAACCTGGATCAACTTATTGCTGATGGTCTGTCCATTGGTTCCTGTCAGTGTCACATCTCTATTTAACGCACTGACGATACCGGTAGTTGTTGACTGTCCATAGCCTAGGGCATTTCCGATTGCTACCACCTGCTCTCCTACTTTTAACTGGGAAGAATCGCCTACGGTAGCGATCTTAATCTGTTCCTTTGCCTCCTGCGGGATATCTGCCAATTTTACAGAAATCACTGCCAGATCCTTGCCTGAATCATAGCCTTTGATTTTTGCACTAACAACCTTAGATGCATCCTCTTCCTCGCTTTCATCAAAGCTGAAATATACGCTTAATTCCTGAGAATCTGCAACTACGTGATAGTTGGTCACAATCAAAAGTTCGCTATCATTTTCACCAATGATAATACCGGAACCGCTGCCGCTGGTTTCCTGCTGAAAGGTTCCAAACCAGCTTTGGATTTCCTGTACACCTTTATTGTTAATGGAAACGATCGAAGGCAGACACTGTTCTACCACAGCCGAGCAGTCAATGCTGTTGTTGACACTATTTGCTGCGATTGCCGTACCGGATGCCTTCTGGATCTCCGTTACTGTCTGCTGGCTTTTGCCAATTCCAAGTTTCTGACTGCCAGTATAAGCAACACCTAAAAATGCACCGCCTGCTACCACACCTCCAACCAGTGCGATACATGCAGTTTTTAAAAGTGTTTTTCCAAAAGATGTTTTCTTCTTTTCTTCTTTTGTTCCTGGCTGTGCCTGCTGTTCTGTAAAGTTTTCACCTTCTGTTTTCCGGACATTTTCTTCATTTAAAGGAGGGACTGCAAACGGTTCTCCCTGTTCATTATCATAGCCGTAATTCGGCTCCTCATTATCGTTATAAAACGGACCTGTGAATCTATATTCGCTCACGACAATTACTCCTTTCGTCAATCCACATTGATCTTTTTTCTTTATGTGGTTAGTCTACCAACGTTTTGTGACGAATTTGTGTTTTTCTTATTAAAAAATATTGAAAATCATCCAATGCATCTCATGGCATCTGCCACCGTAGATACACCAACCAGTCGGATCCCTTCTATCGGCTCCATTGTATCAGCAGAAACCTTCGGAAGGATGACTCTTTGAAATCCCAGCTTCTTTGCCTCCATCACACGCTGGGCTGCCATTCTGACCGCACGCACTTCACCACTCAATCCGACTTCTCCAAAAACAATGGTCTTTTCATCTACCGGTTTGTCCTGATAGCTGGAAATGATGGCAAGCACCATGGCAAGATCGATGGCTGGTTCATTCATCCGGATTCCCCCTGCAATATTAATATAGGCATCACAAGAGGATAGGGGCATGTTTAAACGCTTCTCCAAAACTGCCATCAAAAGATTGACTCTGTTAAAATCGGTTCCTGCCGCAGTCCTTCTTGGTATTCCAAAACTGGTCCGGCAGACCAGCGACTGGATTTCTATTAAAATCGGTCTTGTACCTTCCATAGAGCAGGCAACCACAGAACCTGAAGCATTTTCCGGTCTGCCGCTCAACATATATTCTGAAGGATTTGCCACCTCCGCCAACCCGTCTTCCCGCATTTCAAAAACACCAATCTCATTGGTCGAACCAAAACGGTTTTTTACCCCTCGCAGGATTCGATAAGAGGCATGCCGATCCCCTTCAAAATAAAGCACCGTATCTACCATATGTTCCAAAACCCGCGGTCCTGCCACAGTTCCTTCTTTTGTCACATGGCCTACGATAAAGATCATTACGCCCTGTTTTTTTGCAAGCTGCATTAATACAGAAGTTGATTCCCGAACCTGAGAGACACTCCCCGGTGCAGACGAAATCTCCTCATTGCACATTGTCTGGATTGAATCAATGATCACAATGGTTGGTTTTTCCTTTGTAATGGTATTCTCAATGACGGAAAGACTGGTTTCACACATAAATTTCACATCAGAGGTAAATTTTCCAATCCTTGCAGCACGCATCTTGATCTGCCTTAAGGATTCTTCTCCTGATACATAAAGTGTCGATACACCTGCTGCCGCCAGATTTTTACACACCTGCAAAAGAATGGTGGATTTTCCGATTCCCGGATCACCGCCTACCAAAACCAGAGATCCCGGCACGATTCCACCACCCAGCACCCGGTCAAGTTCCTTAATTCCGGAACTGATATGTTCTGTTTCCGAAAATTCAATTTCTTCAATTGTTACCGGTTTTGATGCAGAATCTCCCATGCGGAAGGAGGTCTTTCCCCTTAATTTTTCTACCGGTTCTTCTACAAAACTATTCCAAGCCTTGCATCCCGGGCACTGTCCCATCCATTTTGCAGACTCGTACCCGCATTCCTGACAAAAAAATACATTTGTCTTTGCTTTTGCCATATTTACTCCTTCGATTAAGATGATTCTCTCACTTTACGTGAAATACGCATTTTTTCCCGGAAACGCCGACCACAACCGTATCTCCGCTTTTGATCTTTCCATTCAGGATCTCATCTGTTAAGGTATCTTCTACCTTGGTCTGCATCGCACGTTTTAATGGTCTTGCACCATATTTTTCGTCTTTTCCTTCCTGAACGATCAACTCTTTTACCGTATTTCTAAATTGCAGTTCGATTCCCATCTGCTCTTTGCATCGCTTGGAAAGTTCTTTCTGCAAAAGTCCTACGATTTTCTTTAAGTGTTCTTCTTTTAACGTATGGAACACAGTAATTTCATCAATTCGGTTCAAAAACTCCGGTTTGAAAATATGTTTAACTTCTTCCATCACACCGGCTTTCATCCGTTCGTAGTCCGCCTTTGCATCCTCTTTTGCACCAAAGCCCAGTTTTTTCGGCGAAATGATCGCACTTGCACCGGCATTGGAGGTCATGATAATGACTGTATTTTTAAAATCAACAACTCTTCCCTGCGAATCCGTGATTCTTCCATCATCCAGCACCTGAAGTAAAATATTAAATACATCCGGGTGCGCTTTTTCGATCTCATCAAATAAAATAACAGAATATGGATGTCTGCGTACCTTCTCACTTAATTGTCCGCCGTCTTCATGACCTACATAGCCTGGCGGTGAACCGATCATTTTTGACACACTATGTTTTTCCATATATTCTGACATATCAACACGGATCATGGCATCTTCACTGCCAAACAGTACCTCTGCCAATGCTTTGGACAATTCTGTTTTTCCGACACCCGTAGGACCCAGAAACAGAAACGAACCGATTGGCCGTTTTGGATCTTTTAATCCCACTCTGCCTCGTTTCACCGCTTTGGCAACCCCATGTACCGCTTCTTCCTGTCCAACGACTCTTTTGTGCAACAGATTTTCCAGATTTCTCAGTCGCTCCGACTCTTTTGCTGCCAGTTTTTCCACCGGGATTTTGGTCCAGTCCGCAATCACAGCTTCCACATCTGCTTTTTGTACCAAAAGTTTCCTTTTTCGTCCGGAAGTCTTTTTCTCTTTTTCCAGTTTTTCTTCCAGCACACGAATTTCTTCTTTCAGCTGACGGGCAGTTTCATAATCTTCTGCAAAGATTTTTTCTTCCCTCTGCTTCTGAAGTTCATCCAGCTGTTCTTCAGTCTCATTAAAATGTTCCCGTTTGGCTCCTCCCAGGCAAACCTTTGCTGAAGTTTCGTCAATGACATCTATGGCCTTATCCGGCAAAAATCTGTCATTAATATATCTTTTGGAAAGTTTCACTGCTGCTTCCATGGCTTCCTCGGTAATCTTCACCTGATGATGCGCTTCAAAAACCGGACGAAGTCCCTGCAGAATCTGAAGTGTTTCCTCCTCCGATGGTTCTTCCACCGTTACCGGCTGGAAACGACGTTCTAAAGCCGGATCCTTTTCAATATATTTACGGTATTCTCCAATGGTTGTAGCACCAATGAGCTGAATCTCACCTCTGGACAGATAAGGTTTCAGAATATTGGACGCATCCATGGCTCCTTCTGCTCCGCCTGCACCGATCATGGTATGCAGTTCATCGATAAATAATAAATAATTCCCATGGAAACGTACTTCATCAATCACCGCTTTGATTCGTTCTTCAAATTCTCCGCGATATTTCGTTCCTGCAACCATGGCAGTCAAATCTAACTGGATCAGACGCTTGTTTTTCATTGTTTCCGGCACATTTCCGGATACGATTGCCTGTGCAAGCCCTTCTGCAATCGCGGTTTTCCCTACCCCTGGTTCTCCTACAAGGCAAGGATTGTTTTTCGTCTTTCTGCTCAAAATCTGTAGCAGACGTTTTATTTCTTCCTGTCTTCCGATCACCGGGTCTAACTCCCGATTGGCCGCCAGCATGGTCAGATCCCGGCTATAATGTTCCAAAAGACCACCTTCGCCTCTCTGGCTTTCCTTCTGCAGTTCTTCTTTATATATTTTTCCTTCTTCACCCATAGAATTGATGATTTCCAAATAAACATTTTTCGCACTGACATTCAAGGTTTTCAGCAGCTTTGATGCAATACAGTCAAAATCCTTTAAAATTGCGATCAACAGGTGTTCGGTACCTATCTTTTCCTCATGAAAACGATCCGCTTCTATTCTTGCATCTTCCAGAATTTTTTTCGCCCGTGGGCTGTATTCTTCCAATTGTTCTAACGTTGTTAATTCTACCGGCGCAATAAGCTGGTCAATATAATCTAAGATCTTATCTTCATCCACATGAAATCCTTCCAGCACACTTCCGGCAAGGGAGTCCTTCTGACGGATCAACCCCAGCAAAAGATGTTCTGTTCCCGTATAGGAGTGTCCCAGTTTTTTGGATATTCTTTTGGCATATCGTAAAACCTGTCTGGCTTTTTCTGTATATAATTCCTTCATTTTTTCATGCCTCCTAAAATTTTATGTTATCATTTTCCTGACTATTTTGCAAGATATGCCTGCATATGCCAAAAAAGCTGTAGCATTTCTGCCACAGCTTCTTCTGTAATGATTTTTAATCTTCTTCATCCAGATCCAGGATCTCAATGTCATCACAGGCCTCTGGTTCTCGTACCGATGCTTCCGTCTTTTGGGGTTTGGAAACTTTTTTTACCGGTACTTCTTCCGGCTCATCCGCTTCTTCTTCCTCGTCCATCGGCTCTTCTTCCCAATACTCATCCTCGCCTTTTTTCAATCTTGAAACCTTGAGCATCAGATTTACGATCACACCAGCCATGACCAGCACAGCTGCCACTAAAATTCCGATGATCGTTAATCGTTTGTTCATTCGTTCTGTATTGGTCGCATTCAACGCACCAATGTCTTCAGCAAGTTTATCAATGGTCTGATTCAACTCAGCGATCTTTTCCGCATCCGTTCTCTGCAGAAGTGCTCTCTGGAAAGTTCTGTCCACCAGATCATAGGTATAATAGATTTCTTCCCCGGTTTCATTCATCATCAAAAATACCAAATAGTTATCTTCTGAAAGGGAACCGACTGCAATCTCTTCCTGTGTAAGTTCTGCATCTTCACGCATGTACGTAAACATCGGAACTGTCTGGATCACAAAATAGGATTCCACAAATCCATAAGGGATTTCTGCACCTTCATAGATTGGAACGGTATAAACATAACCATCCTTAATATCTGCGCCAAAATATGGTACAAATAATTCATGGGCCGGATCATAGATAAAACGGTACTGATATCCCGTCTCCTGATCTGCACCCATGACGCAGACCATATCAGAGCGATCTGTAAATCCTGCTTTTACAGCAATGCCGTGATACTCCCAGTCACCCAGGGTAAATCCCTTTGGCATATCTTCCTGTGATGCATCCGGCAGGATCTCATAAGTGAAATTTGCAATTTCAAACGTCAGCGGTGACTGTTCTGCTGCAATACTTTCTGCATCTTCTGTATCCTCCATCTGTGCCGCATTTACGGCAGTTACCGGAATACAAAAAAGAGTCATTGCGAACAATATCATCCACAACTGTTTTACGATTTTTTTTGTCATATGGGCAATCTTCCTTTCTATGCTTCGTCAATTGCCTTTCCAATGTCACTTCTGCAATACTTATTATCAAATGTAACCCATTTTGTTGCTTCGTATGCATTGGCTCTGGCTTCTTTTAATGTAGCTCCTGTTGCTGTTACACCTAATACACGTCCACCATTCGTCACGATTTTTCCCTCGTTATCAAATTTGGTACCTGCATGAAATACAAAATAACGGTTCTGATCTTTGAAAGCGTCTAATCCGCTGATTGGCAGTCCCTTTTCATATTTTACAGGATATCCTTCACTGGCAAGCACAACACACACCGCTGCATTGTCTTCAAATTCCAGTGTGATTTGATCCAGCGTACCATCAATACAAGCTTCAAATACTTCTACAATATCATTTTTCATTCTTGGAAGTACCACCTGCGTTTCAGGATCACCAAATCTTGCGTTATATTCTAACACCCTAGGCCCCTTGTCTGTCAACATCAAACCGAAGAAAATAATTCCTTTAAATTCTCTTCCCTCTGCTTTCATGGCATCTACAGTTGCCTGATAGATATATTTTTTACAAAATTCATCCACTTCTTCTGTATAGAACGGGCTAGGAGAAAAGGTTCCCATGCCACCTGTATTTAATCCCTGATCCCCGTCTAACGCACGTTTGTGGTCCTGCGCTGAAGTCATGATCCTAATGGTATTTCCATCAACAAAACTTAATACGGAAACTTCACGACCTGTCATAAATTCTTCAATGACCATCTGATTTCCAGCACTTCCGAATGCTTTATCCAACATAATAGAGCGAACACCCTCTTTTGCCTCTTCTAGATTCTTGCAGATTAAAACACCTTTTCCAAGTGCAAGTCCGTCTGCCTTCAAAACGATCGGAAAACTTGCTGTTTCAAGATATTCCAAAGCTTTTTGTGCATCATCAAAATTTTCATATGCTGCTGTCGGAATGTTGTATTTTTTCATCAGATCCTTGGAAAATGCCTTGCTCCCTTCCAAGATTGCAGCATTTTTACGCGGTCCAAAAATTCTGAGTCCTTTTTCTTCAAACACATCCACAATGCCGCCAACCAAAGGATCATCCATACCGATCACAGTCAGATCAATCTCTTTTTCTTTGGCAAAATCGGCAAGTTTTACAAATTCCATTGCACCAATGCTTACACATTCTGCCACCTCGGCCACGCCTGCATTTCCCGGTGCACAGTAAATTTTTTCCACTTTTTCACTCTGTGCGATCTTCCAGCACAATGCATGTTCTCTTCCACCGCTTCCGACTACTAAAATTTTCATACAAATCTTCCTTTCTCCATCTTTCATGGATCCTTGTTTTAAGCACAAGATGAGCCCGGCAAGCCAGACTCATCCCTTGGTTATTTCTGAACAATTTTTCCGTTTGCGATCATATCAATGGCTTTCGGCAGGATGATCCATTCCGCCTGTTCCATCACACGCTTCTGAAGGATCTCAGGCGTATCGCCATCTTCAATTTCTACTGCCTTCTGCAGAATGATCGGTCCTGTATCCATACCACAGTCCACAAAATGAACGGTCGCACCGGTTACTTTCACGCCACGCTTCAGTGCTGCTTCATGTACCTTTAATCCGTAATATCCCACGCCGCAAAAAGATGGGATCAGGGATGGATGCACATTGATGATCTTGTTTGGAAACTCTCTGACCAGCATTTCCGGAATGGCTACCAGATACCCTGCCAGCACGATCAGATCTACACCTGCATCTTTTAAAGTCTGTGTAAGCACCTTGTGAAATTCTTCTCTTGTTTCGTATTTCTTCGGTGAAATACACTTTGATGCAATTCCTGCATTTTTTGCACGTTCCAGCGCATATGCATTCTGATTGTTGCTAATTACCAGAGAGATCTGTGCATTTGTGATCTTTCCGGCTTTCACCGCATCTATGATCGCCTGTAAATTCGTTCCGCCGCCGGAAACAAGAACTGCAACTTTTAGCATAAGGTAACTCCTTTTTCACCTGCTTCAATCTTACCTACGATATATGGTTCTTCCCCTGCTTCCTTCATAGCTGCCATAGCTTTTTCAACATCTGCAGGATCTAATGCAAGCATCATACCAATTCCCATATTGTATGTATTATACATCATTTCTTCTGCAATGTCTCCGTCTTCCTGAAGCATTTTGAAGATTGGAGGAATTGGGTAGCTGTTCTTTTCAACAACTGCACGTACCCCTTCCGGAAGCATTCTTGGAATATTTTCATAGAAACCGCCGCCGGTAATATGGCTGCAACCTTTGATGGTCACACCTGCATCCTTCACAGCTTTTAAAGCCTTTACATAAATTTTAGTCGGTGCAATCAGTGCTTCTCCAAGTGTGGTACCAAGACAGTCATAATATGTATTTAAATTTTCTTCTGTCATAGAAAATACTTTACGAACCAATGAAAAACCGTTGCTGTGTACACCAGAAGATGCCATACCCACCAGTACGTCACCCGGCTTAATATTTGCGCCTGTGATCAGATCTTTTTCATCCACCACACCAACTGCAAATCCTGCAAGGTCATATTCATCTACCGGATAGAAGCCCGGCATTTCAGCAGTTTCACCGCCGATCAGCGCTGCGCCTGCCTGTTTGCATCCTTCAGCAACACCGCTAACGATGGAAGCAATCTTCTCCGGTTCATTTTTACCACATGCAATGTAGTCTAAGAAGAACAATGGTTCTCCGCCTGCACATGCAATATCGTTGACACACATTGCCACACAGTCGATTCCCACTGTATCATGTTTATCTAAAATAAATGCAAGTTTTAATTTGGTTCCAACACCGTCTGTTCCTGAAACCAGGGTCGGTTTTTCCATGTCTTTAAATGCACTCATGGAAAATGCACCGGAAAATCCGCCAAGACCACCCAAAACTTCCGGTCTCATGGTTTCCTTTACGTGTTTTTTCATCAATTCTACTGATCTGTAACCAGCTTCAATATCTACGCCTGCATTCTTGTAATCCATATCATTTCCTCCATAATCGTAAGAACTTCATCCTACTGACTAGTTTACTGATTCCAACAGAAACTGTCAATGTAGTTTTACTCATAACTATTGATAAGTAAACTTAAGATTCTTCAAAGGGCTGATTCAGTTTTTCGGTTCCCGGCAGGACAAAACGTCCGTCACGGATAATGTTGATCCGGCTTCCATCCTTTAAAATAACCTCCAGAAGTTCCAGTTCCTTGTATGGAATGGTAATATCTGTATGGCAATTGAAATATGCCTTGGAGAAATCTTCTTTCCTCAAAATCGAACAACTGTTATCCTTGGCAATGATTTCCTTGCCGTCCGGATTATAAAGGTGCTGATCCTCGCTAAAGCTATAACAGGTATCTCCCAGAGCAAAATGCGGTCCCATCTTTTCTGCGATCAGGATTGGCAGTTTCTCTGCAATCTGATATTTTTCTGCCATCACATAAGCTGTGGTATTGGTACCAATGGCAAATTCTCCCAATGGCAGGCTTTCGTGGTGATACATGACATTTTCCAGAAAATACTTCCTTCCCTCCTCCGGATCTTCGAAATTACCACAGGAATAATCGCTGACCATTCCTTCCTTCAATTCTACTTTCAGATCAATATATTTTAGATCATTTAAGAAAACTTCGCTGACATGCAAAATTCCGTTGGTTCCCTCCAATACCGGCGAAGTAAATACTTCGCCCACCGGAATATTAACATCTGCAACACAATTCTCAAAAATCGTTTCTTTTGCCGGATCCTTTAACGGATGCAATTTCACCGTCAGATCTGTACAATTTTCTCCTTTTCCAAGAATGTGTACACAATCTCCCTGATCAAGGGCATCGATGATGGTCTGCTGGATTTCCTGATATAGCTGATAATCCAGAGTATTGATCTTTACGATTTCCTCAAAAATTTCTTCAAACTGTACTCCTACAGCCGGAACCGGAAGTGCCATAATGGTAAAACTTCTTTCATCACCGCGGATATATTCATTTACGATCTGACCGGAAGAATTTTGATAATAAACCTTTAGTTTCTGCTGTTTTTCACTCAGATGCAAGGCATGTTCTTTCGCCAC
>CAZLQJ010000006.1:0-41519 GCA_964561705.1 uncultured Lachnoclostridium sp. | reverse complement strand
ACCTCCACCGGACGTTATCCGGCATCCTGCCCTGCGAAGCCCGGACTTTCCTCACTCTGCCGAAAATCTGATGATCTTAGGCAAACCGCGAACATTTGTCCTACTCATATTTACGATCAACGCTCATTTTAGCACAACGTCACGCCTTGCGTCAACGCTGTACCTCTATGGTTTCAAAACTTTTCTATATCCTGTTTTCATTTAAACCCGAAAACAGCTACCACCGATAAATTCTCTTAAAATAGAATTGTTTGGAATCAGATTGCTGTCTACACCTACAAAATAATCCAAAAATTTCAGCAAACGTTTTGCCTCGACATATTCTTCTTCCGAAGGATCAATGCCAAACAGCAAAGGTTCCGCATACTGTTTCAATACGGCAAGTTCATATACCAGTGCTGAATTGAATACCACATCTGCATCCTCCTGATACGGGAAAATATTTTCTTCTTCTCCTCTTCGGACGGAAGCCCACATTCCTATGGTCTTTTTCGCAGAGGCGCCTCTGGTTCTGGCATCACGGATCATTCTTCTAATCAGCCGGCCGTCTGTGGTCGGAATCCGATTATGTTCATCAATGTTCAACATTGTAAGTGCACTGATATAGATTTTAAACTTACTTTCTGCCGGAAGTTGATCGGACATTGCATCATTCAAGCAATGGATGCCTTCGATAATCAGCACATCCTCCGGACCCAGTGTTAAAATCTGATTTCCCTTATATTCTTTTTTTCCGGTCACGAAATTAAATTCTGGAATTTCCACGGTTTCTCCTGCCAAAAGACGATTCATATGTTCATTAAACAAAGAAATGTCCAATGCTCCCAGACATTCAAAATTATATTTTCCGTCTGCATCTTTCGGCGTATCTTCCCGTTCCACAAAATAATTGTCACAGGCAATCGGATGCGGTTTCAGACCATGCGCACGCAACTGGACAGACAGCCTGTGGGAAAATGTTGTCTTTCCGGAAGAGGAAGGTCCTGCGATCATCACGATTCGTTTGGATGGATCTTTTGCAATCTTTCCGGCAATGTCACCAATCTGTTTTTCCTGGATCGCCTCCTGTACCAGAATCATTTCCGAAAGATTTCCTCGGGCGATCATATCATTTAATTCCCCTACTGTAGAAAGCTCCAGCATTTTACCCCATTCTTCCGAATCGCGCAAAACCTGAAATACCTTCTTACTAAATGTTACCGGTGGAATCACCCCTGGTGCTTCCTTTTTCGGAAACTGAAGCATAAATCCATCTTCATACGGTTCTAGGGCAAACCATTTCAGGTAAGAGGTGTTTGGAGCCATGTATCCATAATAATAATCCTGAAAACCGCCAATACTATAAATATTTACCTTTGAAGCGCGGCGATACCGGAACAAACCCGCCTTATCGGTCATTCCATATTCCGAAAACCGGCTGACCGCATCCTGGGTATTGATCACTTCTTTTTGGATCGGCAGTGCCTGCTGCACATATTCTCGCATTCGCGCCTCAACCTTTGCCGTAAATTCCCCATCCGTTTTCACATTGCCACTCAGGGTACAAAAATATCCTGAACCGGCCGAAAATTCCACACGGACCTTTCCAATCGCTTCTCTTTCATAGAGATCATGGATTGCCTTCAACATCAGAAACGTCGTACTGCGTCTGTAGGAATTGTATCCCGGATTATCGCTAAAATAAACCGGTTCTACGACACAGTCTCTTTTTACTTTTTTTCGCAGTTCTTCCAGCTTATGATCGACCTTTACCAGCAGAATCTCCCCTGCTGTGTCAGGATAATTCTCTTTCATGATCGTCTCATAGTCTGTTCCTTTTGCATATTCCTTTACGACTGTTCCAATTGTCACCTTTACCATGGTTTTTCCTCCCGGTTATACTACTTCAAACGGATGCTTGATCTGCGCCTTACTTACCTTCAGTTCCGGACATTTTTTTGTCAAAAGTTCACACATATCTTCTATATAAATATGTTCAATCCCATAGTGTCCCGCATCTATGATCGGCAATTTATCATCCCATTGGTCGATTCCTGTATGATGATCCACATCGCCCGTAATAAATACCTGTGCCCCTTTTTCGTGGCAAAATCCCAGAACGCTTCTTCCGGATCCCGGACAGATGGCTGCCATCTGAACCTTTTGCTCTGCATTTCCAAAAAATCTTACCGATGGAATCTGGAATTTGTCCTTTACAAACATGGCACATTCTCTTAATGTCATTTTTTGGGGCAGATTTCCGACTTTTCCGATTCCGCATCCGTCTGCCACCTCTTCCAGCACCTGACATTCCCTCATTTCCAGCCGCTCTGCTGCCAGATCTGCCATTCTGCAGCTGTCATAATTGGTGTGCGTTGCCATATAGCAAAGCCCATTCTCAATCATTTTGATGACTCTCCTGCCGTTAAAACTGTCTGTCGTCACCGTAGAAAGAGGTGCATAGAGCATTGGATGATGCGTTAAAAGCATATCTGCTCCCAATGCAATCGCTTGGTCAATATTCTCATCCGATGCATCTACGGCCACGAAAATGTGCTTCACTTCCTTTTCCCGGTCTCCCACCTGAAATCCGGTCTTATCTCCGGGTACTGCATATTTTACCGGAAATTCCTGTTCCAACAATTCAATTAGTTCTTTACATTTCATGGGCACTGCTCCTTTCAGATTCTTTCCAATACCATTTGAAATTCTTCTATGAGACGGCCGATCTCAATCGCTCGTTTCTTGCTTTTTTCCGTATCTTCAGCCTGAAGTTTTTCGAGAATCAGCTGCTTTCCTGAAATTTCTTTCAAAAGATAGTTCTTCAAAACATCCACTTCCTTTAAAACTTCCAATCTGCCGAATTGATACTCTGTGCTGGTAAGTTTCCTGCATTCTATATTTTTTACTGCACGAAACATAGAATAGTATTTGCCATCTTCAAATACCATATGTTCTTCTGTAATCTCATATCCCTGTTCATAAAGCCAGATCCGGACTTCGGAAATTTCCGACTGGGGCTGCAGGATTAATTCCTTTGCCGATGCCGTAACTTTCGGATAAGCGCTTAAGATCCGGATCATTAAGGGACCGCCCATCCCGGCGATCACAATACTGTCCGCTTCTCCTTCTTTGAGCGCGCATAAACCATCTGAAAGTCTGGTTTCGATCGCATTCTTATAACCCGATTCCGCAATATGTAATGTTGCCCTTTCCAAAGGACCTTTGTTCACATCCATGGCAATGGCAGATGGAATCACATTTCTCTCATAAAGATAAATGGGAACATATCCATGATCTGTTCCCACATCTGCCAAACGATTCCCAATGGTAACCATCGATGCGACGGATGATAATCGTTTTGATAACTGCATATTAATCTAAATAATCCTTTAACTTTCTGCTTCTGCTTGGGTGACGTAATTTTCTCAGTGCTTTTGCTTCAATCTGACGAATACGTTCACGTGTAACATTAAATTCTTTTCCTACTTCTTCCAAAGTACGGGCACGTCCATCATCTAATCCAAAACGAAGACGCAGTACCTTCTGTTCTCTTTCTGTTAATGTTCCAAGCACTTCACTTAACTGTTCTTTTAATAAAGTAAATGTTGCTGCTTCTGCTGGTACCGGCACATGATCATCCTGAATAAAATCACCAAGATGGCTGTCTTCTTCCTCACCGATCGGTGTTTCCAAAGATACCGGTTCCTGAGATATTTTTAAGATTTCACGCACACGTTCTACCGGCATGTTCATTTCCTTTGCAATTTCTTCCGGTGACGGCTCGCGACCAAGTTCCTGCAGCAACTGTCTTGATACACGGATCAGTTTATTGATGGTTTCTACCATATGCACCGGAATACGGATTGTTCTTGCCTGATCTGCAATAGCTCTGGTGATTGCCTGACGAATCCACCAGGTCGCATACGTACTAAACTTGTATCCTTTCCGGTAATCAAATTTTTCAACCGCTTTGATCAATCCCAGATTTCCTTCCTGAATCAGATCCAGGAAAAGCATTCCACGACCTACATAGCGTTTGGCAATACTTACTACCAGACGAAGATTGGCTTCTGCCAAAGCTTTTTTCGCTTCTTCATCCCCTTCTTCCATACGCTGTGCAAGTTCGATTTCCTCTTCTGCACTCAACAATGGTACCTTACCGATCTCCTTTAAATACATACGAACCGGATCTTCAATGCTGACTCCTTCCGGCACAGAAAGGTCAATATTTTCCACATCCACTTCATCTTCTTCAGAAAGAAGGATTTCATCATCGTCGGTTTCTTCTGTTACACGTAAAACATCGACTCCGTTTTGTTCTAAGAAATCACAGATTTTTTCTATATCTTCCTTTCCAAGCTCTGTATCGCGCAGCGATTCTAAAACTTCTTGATATTCCAGTACATTCTTTTTCTTTTTTGCTGTCGTTTGAAGTTCTTTGATCTTCGCAGCCACTTTCAGCATCTTTTCTTTTTCGTCCATGTTGTCCACCTCTACACCTGTTCTTTAGCATATCCGCCCTTAAAGGGAAATATGCAATTTCTGTAATTTGCTCTTTTCCTGAAGAATCTTCTGCCATGCAGCCATATCATTTTTGTCCATTTCCTCAATCTGCACATTATAACTGTGCTCCTTGACTTTCATAATGGTTTCTGTCAATGCTTTTTCCAATTCTTCTTTTTTGTCAATCTGTTTCAATTCTGCATGAAACAACGACGCGACTTCCCCTTGCTGTTCGCTGTCCGCAAAGTGGCTGATGATTTCTGCGGGTTTTATTTTCCCTTGTTCCTTCTGCTGATACAACATTTCCACGACTGTGCGGTACAATTCATTGGTAAAATCGCTGCTGCTGATCCATTTGCTGATTTCCTCAAACATCTTGTCATCCGAGATCATCCATGTGATCAGGAGCTTCTGAGCTTTTGCGATACCATCCTCTTTGGGCTGTTTTTGTATTCCCGAACGCGGAATTGCTCTTTTCGGCGTCCTGCTTAATTCTTCACCCATGGTATCGACCAGTTTTTTAAGTTTTTCATAAGGCAGATGATAACGTTCTGCCACTGCCTCCACATAAGTATTGCGCTCGATTTCTTCCGAAAAATCCAAAAGTTTTTTGGCTGTTTCCCTAAAAAAGGCTGTTTTTGATTCCGGATCTTTGAAATCATAGCGTCTTTCAATCACTTCTATCTCAAACAGGAAGCTGTTCACTGCCTGGTTGATTCGTTCCTGAAATGCCTCACTGCCCAGCGCTTTGATAAATTCATCCGGGTCTTTATAAGGCTTCATATTAATCACGCTGACACTTAATCCTGCTTCTTTTAGCATTGGGATTGCGCGAAGTGCCGCATTGGTTCCTGCATCATCACTGTCATAAGTCAGCAGAACCTTCTTTGTATATCTTGCAAGGAGCCTGCACTGATTTTCCGTTAATGCAGTTCCCAGGGACGCAACTGCCTGGGTAAATCCCGCCTGATGCAGTGCGATCACATCCATATATCCTTCACAAATGA
Source organism: uncultured Lachnoclostridium sp. (assembly GCA_964561705.1). Classification (GTDB taxonomy): domain Bacteria; phylum Bacillota; class Clostridia; order Lachnospirales; family Lachnospiraceae; genus HGM12587. The sequence goes on along the minus strand of CAZLQJ010000006.1, from coordinate 36,027 downwards.
TCATATTGTCTTTCCGGCTTGTCCTTGCAAAATTCAATCCATAAAGATTTCGGCTTTTGTCAAAAATCTTTGTTTCCGGTGAATTCAAATATTTGGGTTCTCCTTCTCCCATGACTCTGCCGCCAAAACCGATCACTTTATGATTTGCATCCATGATCGGGAACATGACTCTGTTCCAAAAACGATCATAGGTACCGGATCTTTCACTATAAGATACCAGACCGCCTTCAATCATCATCTGATCGGAAAAGCCGTTTTTCTTTAAATATTGGTAGAGATCTTTTCCGAATTTTGTCGAATATCCAAGCCCAAAATGCTTGATGGTCTCATCGGAAAGACCTCGTTTTTTTAGATACTGGTATCCTGTTTCTCCATAATTTGTCCGAAGCATCTTATAATAAAAAGTTGCTGCATATTTGTACATTTCCAGCATTTTTGTCTTTTCATCTTTCTTCTGCTTTGCATCCTCTGAATATTCAATTTCCGGAAGTTCTACGCCTACACGTTCACCCAGCACTTTCACTGCTTCCGGGAATGTATAATTTTCATAATCCATCAGGAAGCTAAATACATTGCCTCCCTTATGACACCCAAAACAATAGTAGATCTGCTTTGACGGTGACACGGAAAAGGATCCTGTCTTTTCATTATGAAAAGGACAGAGTCCAAAATAAGAGCCGCCCTTTCTGGTCAGCTTCACATATTCTCCAACAACGCTTACAATATCGTTTTTTTCTCTGATCTCTTCTACCAGATCATCAGAATAATACATAATCTCTCCTCATCAGCTCCATGATCTAGGCACAAAATACTCCTGAAATTTCTGTATTGCATACTGGTCCGTCATGCCGGAAATGTAATCACAGACCACATCTTCCAGTGCTTCTCCCCGGTTCTCCAGCATATCGATATATTCTTCAGACATATTTTCCGGATGCTCTTTGTAAAAAGAGAACAAATGCTCCAGCATATCCTGTGCTTTTTGCTCTTCTGCCTTCGCTTTCGGATTGGTATAAACATTGGCAAACATAAATTTTCTAAGATCTGCCATGGCCTTCTCCACATCCGCAGACATCAGGATATCTGCCTTTCCTTCACTTCTTTTTACAATGTCGTGAATCATGGTATTTAACCGCTGGCTTGTCGTACTTCCCAGAACTTCCGTATATTCTCTCGGAATATCTTCCGCAACCAGGATGCCGGCACGAATGGCATCATCAATATCATGATTGATATAAGCAATCTTATCCGACAAACGGACAATCTTACCTTCCAAGGTACTTGGTCTTCCCGCAGTACGATGATTTTTGATACCGTCCCGGACTTCATAAGTCAGGTTAAGGCCTTTTCCACCATTTTCCAGGCGTTCCACTACCCGGACACTCTGTTCATAGTGCGCAAATCCTTTGCTGCACAAACGATCCAGCGCCCTTTCTCCTGCATGTCCAAAAGGCGTATGCCCCAAGTCGTGTCCCAAAGCAATGGCTTCCACCAGATCTTCATTTAACCGAAGTGCTTTGGCAATGGTACGTGCATTTTGGGAAACTTCCAGTGTATGGGTTAGGCGGGTTCTGTAATGATCCCCCTGAGGTGTCAAAAAGACCTGGGTTTTATGCTTCAGCCGCCGAAAAGATTTACTATGCAGGATCCTGTCCCTGTCTCTTTGATAAACAGGCCGGATATCGCAAGGTGCTTCGTAGCGGTCTCTGCCTCTGGAATTTTTACTCAGTGCCGCATAAGGACTTAAATAAGTTGCTTCCCACTGTTCTTGTTTTTCCCGAATCGTCATGGCACACCTCCCTATAAAAAGGCTCTTCTAAATATTAGATTCTGTGTCTTTTGCATTTTTCCTTTTTTTATTTTTATCGAATCATCCCCATTACCAAAGGAGCCAGGATCACGGTCATAATTCCCGTTACTACAATGGCAAGACTGCTCATTGCGCCTTGAATTTCTCCAAGTTCCAACGCTCTCGACGTCCCAATGGCATGGGCAGAAGCACCTGCCGCAAGTCCTTGGGCAACCGGTTCCTGGATCTTAAAGATCCTAAATAAGGCAGATGCCGTACAAGCCCCAAAAATTCCGGTAATCACAACACAGACAACTGTAATTGCAGACACACCGCCAATTTCTTCGGAAAGTCCAATGGCAATGGCTGTGGTGATCGATTTTGGAAGAATGGAAGCTGTCAGTTCCGGCTGAAATGCAAAAACGGCTGAAAGCCCTGCGATCGTGATCATACAGGCAATACATCCCGCCGCAATTCCCAGAAAAATTGCTTTCATATTGGATTTTAATACTTGAAACTGTCTGTAAAGGGGAACTGCCAAACAAACCGTTGAAGGATTTAAAAAATAAGTCAATTTTGAGGCACCAGCATCAAAAGTCTCATAATCCACTCCAAAAAGCAGCAACAACAAAATAATGATCACAGACGCCACCAGAAGAGGATTACACAATGTATTTTTTACTTTGGCAGAAATTTTTAATGCGACCCAATATGCCAAAAGGCTTAATACAACACCAAAATAGGTCGAATTTAATAAAAATGTGTTCATTGCTATTTTTTCTCCTTTCGGTCATGACGGATCACCGCTTGAGATACCAGTCCCGTCACTACCATAACAATGGCTGTGGACAGGATGCAGATGATGAAAACACCTGCCAAGCTGTCTTTGATGGCACCGATACTGCTCATCAGACTAACTGTCGGTGAGATAAAAAAGATCGGCATCACGCCAAGTAAAAGATCCGCGGTTTCCTCAATCTGGGAAAGCTTCAAAATTCCCGTCTGAAGGCTTAAAAATAAAAGGATCATTCCATAAATGCTTGCCGGCACCGGCAATGGCAGCAGGAGATTCAGAACTTCTCCCAAAAATGTCATAAGTGCGATGATTGCAAATTGTTTAATGTATTTCATAGTTTTCTCCCGGACAGATCTTCTCAATGATCTGCGGATATTCCTTCTTTCCTACAAGATTTTTTCGAATATATGCAAACAAAACTTCTTCTCCCTGCTCGTCCAGCATGTGAAGGAGATATTCTAAAAGTGCTCTGGTCTGCGGATGGATCATATAGACATGCTTTCCTTTTTCATAATATTCCAAAGGCATGTGATCGTTATATTTTCCCCGATTATATACCTTGGATGCTGCAATCCGATCCATCATCATCTCTGCCACATAGTTCGGCGGCATTTTTGTGCCCTCCAGACCTTTGTTCGGATCCATACTGTAATCAATCCAATATTCAAAATGATGTTTATTTCTTCCTTTGTGATGAAGCCACGCTGAGGAATATCCCCTGGTGGCTCTTTCTTTGTGATGCGGGCTTTCCGTTCCCTGATAATACCTGCAGCCCACAATAAATTCTGACGGACTATATTTGGACAGATCATGTAAAAATCCCTGTTTGTATAATCCAATCTTAAAACATTCTCTCATAACAACCAGCTTATGCGTCGTTATCGTCTTAAAGTGTCCAAGTATCTTATTCATCTGTCATTCCTTCTAACACACAAATACTTCTTCCTGTAAGTTTCAGCACGCGCTGATCCGGAATTTCCACTCCTTCCGGTGTAAAGTTTCCGTTTTCCTCTCCGGTTTGAAAGATGATCTTCCATGTACCGCCCTTTTTCAGGATCGGAAGTCCAAATTCATGTTCTGCCTGATGAAGATTGTATGCAACATAAATTGGATTTTTTTCATTTTCCGCATAGGCATTGCCATACATCATTCCAATGTGCCTTCTGTATGCCTCAAATCCTCCATACCAGGCACTTTCTCCATGATAGGAAAGATCCGGGATTCCTGTTGATTTGTGATCCGACTGCGACGCTTCCTTCGGGGCATGAAATACACCGTGGCTCTTTCGGAATTGTATCAGCATCTTCACGTATTCCTGCAGATCTTTTGCACCTTTCGTTGTATTCCACTGGATCCAGGAAAGCTCATTATCCTGACCGTATACATTGTTATTTCCCTGTTGGGAATTTCCAAATTCATCTCCACCATAGATCAATGGGATCCCCTGGGCAAGCATGACCATGGCAAATGCATTGCGAAGCTGTCTGGAACGTAGCTGGAGCACGGATTTTTTCTTTGACGCTCCCTCCACACCGCAATTCCAGCTAAAATTATATTCACTGCCGTCTTTATTGTTTTCCCCATTGGCTTCATTATGTTTTTCATCATAGGAAACCATGTCCATCATTGTAAAACCATTGTGATTTGCCATATAATTGACAACCCCATAAAATTCCGGATTTTTTCTGGTTCTTTCTGCAAAGGATCGAAGCACATCCTCTTCTCCTTTCAAAAGTCTTCTGGCATCAATTAAAAATCCGTCATGATATTCTGCCAGATGCTTTCTTTGCGGATTTCTCGTCTCCTCCAAAAGTTCTGACGGATCAAAATATTCCGTAAAAATTTTTGTGGTTTTTAAGGACGGCTCCATTACAATACTTTTCATCGGGACAGCATTCCGGTTGATATGAACTCCATCAATGTGATATTCTTCTACCCAGAATTTGATACAATCCAGGATGAAATGCGGTGCCGTATCTTCTTCAAAATAAAATTCCAAAATCAATTCAATCCCCGCTTTATGAAGTGCCTTGACCAGATCTTTCAGTTCCCTGGAAGCATCTTTTCCATGGGCATAACTGCTTTTCGGTGCAAAATAAAACCCTTCTGTGTACCCCCAGTAATTTAAGCGCAGTACATGTTCCGGAACTTCTCTTTCATACATGCCCGTTTTTGACTTTGGGCGCGGAAATTCTTCAAATTCATATACCGGCATTAATTCCAGCTGTTGAACCCCTAAAGAAACCAGATACGGGATTTTCTCCATCATTCCCCGAAATGTACCTTTGGCACGTACCCTGGAGGATTTGTCCATGGTATAACCACGCAAATGGGTACAATAGATCAAAGATTCATGCAAAGGGATTTCCGGATGTCTGTCATTCTCCCAATCATAATCCATACTTCCAAACATACATCGAAGTTTTCCCGGATCAATCTGCTCACCAAACTTTTTCTTTCCTGTAATACCTATGGCATATGGATCCGGGACCAGCTTTTCTCCTACCTGATATACATATTCATAATTCCGTGCATTGATCTTTTCTGCTACAGCTGTATAAAGATCTCCCATTGCACGTTTCATCGGGATTCGAAATTCCGGTTCCGATTCTCCCTTTCTGTATAAAAGCAGGGTACACGGCTCTCCATTTGCTGACGCAAAAGTAAACTGATACCCTTTTTGTATTTTGCGAACTCCCAGTCTCATATCTTCAGCCCTCTCTTTTTTCGTGTGAACAATCCTACATTATTCGAAACTATTCCTCTTTTATCATACCTCATAATCACGGAAATTGGCTAGGACTTTTTTTAGGGAAGAAAAATCCTCTTCTTTCACAGAACGAAAAATACCGCAAAATAACACCAAAAACAGTTATTTTGCGGCACTCCGTCATTTGTTGAACAAAGTCTTTCTCTTATGAAAATATATAATTTGATATCTATCCTTTGTTTTTCTCTATATTTCATAAAACATCTGGAATTTATTTTTCATAAAATTTTTCCAGATGATCGAGAAATGATTCTCTTTCCTCATCTTCATAACCTCTGAAAAATACCTGATCGATACTTTCGTGATTAAACAGATACTGTCCTTCTATCCCGATATTTCCTTCCGGATACAAAACACCGATATAATCATATTCCTCCTGAACATCGCTATCCATCTGTTTCACACCGAAGATCATCAGTTTCTTTTTTCCCTCTTTTAATAAAACAATACTCCCAATTGGTAATAATCCTTTTACTTCCATTCTCTTTTCCTCCAAATCCTACTTTATGAAAATGCACCGCATATGGATTTCCACGGTGCGGAAAATGCTGCTTTAAACTGATTCGTAATCCGGGCTGCGCCCCTGCCCAGTTCCCCAAGGTTTTCCAATACGACATCCTTGGTAACATCACACACGGCATCTGCGACTACCTCACCGATATCTCTACCTCCTGTAGCCCATTTGCAGACTGCATTTGCTCCGACAACTACCGCTGCTCCTGCTCCACCTATTACAATTGCCGGTACTCCTGCGGTGATACCTGCTGCTGCAACGGCACCGCTTACTACAGCCGTTCCACCCATACCAAGCAAAATATCTGTAGCCGTCTCAATTCCAGTTTCCGCCCATACGCGTGCCTTACTGATACCATCTTCTTTACGTTCTTCCTGATTTTCTATATAATTGGAAGCAAATGTTAACGCATATCCTGCCCATTTTGTGGCAGTTTTCACCTTACCAGCAGCACCTTCACTCTTTGCAAATTTCAGATTATCTAACTCTTTTGCAAAACTTGATTTTACCGCCTTTCCAAAGCTGCTTGGGTCTATTTTTTCAAAAGCGTCATTAAGTCCAATCCATTTTTGCCAATTTACTTCAATCTTTCCTTCTGCAATTTTTCCGATTGCTCCGGCAATTTTACCTATCGCACTTGTCATATATTTCAATGTTCCTACATCATTTTTTGCATTACGCTCCACTGTCCAATAGTTTAGTCCGATTGCCAGCCCGCTTCCGATGCCTTCCAAACCACCTATGATTTTCACAAGATCCTTCCACTGGATATAGTCCCATATATGTTCTTTACTGTCTTCAGAAGCTCCATCTTCATGGTCATATTCCAGAGGCTGACATGTCATTTGTGCCAGATTTTCTTCACATTTTTGATATAACTGACATCCATATTCCAATATCTGTGACATATTCTGCAGCTGTCTGATTTCTTCATCCATAACACCACTGATCTTTTTCAAAGATTTTTTGACCATCCAGTCTTTCACACAGATTCCATCCAATGCATCCTTATGTCCCTGCAAAATTCCCTTGTACACTTCAAATTCATTGGAATGTTGAAACATTTGATTGATATTTATTACTTGTTTCAATTTTTCATCCCCCATTTAGCATTTTTTCTGAGAAAACCCTGCTTTCGTTACTTTCTGGCTCATAGAGCAAAAGCAATGGCAATATCTTTCCATTTTCACTTAATAATGCAGTTTCCATATCAACTACAAAATTTCCTTCACAAAGTACACCTTCCATAGTCTGTATTTTGACAGAACCTTCGGTTCTGTTTTGATCCTGATGATAGTGATATTCATAAGACAAGCAATCCAACACCTGATACTGACCATTTCTGATCCTTAGATTCAACAATTTATTGGTATAGATGCTTTTATGAACAGCAATAAAAATGCCCCAGAACACTGCTGTGATCACAACCTCCGTTATAATCTGTGTATTTTGTTCCAATCCATATAGAAGTTTCTGTACAACACTGGCAGTCATCGCTGCTGAAAAGCAGGCAATGACCGTTCGAAATACATTCATCTGTTTTCTTCGCTGACGAAGCACCGGATCCATAAAATGGCAAATCTTTCTTTGTTCTTCCGCTGTCGGTTTACGAAATCCTTTTAACTCTCTCACCGGCATTCCCTGTCTATTTTTCATAGCCTGTTTCTCCTGATCACCGATCTATATTTTCTTTTCTACAAAACTTCTTCCAATGTTGACTGAAAAGAAGTACCTTTGGAAAGATACTTCTTTTCATCATAATCAAAGCCCAAATGCCTAGATAATTACATCTCCTGCAAGTCCTGCGATTTCATCCTGATTTGCTGTCTCAGCTTCACGGTAAACTCTTGCCATCTCTGTTAAATCATTGGAATGTTCTTGGATCATACGGAGCATTTTCTGAATATCATCATCCAACTGTCTGAACTTCGTTGTATATGCAGTTGCTGCTTCTCCTTCCCATACACTTGCCAATCCTTCTACAAGCTGGGTCATCTCTGATGTAAGATTTCCAATGGTTGTTCCTTTCGTAGAAAATTCTCCTGCTGCTGCCTCAAGCTGTTCCGGTGTTACTCTTAATGTGCCTTCCATATTTTTTCTCCTTCCGTCGGTTCTTCTTCAAACGAATTTAGTTGTAATTTCTTGTTGATGCTGTTTCTGTATTGATTGCTTCTACTCGTTGATACTCTGCAGCAATTCCTGTTAATGTATAAACATATTTTTCGATCAGTGTACTGAAATTCGTCATCTGGATCTTGTCATTGCTGAAGGCCTGATGAAATGCATCTTTTGCCTGACCTTCCCACATTGCTGACAAATTCTGTTCGCACGACTCCAGCTCGTTTACATTAGTCTTTAACTGATTATTCAAACCGGTAAGTTCCTCCGCCTTTGCCTTTAACTGTGCTGCTGTTACTTTGATTTCTGCCATTTTTCTTTCCTCCTAAAATTTATTTATATTTTCTATCCATGGCAATCTGATAAACCGCTTTTTCTGCATCATAGGTTCTTTTTGCTACTCTGCGAATCGTTGCTGCCGTTTTCTTCAGATCATTGGATGTTTTTAAAATATTCTCTTTTAATTTTGAGCCTTTTCTCAGGTAAGCCTGTGCTGCCTCCCCCTTCCAGGCACCGGACAGATTCTGTAAGGAAACTTCTAATTCCCTATCCGCCAGTTTTTTCATATCAGCCGCAATTGTTTCCAATTCTTCTGCCCTTTTTTTTGCCTGCCGAAAATCAAACTCGATGGAATACAATGTTTTCATCTTTTCCTCCTATATGATCACATCCGCTGGTAAATCTTCTGAGATCTGTACAATTTTCTTTTCCGTATCTGTGTAAGCAGATGCCATTTCTCCCAATTCTCTGGCATGTTCCAAAAAACGCTTCAGGATCTCTTCAATTTCCGGTTTTGCAGTGTTAAAAAATTCTCTGTGGGCATCTGCCGCTTCTCCGATCCAATATTGATTGGTCTTATTTACCGTCACTTCTAAATCTTCAAAGGTCGCTTTCATCTGACTGATCTTGCTCTCTACTGCAGCTGATTTTTGAAACATCACTTCCGGATCCACTTTCAGGGATGAAAAAAAATCCAGCAAACTTGTTCCTATCAACATTCAACCATCTCCCTTCTCTATACCTTGATGCTTTCGACTGCAGCTTTGACTTCATTTTCACACCTGACATATTCATTTGCTGCAAACTCCATGCATTCGGCAAGTTTTCCCATTTTCCCCAGCAGCTTGTTCATATACTCTACATCCTTATAAAACTGCCGGTTAAATGCACGATTTGCTTTACCACTCCACATTACATTTAATTCTGAAATTTCTTCTTCCAACTCTTTCAGGGTATCTTCTGCCCTTTTTTTCTTTTCCAGCAATTCGTTCGTATCACTCTTCAGCTGCTGTGTCTCTACTTCCACATAAGTAATCGCCATGCATTTGCCCCCTAACTTAATCGTTTCAGCAGTTCCTCCGGAATATAGATTTTCTGGATTTTTCGTTCCTGGGAAATAACTTCCCTGGTTTCTTCAACATGATCCGCAATGATTTCTTCGTATCTTGCTACGATTTCACTCATATCTGTCAAACATTGTTCCATCTGCTTCAATGCCCTATATTCCTGCTGCATATCCTCCAGGATTTCTTCCATCCTTCTTTGTACATTCTGCATTCCTGACAGATTGCCGATCAGCCTTTCTGTCTGACCGGTATCTTCCCATAACCGGTAAAGCTTTTCTGCTGATCCTTCGAACATTTCATGTATTTCACTTGTTTTCATGAGATTTACCATGCTCATTCCGGTTATTTCCTCCTTGCAATTGTATCTTAGCAAACTTCCTCTGCCTGGTGTCTTTCCCCCGACAAACGACACATTTTTCTGACAAACGACCTGTTTTTACAAAAATGTGAGTCTCGTGCCGCTTCCAATACCGCATTGTTTTAATGTCCTATCCAACGGCAGGATTCTCCTGCTGGCATAATCACATAACAACATATCCTTAACCTTTTCTTCTCCTTCTCCCTGGGATGCGCACATCATTGCCCCAATCTCATCAATTAAATCCCAAATATATACATTTTCATCCAAACGGAAATCATATCGCTTTCCATTCGAAGGTACTTCGATATCCACCAAAATCATTTGTGCTTCTCACCTTTCCGGGATCCAACCCTCTTCCGTTAACGCTGCCCATATTTCACTGATCGGAAGCTGCTGCATTTCCAACATGCCTTCCCGATTTTTGGAAAAAGAAACTCTGACACCATATTCTCCTATATAGACAATACATTTATGACCGCTTCGTTTATGCACATCTATGATCGTTTTTTCATTTTTGATCTGTGAAAACATACAAAATACATCTTCCCGAACCTTAAATTTTTCACCTATGACAGTCAAAATTCCCTTTTCTGTCAATTTCTGCATAGCCAGCACGGTTTTCTGATCTTCCACCGGACCATTGAATGCAAATCCGTACATTTCACGGATTCCACTGGTTGCAGCCAGAACAACAAATTCTTCCTGCGAAAAAATAAATACTTTATCCTTCACTTCTATACAGCTCCTTTATCTGAGTCTTATAACTTCTGGAAAGCGGAATTTCCACACCATCCTTTAATTGCAAATAGTTCTGCGAGAGTTTTACCTGTTCGATCATCTTCCGATTAACCAGAAAACTTCTATGACAACGTATAAAACGCTCCCCTTGCGTTTCCTCCAAATGGTCAATCGTATCATAAAATCCATATTCGTATTCTTTGGTACATGCATAAATTTTCTTGCTTCGTGCTTCAAAATACAGGATATTAGAATAAGGTATTCTCTGTTTTTCCTCCCTTGTATCGATCACAAAAATCTCTTCATCCGTTTCTTTCTGTATGTAACAGGCAAAAATTTCCTCCACGACTTTTTCGATCATAGGGATCTGCAACGGCTTTAAAAGCAGAGCAGATGCAAGGATGGTTGGTTTCATATAAGTGATCGGCGAGATTGTCAGATCTGCGATCAGAACGATTGCCGCTTTCGGATAGTTTTTTCTCAGCAGCTCCACCTGTTCAATTCCCTGAAAAATCGTAATATCTGTAAACAGAATATCCGCCTGCTGCTGTTCTTTTAGAAATTTTTCAAAATCATCTTTTGTATACAAACCTACAAATTTCAGCTGCTCATCTGTGCTAAGTGCTGTTCTCTCACGAATTTGCTGCTCAACCAAAACAATTTCCTGCCGGTTTCCCTGTCCTACTGCATAGATCATTTTTTCTCCCCTTTGACGAGCGGAAGAATAATCTTTTCAGCAGTTCCCGGTTCCTCATAGACAGGCGTAAAACCGCTTCCCGGTTTTAAAGTCTTTGATTGTTCCTGGAACGGGATATTACTAAACTGGAACAGTCTTTGTCCCGCCGTATTTCCACCTTGATGAATACCGGCCTTATACGAGATCATATTGGAATAAAGTCTATATCCTGCAATCGAAGCTGTCTGTTCCGGATTTAATATCGCAAAGAAGTAGAAACCATGATCACTTCCCTTTTCCGTAATATTTTCCAGATATGCATTCATACTGCCTACCCCTTCCAACGGTCGATACGCTGCCTGAACAAAGGAAACCATATCAGCAATGAAAATAAAGATCTGTGTTCCGTCATTCATTTTTTCTGCCAGACTCTCCTCTTCAAATCCATCCGCCAAAAGTTCTCTCTTTCTGAGATTTCGTTCCTTAAATACCGGTACTGTAGATTTGAAAAATTCGAACATTTCTGCTTCTTCAGTAATATATTCGACTGACAGATGTTCTGCCGTTTTTTTCATTTCCTGTCCCTTTAGATCGATCACACAGATTCTTGCATCCTTCTTTTTGGCAGCCCCATGCAGCAAAAGTTTTAAAGTATTTTTCTTTCCGCTTCTGCCTCGTCCCTGAATCATGTAACAGTACGTATGCCATAAATCCACAGCATAAACAGAGGCATCCTGCGACAGATAAGCAAATGGCAAATAACGTTTTTCCGGAAGCATTTTCTGGTATTCTTCCCGTTCTTCCAACATCATTAAGGTTGGATTCTCTGGAATGACCGGAATCTTACCGGCCCGTTCACCTTTCCATGCCTGATCCATTTCACTGCATATACATTCAATCGCTTCTGATCTGGCATAAGCATCTTCCGCTTTTACAGCCAATGCTGTCTGAAATTCCAGAATTGTTCCATTTACATATGCCAAACCTCTTCCTTTTATATCACTTTCCGGCAGTACCTCTGTTCTCGTCGTCCTCAATACCTCTGCATACTTGAATTTATCTCCCATTTCCAGTGAAACAACTGTTCGGATATTATCCGCCACACGATTGGGTATTTCAGATGCCCCAAATCCGCCGGAAGATATTACCAGAAAAATCCCATATCCAACGCCTTCTCTCGAAAGGCGGATCATATCTTCATCGAACTGGCTGTTTGTCTTTTCTCTGAAGTTTGCATAATTATCAATTACGATCAAAATTGCCGGCAATGTTTTCCCACCTTTTGCGGCTTGTACGTACTGACTGAAATTTCCTCCACGAAACAGCAGTTTTCTTTCCTTCATAATTCCGTTTATCATATAGAAAAACTTCTTAACCTTATCAACATCTGTATCAATGATCACACCACCGCAATGAGGTGCTGATTCATAGGAAAGAAGCATCCGGCTGCTGTAATCTAACACGTAAAAATTCATTTCTTCCGGACTGTAATGCATGATCATTCCATACAGGAATGTCTGCAGAAATGTACTTTTTCCTGTTGCGATCATACCGCAAACAGCCATATGACCACCTTCAGAAAATGAAAGTTTTAAAGGCTCCTGTGCCTGATGCGTCGGATCATCATATAATCCGATCCATCCCTCCAAATTCCACTTTCCGTTATGCTTTGTCCAGTTCCTGTCTTCGTACAGTTGATCCCGATACCCTTTCAGATCTGTCAAATACAGTTCTTCCGGCAATACCGGCATCCATAAAAGCATACTTTTTTCATAGTGATATTTTTCAGCAACCGCTTGCAGATACGCTACCACTGCATCCAACTGGGTCTTTTTCTTTTGCGTTTTACTTTTTCGCTTTTTCACACCATTTCCAGACATGATCTCTCTTCCGTTTTGTGTGATCATTACCGCAGATGCTGCTTTACTCCTTCCATTTTCTTCAAAATCAGCACCACTGTAACCTGACTGGAATTGTTCATAGATTTCATCATTTCCTACCTGCAGGAATCCCCGACCAGCCTGTGTGATATAGGCAGCATCCGGTTTGTGCAGCATGTCATTACTGTCCTGTTTATCCTGAACTCTCAGACACAATCTGAATTTTGAATTGCTCCAGATATTGTCATCAACTGTACCACTCGGCTTCTGAGTTGCCAGGATCAAGTGGACGCCAAGACTTCGTCCCACCTGTGCAACGCTGATCAGTTCCTTCATAAATTCCGGTTCTTCCCGCTTTAATTCTGCAAATTCATCGATAATGATAAACAAATGCGGAACCGGCTGTTTTGCTTCCCTGTTTTTATATAATTTGGTATAAAGATTAATATTATTGACTCCATGCTCCGCAAAAATTTTCTGCCGGCGCATATTTTCACTCTTAATAGAAATCATTGCTCTTCGAACCTGATTTCCGGACAGATTCGAAATCTGTCCTACCATATGCGGCAATCCTGAGAAAAGGTTCGCCATCCCGCCGCCTTTAAAGTCGATTACAAAGAATGCGATATCATCCGGACTGAAATTTACTGCCAAGGAAAGCATGTATGTCTGCAGTGTCTCACTTTTTCCGGAACCTGTTGTTCCTGCTACCAATCCATGGGGACCATGATATTTTTCATGAATATCCAGATAACAAGGTGCTCCTCCATTCTTCTGTCCGATCGGCACCCTCATATTTTCATAGTTCCGATTCTTTCTCCAGCGTTCGATCACCCCCAGTTCTTCCAACGTACCTACACCAAACATTTCGAAGAAATCCAAGGAATTTGGAATTTCACCATTGCCCTTCACTTCATTTACTTCGATATTACAAAGCCTTCTGGATAGTTCTTCCAGCTGCTCCCTGGATACACTTTCCAATCGAAGTCCTTTACTTTCCTGTTCACTGTCATACACATGGAAGAAACGTGAAGCATTTCCATCATTTTGAATGATATTCTCACAGGTATTTGAGAGATCTTCATATTTTTCTGCAAGCAATACGGTAGTAATTCCATATTCCGGCTTTGGTTCTAAAATAAGATGCTCCAGAAGTTCCCCCTCCAGAAGTGTCATATCATCTACAAAGAACACATAATGCGGCAGCGGATATTCTTTTTTCTCCTCTTGCTCCTCTGTTCGCATACGGAACATTCTTGACAATTCATAAAAAATATCACCTGCTTCTGACTTATCACACGCAATCATTCTAATCTTGCGGTCTTCTGACCACACATGAGGAAGCCATTTGGTAAAAGACCAGTTTTCCTCACTTTCTTTCCCTTTTTGGTACAAAAATACCATTTTCACATCTGTGTAACAGTTATTTGCTGCTAACTGAGCTACCATATTTCTGACGACAGTCAATGCACCATATTTTCCGTATCCGCCTACAATACCGATCACACCTTTGTCACGAATATCCAGACAAATGGGAACCTTCTGCAGCATCTGATAATTTTCTCTGATCATGGCCGGCTTACCTGCCAGATCATCACGGATCAGTGTAAATTTTTCTTTCGGAATCTTGATCGGTGCCTGAAATGGGATCATTCCCAGTCCGAGACGGATTGTCATAAAATCCTGCTGTCTCTCATTTCTGCTCCAAAGTCTTACATCTTGTCTGCCAAATCCACAGCATTCCTGTCCTGAATAATAGGTCTGAAACAAAACCTGCGAGTTTTCATCATATTTTTGTTTAATAAATTCCGTAATATTGATCAGATATTGACCATAGGCATTGTATCTGACTTCCTCATTCTCTTCCTCTTCTTCCCTCGCATACCTTAAATTGACCAATGCCCAGATGACACCGATCATTGCGGAAGATACAGCTGTTACCAGACCGGTAAACATATATACACCACTGTTTGCGCCCCTGCTTCTGGCACTTAAAATCGACATCAGACACCCCAAAAGCATAGGGATTGCCATGGTAAAACTTGGACCAATGGTCAAAAACAACGGTTTTTTCTTTGTCACATTTAATGGCGGAGGCGCTTCAATCTCAATTTCTTCCGTATACAATGCCTGTATCGTTCTCGGAGAGCGTTTGAAAAATTTCTTCTTTTCTTCTTCCGGGAGCTGTTCCGGATGTTCAAGAGCTTCTCTTGGATGGTAAGGCATCAGATATTCTTCATTTATCCGACAGACTCCGGAAAGTTTACAAATTGCAATACAATCTTCCAGATAAATCATTCGCAGTCCAAATAATGTAATCTGATCCCCAAAATTCAAAAAAGTCTGCTCTTTTACCCTTCGCCCATTTAAATAACTTCCATTACTGCTGAAATCTTGAAGCACCCATCTGGATCCATAACGAAAGAGCATGCAATGGCTTTTTGAGATATATCCTCTGAAATCATAAGAAATTGTGTTTTCCTCACCTTTTCCTATGCTGATCTGCTGTTCTCCCAAGCGATATTTGTCAAATACGGGATACTTTTGTTCGCACTGGATGATGACCAGGGTAATCTTACTTCCTTCCCTGTTTTTCAGATAATAAACATGACCATCTTCAAAATTTTTACCAAATCCATTTTTACCCTCACTGTCTAACAGCCGATAATCCCTATTTTCTACAAAATACCATTTCCCTTCCACGGTTTCCAAAGAGATCTGAAGATCCCGCCGCAGACCAAACAACTCTTTTTTTAGCTGGATTTCATAATCTGCGTCATATAACTCCGGAAGGATACACTCCTGGTATCCCTCTTCCGCATACGCCATTACAATATATCCCATACTCTTCTCCCCTTTTATTTCATTGCTTCCGATCCATATACAATTTTTAATTTCATCCGGCAGTTGCCAATCCTTATCCGATCGCCATCTGCCAGCAATGACTGCATCCCACCATAAAGATCAATCTTTTTGAAAAATCCCCTGTATATTCTGACTCCGTTAGCAGAACCCTGATCCTGCAACAGAAGCCCCTGCTCAACCAGACCGATCTTGCAATGTATTCTGGAAAACATTTCATCATAGACACAAATCTTATTTTCCTTGCTCCTGCCAATGGTTATCCACTCATCCAATGGAAATAGATAACCAAGCTGCGGATGTGTATTTAAGAACTCTATATACAGAAACGGACTGTTGCTTTCCCGCATTGCAGCCTCTGTATGTGTCATACGATATTTCAAAGAATGATCAAGAACTCTCTCTTCAATCAGTTTATAAAGGTTCTTTCTCATCCTTTCCCTCTGCTTTTTTTTCTTTTTCTTCCGTAACAGCAGAAGAAGCAATTCAACTGCAATACATATCACGATTAAAATTATCAATATAATCAGCATTTTTTTACCTCTGACAGTAGCATTGGAACTGATACTGGCTTCTGCCAAGGATCAAATGATCCCCATGAGAAAGTGGCATTGCCCCCTGGATCCGACATCCATTTACATAAGTATGGTTGGTGGAGCCCAGATCCTGAATGAGTATCTGATCACCTCTCCGGTAGATCATACAATGCTTTTTGGAAACCATTGGGTCATCTAGGATCAGTTCTGCAATTTCTCCATTTCCGCCACTGCGTCCTATCTGAAGTTCATTTTCCAAATAGGCCTCATAGCATCTTCTTGTATCTACCTGATACAGGCGGATATAAACTGTGGAAAAGGAGCTGGTCACCGGTTCTCTCCTTTTTACAAACGTATCCGTATCATCATTCCCATTTGGTTCAATCAGTCCATGGGAAGCCCCCTGATAATCTCCTGCATATCTTCCCCCGGAAAGATAGATCAGATAGTTATAACAATTTTTTTTAAAGAAACGTCTGGTAAGCAGGAAGGTAATATGTACGATCATTACCGCGGCTGCTACAAATGCTAAAATTTCTATCATTCTTTTAAAACTCCCTGGCTGACTTGATCATCCACCTGATTGATTGAACGGATTTCACCGTTCTTATATTCAAATACCAGCCATCTGACACCTGTTCCTGCGGGAACCTTAAATTCCATTGCTGAAGATGCCCCTGGAAGATAAACTTTTACAGTTGCTTCTGAACCACCTAAAGTTCCTTCTCCCAAATAATCTACGACACTATATTTAAACTCAGCTCCTGTATCTGTGATCGTAATCGTTTCCGGTCCATAGGAACTTGTATCATCCACATCCAGATTTCCAATACCACTTTCACTCTTATTCTGGAAATTGATGGAAAATCTTCTTCCATCAGAAGATTGTCCGATCGCATAGGAATCTAAATCTGTCGGTGAACTTCCCCAAGTCAGCACAATGCGGATTTCTCCCTCTTGTACTTCCGGTGAAATTACCATGTTTTCTCCGGTTATAATCTGATCCTTAATGACCTCAATTTCGTAATACTCTGTAATATACCCCTGTGCACTGACTTCTACGGTATAGCGTCCTTTTTTCCCTCCATAGCTATAGCTGCCATCCGTGTTGCTGGTCAATTCCTTCACCGGTGTTCCGGCTTTCTTTCCGCCCTCACGGACCTTTAAGGTCGCTTTCATTCCTTTTCCAGTCACTGCATCCTGTACATATCCTTGTACTTCTCCATCAATTTCCTCTTCAAACGCTTCCTTTCCACGTTTTAAAGGCTCCAGACGGTTCCAGGCCGTCTGACTGACAATATTTCCTTTTTCATCGGTTTCAACTGAAATTCTGCAGTTTTTATACTCTGCAGTTATATAATATTTTCCATCCGTATCATCTTGATGAAAATGCAGGGTATTTCCAAAAATCTCCTGAAGTTTTTCATAACTTACGACAAACTTTTCTCCTGAAGCTGAAAATACTCTGTATAAATTTTGGAAATGAACTTCTACCGGTTTGACACCTGCATAAGGCATTTTTTTTGCACTATCTACAACCTTTTCCCCATTCAGATCATAGTAGTATGCGACGAGTCCATCGGCTGCATAGTTTAGTACAACCTTATTTCCCTCTAATGTGACGGAAGCTGTTCCAAAATCTCTAAAATATTCCGTGTATGTATACGCTGCTACCATATCAAATGCATTATTTTCTAAACTAACTTCTGCAGAATAGTTCTTAATCTCTTCCGCTGTCAGTTCCTGCGCTGCCTGTTCCTCCTGCAATTTCCTGCTTTCAATCAGCGTCTGAACTTCTTCCTGTTTTTCCTTCAATTTATTCGATGAAATCAATTGAAGACCTCTTGATATTGCATTTTGTGCTTCTCCATAATCTCCCAGTGCCAAATAACAGGAATATAGATTTAAATAAGCACTTTCTTTTCATCAATTTTGATGGCACTTTCATATCCTACGATAGCACTCTGATAATTTCCCTGTGTAAAATAGTAATTTGCGCCTTTTATTGCGACATTATATCGATTATTTTTTATCCCAATATTGATCAATACCCCGGCCGAAATAACGACCACAATTCCTAAAACGATCGCAACTCCGATTAAAAAACGTGAGCGGAAGCGATCTTTTTTTTCGTTTTCCTGATATTTCATCCTGTGTTTCCCCCTTACAACCCTGTTTCTAACAATTGTTTCAGCATGGCAATCTGATCATTTTCCACTTGATGCGGATTTTTCTCATACAATCTGACTGCCTGCTCTGCATCTTTTTTCATTTTTGTAAAATCTCTTTTGGAAGGTGCTTTCTTCATTTCCATTTGATATCTTAAAATGGCACTTCTTTGAAACACCTCATATTTTTCCGGATAAATTACAGTCATTTCCTGCAAAACAGATAATGCTTTTTCGTTCATCCCACATTTTAAATATGCTGTTGTCAAATTCATGTGATCTGAATAAGACCCATTCTGCATCTTTAAGATCTTTTCATAACAGTCTACGGATCGCTGCGCATAACTTTCATCGCTTTCCGATGCTTCCAAACTAATAATAGCAATCCTTCTTAAAATCTCTGCCTCATTCTCTGCATTGATAACTTCCTGATATAGATCAACAGCTTCCTGATAAGCCCCCTGGGAAGCCTTGATTTCTGCCCGTGTCTTGCCGATGATTTCCTGATTTCCCTGCTTTTCCTGAGCCAAAATCAGATAATTTTCCGCAGTTGTATAATCTCCAAGATAAGCGGCCGCCACGGCAGCGTTACAATAATATTGCGGCTGTTCATGTAGCTCTAATAAAGTTTCTGTATAGGTAAGCGCTTCCTGATAACCCTCCATTCCCATACAACATTTCACTAAAATTGATAGAAAAGCTTCTTCTGAACCTTCCATTTTTTTAACAATATCTGCATGATCATTTAAAAACTGCAGTTCTTCCTCGTATGCCTCTTCATATTCTCCGGCATCACACATTTCCTGCAATCTTTCCCTTTGCTGTATCAGATTTTCCCTATCTTTACCGCTTACGAAGGATCGGTTTTTAAAATACACAACCCCCAGCACGACCAGTAAAACTGCAATTCCCAAAAACATTCCCCAAAATACGATTTTGAGAGTCCTTTTCTCTTCGACGGTTCTCTGACTTTTTCGAAGCACTGCCAATACCTTTTCAGCACTTTGATACCGGCTTTTTCTTTGTGGTGCCATCATATGATCGATCACTGATATAAAAAAAGCAGAATAATTCAGTCGAAACGCAGTGATCGGTACAAACGAAGTCAGATCTGCCGTAGGCAGAACCCCGGTCATCAAATGATAAAATGTTGCTCCCAGACTGTAGATATCCGTTACAGCGTCTAAAGGTGCTTCTCTATCTTCCATTCCATAGAGCAATGCATTCCATTTCCGATACTGTTCCGGTGAAGCATAATAGGGACTGATTCCGGTCACCGTATCACAGCTTCCTGTGAGAGAAATATTAAAATCGATGAGATACAATTTCCCTTCCGGAGTCAGCATAATATTCGCAGGTTTGATGTCCAGATGCAGAATTCCCTGCCTATGCAGATATTCCAAAACTTCGCAAAGCTGTATCATCCACTGCCAAAGAGTTTCTTCTTCAAAACTGTAGCCCTGATCAATGTAATATTTCAGATCATGACCTTCTATAAAATCCATGACTGTGTAGATTTCACTGCCTCTCTGAATAAAGTCATACACCTGTGGAAGACAACTGTGATGAAGGGACTTTAAAATATCAACTTCCCCTCTTGCCTCCAAAACTCCGGCAAAATCATCTTTAATTTTTTTTACTACCACATATTTTCGCAGATTTAAATGGTATGCACGGTAAATAACTCCTACCCCGCCTTTTCCAATCTCCTCTATGATCTGATACATTCCACTAATGATTTCTCCCGGATATGGCATGACTGTTCCTTTCAAAAAGAGCTGCTGCAATCGCAGCAGCAGCCCCATTTCATTTTTTACTTATCAGTTATTTTGATTTTTTTCTTTTGAAGAAGAACCACCACACACCTGCTACTGCAGCAGCGGATGTTCCTATACTTCCATAGAATACCGGTGTATTTCTGTACCACTGTACCAAAATATTTGCAGTTACCAAGACTCTCATTGTTTCGGAATTCTGTACATTTCCAGCTGCATCATAGACAGTTACCTGAATTTCCTGCCACTGGGATGCATCGGTAATATTTAGCACGATCTTTCCATCCACTTCATGGAGTTTTGCTGCATCATAAACAGTTTCTTCACCATTGATCATGACAACAACTTTTGACAATCTTACATTGTCTTCCACATCAATTGTCATTTCTTTGCTGTTGGTACGATATTGTCCGCCATTTTCGATACCTGAGATCAGTACACTTGGATTGGTTTTATCCACTACAAATTCAATTTTCTTACCTTTTGAATTATTGTCCGAAGTATTGGTTGCCCGGTCTTCAGAGTAAATTGTTAAGATATAGGTTCCTTCATCGACAAAGTTTTCCTTATTAATCTTGTAGGTATACTGTTTCCACGTTGCGTCACTTCCATCAACTCCAACAGTAAAGTCTGTGCCTTCCTTCAAAGTTTTCAGCTGACCGTTTAAGTTGCAGGTAATTTCTTTAAATTCCAGAGTATCTACATTGGTTTCGATGATCGTAAGATCCTGTTCCTGATTGGTATAATATTTACCCTGATCACCGATCAGTTCATCTGTTTTCTGATCAAAGGTATATACAGAACCAAAACGGTTAACAGAAAACATCACGGTCTCTTCTGAACTATTTCCTGCCAGGTCATAAACAACTGCATTCATGGTATAAAGGTCATCCATATCCTGTTCATAAGCAAAATCTTTCAATTTTAATTCCAGACCATTCGCCTGTAAATGACGTTCCCCTGTCATTTCAACCACTCCATTGTGGTATCCTGTCATAATGATCTGTGTACCTTCTGCATCATAGTTTGTATCATAGTAACGGATTGCCGGCTGTACAACGCCATTGTTTGCAGACATATTTTCAATATCGAAAATTTCCAGTTCCGGAGCCGTTAAGTCTACAATAAAGTGTTCCATTTCATAATCATCGGCTTCATTGGTCGCTAAGTCCATAAAGTCAATATCAAATGTAAATTCTCCATCATAGTTATAACGAATTGTTGCATGATGATAATCACCATCACTTGACCATGCCGAAACACTCGGATTTTCAATGGATCTGCCGTCATCCTTGGCAGTCAATTCAATCTTCACATCATCTGCTGAGAAGTTGTGTTCCTGAATTGTAATCGTTGCTGTACGGGCATCTTTGTAATACAGTTCATTTAAATAACTGTTATTATCATACTCTACAGTAATCTTCGGATTGATCATATCAATGGTAAATTCCTGTGGTGCTTCTCCCGTATATTCCACACTGCCCACATTCTGTGCACGGTCGCGCACTTCCACATCTACTTTATAATCACTGTCTGCCGGGAAAGTATAACGTCCAACCCACACTGCATCATCACGATTTCCGCTGCCAGCATTTACCAGTGTAAAGTCGAGATTTTTATCACTGCCATTTACGATAAACTGCAGACAATCGTTGCTGAAGTTACGTTCCGTTACAGTAACTGTTGCAATTCTGATGTCATGGAAATATTTTTCATTGCTCACATCATTATTGTCATAAGAAACTACAACTTTTGGCTTAGTAATATCGATTGCAATCGGTTTTACCTGTTTTTCATTTTTCGTCGTAGCGACATCTTCTGCGCGAACCTTCAAAATAATACCGTTCGTATTAAAGACATCACTTGAAATTCTCACATAGAAGGTATATTTATTTTCAACACCTTGTGCGAGTTTGGAAACGTCACCACCTACACGCTGAACAGTTACGCCATTATGATTGGTAATATTTCCTGCTTTATTTACTGTACAAACAGCCTTCGTTCCATCTTCACCGCTCAGATCAAAGGTAATATTATCAATACCTGACGCGTAATCATTTACCAACGGATCATATACAACGACTTCATAGGTTACATCTGAATGATATAATGCCTGTCCGTCAATCGTTTCCCCTGGTGCAGTTGCCGGATTGATAACAATGATCGGTTTTACGGTATCTCCGATTGCCGGAATTGTTGAATCCACTGCAACAGAAACAGATGCTGTGCTGTTTGCAAGATTTGCTGTCATATCTGCGGATGTTTTCCCGCCTTCCCATGTCAGCTGATTTTTTGCATTATCAGTACCTGTGATTGAAAGATCATACTGATTATCCTTTGTAAAGGTAAATACCTTTTCATGAATATCACCGCTGGTTACCCATCCAGTTTCTTCATAGGCCACCTTACGATCGGTTCTGATCACTGTCTGTTCAAACAAATCCTGATCAAAGTTATGTTCATCTACAGTCACCTTCACACTCACACCCTGTTTGAAGTAATCAATCCCATTGACATTCTGTCTGTTCGGTGTATAGGTCAGATATTCCATCTGGATTGTTGGAAGTACGGTATCTACAGTAAAGCGATCCGTAAATTTACCATTCTCAAATACTGTATTTTTCTTACTTCTCAATACATCTGCATTTTTAAGTTCTGCCTGATTTCCAGCCCAGTCTTCAATATACATTTCAACTGTCTGTTCATCTCCTTTGGCATTTAACATCTTGACTGTCTTTAAGGTTGTTGTACAAATATCAGATGCAATTGTCCAGGATGCTGTCTGATTTCCTTCCTTTGTAATAGAATAGCTGCTTGTCGGTGTCGGATTATGTTCTTTTACAGTAAAGGTCATATTTGTTTCCTTGTTCACATAATCTCTTTCTTTTACTGTATTGAACAAATCGATGGTATCGTATGCTACTTTCTCGATCACCGGTGCTGTCGTATCCATTACCAGCATTGGACTTACATAAGTACCTTTTGCCTCTGTCTCATTGGATGCAGATGTACTTTCTGTCTTCATCTGATTTCCGGCACAATCCTGATATTTTACTACAAACTGATAATCACCATCATTTTTGTGGTCCGCACTTGCCGTGATGGTAAATTCCGCTGTATGGGTTGTACCGTCATGAGACCATGTCATTTCCGGAAGTTCACTCTCAGCCAAAGCCTTTCCATTCTTTTTCAATGTAAAGGTAAAATGATCCAGTGGATCCTTGCTTTCCTTTGTACTGTCAATCAGATTTCCGTTTTCATCAATCACATTTACGTATTTTTCATCAAAGGTAAATGTCACTTTCATATCTTGATTGTAATAGGAGGTATAGCCCTTTAGCGGCTGCTTTCCTTCATCTACCTTTTTGTCTGCATCATGATATCTGGAGCCTTCGACAACATTGGTTGCATCAGAATAATCCACTTCAAATACTGGTGCTACATGGTCGATGATATAGTCTTCACTCTTATAGATTCCTGCTTTTATGCTTCCCGGTGTCGCATCTTTGAAATTGCCCACCATGCGATGTCCTACAACATCCACATATTCCGCAACAACATAGAATTTATTCTGAGTTCCAAGTTCACCATCATATTCAAAGGAATAAGTATGTTCTCTTCCTTCCACAGACTCAATCTTTAATTTTTCTGAACCCTCTACATGATCCTTCAATGTTTTGATAAGTTCATCTTTTGTACCATTTTCACCAGCTTTATAAATAGAAACCTGTAAGTAATCCTGTGAATAATCATGTGCATCCGTTCGCTGATAATAGGTGTGATTATCATTGATCGTAAATTGTACCTTCAAATCGTTCTCTTTTGACTGATTTTCTAAAACAGAAGCCTGATCAACATCACAATCTGTTGTTGCTACACTGTAACTTACCAGTTCCGGAGCCAGATCATCAATGACAAAGATTTTACTTGTGAATGTTCCATTTTCATCCACACCTTCCATATTTTCCGCATTGATCAACAGGTTTTCTGCCGGATCTGCATAGCTTAATTCTACCCGGTATTCGGTTTCCTTATTTTCTACAACATCAAGATTGATGAATAAAGAATAACGATTTCCTTCTCCTTTGATCCATGTATTCCGATTGCTGTCAATGATCTTTTTATCCAGTTCCTGAACATCGTTGTTCACATCTGTCGTTGTTGTATACAATGTACAGTCCGGATAATTATTGTCTTCAATCTCACCGGCACCAAAAAATCTTTCATCGACTGTCAAAACAAGTGTTTTCGCATGATCATAGAAATATCTTTCATCTTTTACCAGGTTGCTTTCCGGGTTGCTTCCATCCGGATCCTGAATCGTAATGGATAACTCTGGTGCTACAGCATCCAAATAGATGGAATCTTTGAAATTCACATTTGTTAATTCATTTTTTGCTTTATCGGAAACACTTGTGATTTCAAACTGTGTAACAAAGAGATCTTCCTTGTCATCGATCACGATACGTCCGGAATATTTCACATATGGAACTGCATTCTCCGTATCTTCTGTTACAATTGTCGCAACACGATTTTCATTTTCTACGCTGATCAAAAGATAAGCAGCGGATTTGTCAAGATTACTGTTTTCCGCATCCTTATTTTTGAATGTATAAGTTTTGATCTCTCCATTCTCATCATTTTCGTGATACTGCATCTGCAGTTCAAAAGAACCGGAAATCTCATCTCTGACATAGACATCAAAAGAAATTTCTTTTTTGCCCCAAAGCTTTTTCCATGCATTGGAAACAAACTGATAAATCTTGCTGATCCAGTTGTCTTCCGCTTCTGAAGAAACCTTCACCTGATCTAAAATATTCTTTCCATTGATATCGCCCTGAAACTGAACATAAATTTGATCTTCTGAAATTTTCGTCTGATCAAAGGTAACATTTTCTTCGTATTCGTCTGTTTCTACAGTGATATCTGTATTTGTTTCCGGATCAAAATAAGTCACTTCTGCATGATTGCCGGCAAGGTCTGTATAAGAAACCGGAATTACATAATTTGCTTCTGTTGACAACGGAAGCTTTATGATCCATTCCTCCGGAACAGACGTTCCATCGACACACTGTGTATCATTTCCAGCAATCGCATTCACAGCTTCCTCTAATGCGGTATTGGAAACATCTGTTTCATCCACATCTTTTGCTGTCATACCACTCAATACATCTTTTAATTCCTGATAACGGATATTTCGGTCTGTAACACTGATATCGAAGGTAACACCATCTGTATTAAAGTAATCTCTTCCATCCAATACCTGTGAAACTGTTCCTGTATAAGACGTTTTCACCACTGGCGCTGTGGTATCCATGACCAGAATCGGACTTGTATAGACACCCTCTGTATTTTTTGTTTCATTAGAAGCGGAAGCCTCGGATGCATCCATAAGATTTCCTGAGCAATCCACATATTTTACTGTAAACTGATAATTACCGTCTGCTCTGTGTTCCGCTTTATCAGCTTCAATTTCAAATACTGCCTGATATTTTTCACCATTTTTCTGCCAACGAACGGATGGAGCATCCACTGGTTCCCCATCTTTTGTCATTTCAAGCACGAAATTTTCTAAAGAAGCAATCATCTCTTCTTCCGGAATTTCATGAACATACTTCTCATCAACCGTCAAGGTTACTTCCACGGTATCATTATAATATGCTGTATAACCGCTGATCAGTTTCTCTTCATCTGATGCATTTTCTCCATCTTTTACCACATGGACCGCCTTTGTATACTGAACATCTACCAGCGGCGCTACATGGTCAATGATGTAATTCTCACTCGTATAGGTGCCGTCATTTAAGCTGCCTTCTGCGATCAGATCTTCCTGATCCACCAGCAAATGATCTACGGCATCTGCATAAGAAATCGTAATATAATATTCATTTTCCGTCTGGAAATCATCCGTATCTTCCCCATCAAAACCAAAGGAATATTTCAGATTTCTTCCTTCGATTGTCGGCTGAAGATTTTCCCCATCATCTTTCCATATTTTTACAGGATCGGTTTCTCCTACCTTGTAGACACGAACTACAAGATTGTCCTGAGACGCTGCATATCTATCTGAGTTTGCATAATATGACGGATTATCATTGAGCACAAATTCTACTTCAAGATCATTATCTTCTGCTTTATTTTCTAAAACAGAGGCATCTGCAATCCTGCAATCCGTCGTTGTTACACGATAACTCACCAGTTCCGGTGCAACATCATCGATCACAAACATTTTGCTGACAAATGTTCCATCGTTTACGCCCAGAACATTTTCTCCATTTACCAGCTTGTTTCCGGAAGGATCTGCGTAAGTCATCTGGATCTGATATTCCATTTCCTTACCTTCACATAATGGAAGTTTCACCGTTCCCTGTTTTGTTTCCTTGTTCCATGAAACCTCGGTCGCAACTTCAGCAAAATCCAAAGTTCCGGATTCTCTACCCTTTAATGTAACAACAGGATCTTTTCCTTCACTGAAAAATCTTTCATGAATGGTCAATGTAACCGTTTTTGCTTCATTATATAAATAAGCATCCTTTTCCAGAACATTATCACCATCAATGGTTACAGAAGAAAGCTCTGGTGCCACATTATCCAGATAAATAATGTCTTCCCCTGCAACTCCACCAAGGATTACATTATTTGTTACATTTCCAGCCTGATCTGTCAGACGATCGATCTGGAATGTATTTACCACAAGTTCCTCATCAGAAGGAAGGGTAATCTGTCCTTCATATACAAAATATCCTTCTTTTTCTTCACCATCACCGGTTGTAAAATCGGTAAATACCTGCACACCTTCCACAAGATTTCCAGGTCCCAAAACTAATGTTTCTGTACCATTGTAGCTCATGGAAATTTCTGCAATACCAGAGGTCACATCCTGCACATAAACTTCAAATTTTACGATTTGTTTTCCCCAGATTTTGTTCCATGTCGTTTCAAGCATGCTGTAGATTTTACTGCTCCAGGTTCCATTTTCTACAATTCCTCTGGCAGTATCATTTTCTCCAACAGTATCGCTGATAAGTCTAAGATAAGCATTCTTATCAGGTGCTGTGGTATCGATCTGTACGCCTCCAAGATTGCATACCTCTGATACCCTCTGCACATGGTCAGTTACCTTTACCTGCCATTGATAATTCTTTCCATCTGCATAATGTTCTTCTGTCCGGAACACATAGTAACCGCCGTCCAGACTCTTTTGTGCTTCATGCCAGGTTTGACCGCCGTCCGCACTATATTCAATCTTATCTACACCGGATCCTAATCCATCCTCATCAACTTTCACTGAGAATTCCACAAATGTTTGATTGCTGCTTTCTGCATGCGATTCAGTAAAGTTGATCCACTGATTATGATCGGCATCCTGAGAAAGCATAGCCTCTGAAATCTCTGGATTTTTGGAATCGTAGGCAACTGTGATCGACTTGATTTCCCCTTTATTTCCAGCAATATCTTCCGTCTGGAAATAATAGGTAACCTTTTCATCTTGCTGTAATTCTACTGACAAATCAGAAGCGGTAAGCTCTGTCTTCCCTTCCATATCTCTATCGATGGAATAATATACATGGTATGGTGCTTTTTCTGTATCCCCTTCGTTCTCTGTATCATCTACCACGAAAGGAATAGAAATATTCTTCCCACTAAACCAATAGATATTTTTTTCAATATCTTTGTATCTGTTTTCTCCCGTTGGTTCATTAAGTGTAACCTCCGGTGCCTTGGTATCCTGTTTAACAACAATCGCAATGTAGGAGGTATTCTCCGCCTGGTCCGTCGCTATAATGGTATAAGTTCCGGCCTGTGATACCTCCAGACTGGCATTTTCTAAAATACCTCCCGAAATTTCAGAGGTCAGCACAGCACCTTCTGTGTCTGAAAATACCAAACTCTTCATTCCTGAAAAACCTGCGGCATCAGATCCGGAAAGATTAATGATCAGATTCTGTGCACCCTTCCAATAAACACCAGAAGCAAAGCAGGACATTTCCTCATCTGCTGAAAGCGTTGGTGCCGTAACATCAACCTTATTTACTTTTACCGGATTTCCCAAAGCCGCCACATGACCTGCATGATCAATCGCATAAAAATAATATTCTTTTTCTGTCGAAATATTTTCTGAAATGATCAGGCTGCTTCCTTCTACTTCCGTTAATCCCAATGCTTCCAAATTTGTCTGCTGATTGACCAAAGTTCCCAGCTCTACTTTTGTATTTGCATAGAAAATATCTGCTTCATTGGTCACAGCAAGAGCAATCGTCTTTGTTTTTGCCCAGCCTTCTGCAGGTCCGCCTAACAAAGTAATTGTCGGCTGTGTATTGTTGATCTTAAAAGATGGCATTGTCACTTTTTGAATACTTCCATCTGCCCCCTGAAGATATACAACATAATCATCCGGGGTACTCGTATAAGCAATCTGATCCAGCCATGGTCCATTGATCGTTTCACCAATCTGAAATCCTGTCTGAGGAATTGCAGTCACTGTACCTGTATAAACATTGTTTCGAAATGTATTTCCTGTAACTGCAACACTTCCGCCTTCTGCATAAGACAGAACAAACATCTTTTCAACAGTTCCTGTATAATCAGAACCTGTTTTTCCAACAACTTTGACCGGATATTCCCCTGCATCGATCATATTTGGAATATCTAAGGTATAATCCTGATCCTTTTCCAATACCTTTTCCGCATTTTTTACAGTATCCTTAACCGTTACTGTAATCTGTTCTTTATGATCTGTACCGTTTACAATTCCACTGTTTTTTGACAATGTTACCATGTCACTGGTTAAGTTTTTTGCTCCAATGGTAAAGGTCGCTTCCTTCTGACCTTCCACATTGTGACTATGTTCCGCTAATGCCTTTACCAGAACTTTCGCAGTTCCTGCATGAATATTATCCTGATATTCCACCTGATAATAGTCTTTTGCAACAACCTCATTTGTTTCATTAATCACTACAGATACCGCAGGTTTTATTTCATCTCCTGTATAGGTATAAGTTCCATCCTGTACTTGAACAGTACATTGGCTGAAATTCACACGGGCAACTTCAAATGTTGCTGTTCCATGCAGCGTATCTGCCGGTTCCCCACTTTCAGATGTTTCTGTTTTTGTTACCTGAACCGTATAATTACCTGCTTCTGTTACACGATTTCCTGTAACAGTCTGCCCGCTTTCATTCGATGTCCAACTGATTTCACATTCTTCTGCCGAAATGAAATCCTGTCCTTTTTTTACCTGTGTAACTTCAGGCAGCTCTATCTCTCTGCCCGTATAAAACTTTTTCACATAGGACAACGTTATCTCTAATTCCTGTGCAGCAGATACTGAGAAATCATAGTTTTCCCATCCGCCAAAAAACAAAGCAACAGCTAAAATGAAAGCTAACGTTTTCTTTGATTTTTTCCAGATTTCCCGGATACTCATTCTCATTTCCTCCTGTTTTTAAATTACTTCTTCTGTGTGAATCATCATCAGATCCCTGACGATCACAAATTTTCCCATTGCTCTTACTTCTGTGTCCAGCATTGCCGTTGTATCATCGTTCAAAACAGCGGTACCTTCTTCTGAAGTTCCGACATTTTCATTTAAAAGAGCGGTTTCCTGCTCCGGCTGGGAAGTGAAAGACGGAATTGGCATTTCCTCCGTTGTTGTCACAGCAGCTTCTACCGCATGCTCAACCTTACGGATTCCCGGTTTTGCCTTCTGCCGTACACCCATATCATCCTTCATTTCCTGGGCAACATACTGCATATTACTGCGTTCTTTCGCCATCAGGCGACCACTAAGCGCAGTTGCAGCCTCAAGTTCCTTAATCCCCTTTTTCGCACGTCGCCCTGTCAGATAGCCTAAAGTTGTACGAATATCCAGTAAAACGAAGATGACAACTGTCAGGACCAGACAAATCAGTGCCAGAACCAGACAAACCAGAAACAGATTGTGAAACAAACTGATCTTTGCACTTACATCATTCATCACTCACACCTCCCTGATTCATCTGACCAAAGGTCGATTGGATCATGCGTTCTGCCTGTGCCACGGCGTTTTCCAATTCCTTGATTTCATCGCCAATGGCAGCGCGGTCTAATTCATTTAATCCATTAAAATCAGTCTGAAGATGCTGTTTGATATTCGTCATTTGTGCCTGCATCTCTTCCTGGCTTACTCCATCACGTTTAAAGTCCGCCGCTCTGGATACTACCTGTGAAACCAGTTCCTGATACATGATCAATGCTGTTCTTTCATTGTCCGCCTCTACCAGATTTCCTTCCGACAATGCCACAAGATCGTTCCAATAATCACGATAAGTAACCGTTGCATCTCCGGTTTCATCTGTCACACCGATCATGGAATAATAAGAAGAAATAGCATATAAACGTTTTGCACGTTCAATCTGCTTTTCTTCCAGATATTTGGATGAAGCCGCAATTCCAAAATATCCCTTTGCATTCTTTTTATTGCTTTTTTCTTCAAATTTGTAATAGTATGCAATTCCGGCCTCATAAGCAAACTTTTCGTAGCCCTCGGTATTCCCCTTGAATATATTTTCATTGGTATCTTTTCCGTTGCCATAATCGATCAGCGCAGAACGAAACTCTTCGCTTTCTTCCCTTGTCAGCACATTATCATCTAAAAATGCTTCTTCCAGCAGTCCTGCATATCCATCACTCCGATATGGATCCAGATTGATCGCTTTTCTGTAATTTGCGATTTCATCAGCTTTGATGGTTGAATTTCGCGCTGCATTAATATAAGAATCATAACTTGAATTTGTTGTATGGCTTTCCAACCCTGCAAAAACACCTGCACCGATGCCAAAGGTCACTGCCAATGCAGCCGGTATGGCAAATTTTCTAAAATTTGATACCTGTTTTTTACGATAACTGGCATCTGTTTCCCAGTAATGATCCAATGCATACAGCAGCTCTGCACAGGATTGATATCGATCCATTGGATTTTGCTGTGTACACTTTAAGATAATTGCTTCTAACCCTGCAGAAAGTTCCGGATTCCAATGTCTGATCGGATACATTTCATAAGGTGGTTCGCTGGGATTATGTCCGGTCAGTAAATGATACATGGTTGCACCGAGACAATAAATATCTGTCCTTGCATCTGTCTGTCCATGACCTCCATACTGCTCCGGTGCTGCATATCCCCTGGTTCCTAAGCAAACCGTATCTTCCAAATTTTGCGATTTATATTCTCGTGCCGTACCAAAATCGAACAACACAACATTTCCATCCGGCTTCAGCATTACATTCGAAGGCTTCATATCACGATAGATGATCGCCGGTGTTCTGGAATGCAGATACCCAAGCACATCACATAACTGTTTTGCCCAGTCGATGACACTTTCCTGTGGCTGTGCACCATATTCCTTCAGAATATCGCTTAAAGTCTTTCCTTCGATGAAGTCCATAACAATGAGGAAAGAACCCTCCCCATCGATGACATCAATGATACTCGGCAAATGTGGGTGATCCAGACGTTTGAGCATATCGGTTTCTACGATCAGTCCCTGCTTTACCACTTCATAATTTTGTGTTCCATCTTTTCTGATTTCTTTGATCGCCCAGGTTTTGTTTGCACGTTCATTCATTGCCATATAGACAACACTCATACCACCCTGGCCGACTTTTTTTAATACTCTATATTTCCCATCAACAAGTGAACCTATTTCCAGCATATTTCCTCCTAATCCGCACGTACCAATGCAGCTGAAATATTATCTACTTCCTGACGATATTTGTTCAGTTCTGTCAAGTAGACCAAACTTTCTTTCATTGCCTGTTCATTTAAGACCCTGTAAGGAGTCAGATATTCATAAAGTTCCTCCGGTGAGATCACATGACGAAAACCGTCACTGCACAGAAGAAACATCGTTCCCGGATCAACTGTCCCCGTATAGAAATCCGGCTCAATTACCTGGGAAGCCCCTACACACTGGAGCAGCACATTTCTCCTCGGATCTCTGCGCGCTTCCTCGTAGGTCATATTTCCTAAATCCATCTCTCTTTGAACAACCGTCTGATCCTTTGTAATCTGTGTCAGTTCTTCTTTTATACTGTAAATACGGGAATCCCCTACATTTCCAATGTAATACATCTGACCCACGATCAATAATACAACCATTGTTGTTCCCATACTTGTATGCAAAGCATTTCCATAGGAACTGATCTTTGCATTCGCCTGATAAATCAGACTGCTCCAGCTTTCCTGAAGCGTTTCCATACTCAATCCCTGATAAAGCATCTCCGGGAATTGCTCCTCAAACCATTTTGAAAGCATT
This sequence comes from uncultured Lachnoclostridium sp., assembly GCA_964561705.1. Lineage (GTDB taxonomy): Bacteria > Bacillota > Clostridia > Lachnospirales > Lachnospiraceae > HGM12587. The sequence continues at coordinate 3,405 of CAZLQJ010000006.1, read as the reverse complement.
CTGACCAAAGTTGCACTGGCGAGCTCACCTTTCGCAAGCCCGCCCATGCCGTCACAGATTGCGGCAAATGTTACGTTGCCGTAATCTGTTTGTGCAACCTTCATGAGGACAGAATCTTGATTTGTATTTTTTTTGATACCAATATCGGTATGTGCAACAATCTTAAAATTCATTTCATTCCATCCACTTTTCCACACATTCATCGAATGCAATTAAACACGAAATTCAAATTCTTCGTCTGCCAATTTAATCTTATCTCCAGAATTTAATTTCACTTCCTGATTTGGATTGATCTTATTTCCGTTGACAAAAGTAAAGTTTGTTGAATTTTTATCTACAATGTAGTAAACGCCGCCTTTACATAAGATATTGGCATGATTTCTGCTGACAGAATTGTTATCCGGCACACAGAAATCTACTTTCTGGCGTTCTTTACCGATCACAAACAGCTGTTTTGTGATGGATGCGGTCTCACCATTTTTCCTGCGGATTAATTTTGCAGTTGGCTGCATTGCGCCACCACCCAGTACACTGGTTTCTCCTGCGCCACCGCCTAATACACTTGTTTCTCCTGCACCTGTATCTGCCGGCATGGTTCCTCCAAAGGATGGTGGTACCGGCGCACCTGCATTTCTTCCTCCAACTGGTGGTACCGGAGGTATCGGCATTGCATTGTTCTGCATGGTTGGTGCCTGTTTTTTCTTTGACTTGGAAGAAACAACCACTGCAATGATCACACCTGCAACAACGACAACCAGCGCAACTCCGCCAATGATCAGATACATCTTTGTATTTTCTTCTGCCGGTTCAGGATCCAGTACTGGGTCTGGTATTGGCTTTGTATCTACTTTCTCTGGCAATTCCTGTGTCGTATCTGTATTATCTTCCGTTTTCGTATCATTTTTTATTTCTGGTACTGGTTCCGGTTCCGGTTCCGCTGTATTGGAACTTGTATACTGAATGCCAAGTGCATCTAATACTTCCGCAATTTCGTTGATCGCAATTGATGAATAATATGTGCCGGACTCATCTCCATAGAATAAAGTGTTTACACCTACAACTTCGCCATTGCTGTTCACCAGCGGACCACCGGAGTTCCCGTGTCCCAACTGTGCATTGTGAAGCACAAAGTTAATATTGCTGATATCCTGGAATTTACCAACGATACCATTTGTGATGGTAACATCATCTACGGTATACACCTGGTCATCCTGAATATTTGCAGTCACTCCCGGAAAACCTAAGGCATAGATATTCTGTGTTTCTACTAAAGAAGCACTATCTGCCAGCGCCAACGGAGTTCTGTCATAAATCGCCTGTGACAATTCAAGAATTGCAAAATCCGTCTGTTCACTGCCGTTGATATATCCTGCAGTGATTTCCACATCACGCTTTACAGCAACTCTGATTTCCATATGAACCTCATTTGAGTTAAAGAAATCAACTCCAAATGCTTCGGAAGCCTTCTCTTTATCCCAGGTATTTGCATCACCGGAATAATCCGGAAGAGTCACTACATGATAGTTTGTAATAACTGTGGTTGCTCCTGAGGAAGCACCAATTAAAAATCCGCTTCCTGACTGAAGCCAGTAAGCTGTACCAGCCTTATCCACATAATAAAGTCTTACCTGGATAACACCATTTCTTGCCTCTGCAACTGCTGGTGTAGCATCTGTTGCTGTGGCAAATGCTGTCAAATTCATTGTTAAAACCATACATAAAACAGCTAACAATGAAATGACTTTTCTTGCTCGTTTCATCTTAATTCCTCCATTTCTCGTTTTATGTAAAACCGACACAATTTTACATATATCTACATATTACGCCCATTTTTACTACTAGTCAATAATTCATTTTCTATTAGTAAGTTTTTCAACATATTTAGATGATAGCATACTCAATAAAGGAGGTATGCGAATATATGGTTAATAATTCTGTCAATTTGATAGAAATGGGAAAACGGATAAAATCTTTAAGAACAAAACAAAAGAAAACCCAACGATACTTTGCAGACATGCTGTTCATCACACCCTCTTATCTGGCTTTGATCGAACAGGGAAAACGTACAATGACACTTGATGTTCTGGCACAAATTGCCAAAAGTTGTGATGTGAGCACAGATTATCTTCTCTTTGGGGACGCGCATGAAGGCGATGAAACCAATTCTAAAATCTTCCAACGTCTTTCAGAAAATCATTCCACTGAACAAGTAAATAAAGCGCTGAAACTTGCTGAATATTATCTGAAGCTGGAAAATGCGCAGGAAGTGACTTAACTCCACCGCCTCATAGGCGGTATATTGACGATATAAGAAGTTCCTTGATCAGCAGGCTTATCACACCTAAGAAAACAAAGGGCCCCTGCGACAGTTTTTGCTTCCTTCTGCATTTTCTGACTGCAGTCTGGAATATCAAAAATATCCCTTCATAGATAAAACTCAAAAACACGATATTCAATACCTGCTCTTTTCTCAGGTATAATCCCAGCACTGCGATCAGCTTTACATCTCCTGGACCGATTCCATGGGATGCCACCAGATAGCAAATGCTTGCCACAGAGGTAACACAAACAAAATTGAGCATCCAGAATTTAATTTCCGGAAATGCAGCTCTTTGGGAAAATAGAATTTCAAAAAAAATCAGGAAAACTCTTACCTGAGTCATTTTCCATAGAATCCGATTGGGGATCCGCTGATAACGCATATCTGTCCATGCGATCGGAAATAATCCGCACAGCAACATCACATACTTTAAATTTTTCATATTGTTCATTTTGGGAAATCTTGCGATTGAATAGAAGTTCAATCGTTAAAATTTGATAATTTTAAAGAAAAGTTTTTAGATCAATTCCATAACACTGCCAAAGCAGTGCTATGGAATTTTTCTTCTATATAGGATTGCAGAAAGCAGAACTTCTTACATCATTCCGCCCATTCCTGCGCCGCCTGCCGGCATTGCCGGAGTTTCTTCTTTGATCTGTGCTACACAGGATTCTGTTGTAAGGAATGTAGAAGCAACACTGGTTGCGTTCTGTAATGCACTTCTGGTAACCTTTGCCGGGTCAAGAATGCCAGCTTCTACCATGTCTACATATTCCTCGTTGTAAGCATCAAATCCAACGCCAACTGCAGATTCTCTTACTTTATTAATGATGACTGCACCTTCCAGACCTGCATTTGCTGCAATGTGGAACAATGGAGCTTCCAGCGCCTTTAAAACTACTTTTGCACCGGTTCTCTCATCGCCGTCTAAGTTTTCCACAAGTTTAGCAACTTCTTTTGATGCATGGATATAAGCAGAACCTCCACCGCATACGATACCTTCTTCTACGGCTGCTCTTGTTGCATTTAAAGCATCTTCCATACGAAGTTTTGCTTCTTTCATTTCAGGTTCTGTTGCTGCACCT
>CAZLQJ010000005.1:0-48421 GCA_964561705.1 uncultured Lachnoclostridium sp. | reverse complement strand
AATCTTCTGTAGCAGTCACGAGCCCATCTTTCGTTGCCTGTTTTCTTTGCAACGACTTCAACAACCTCTTCATTCAGACCGAGGTTCAAAATTGTATCCATCATACCTGGCATAGACGCTCTAGCTCCGGAACGTACAGATACGAGAAGCGGATTTTCTAAATCACCGAATTTTTTACCTGTGATCTCTTCCATCTTAACGATTGCTTCGTTAATCTGTGCCTGAATTTCGTCATTGATTGTGCGTCCGTCTTCATAGTACTGTGTACAAGCATCTGTTGTGATTGTAAATCCCTGTGGTACCGGAAGGCCTAATTTGGTCATTTCAGCAAGGTTCGCACCCTTTCCACCTAAGGTGTTTCTCATGGTAGCATCACCTTCGCTAAACATATAAACCCATTTTGCCATATTGTTTTCCTCCTAGATTTGATTAGTAATAGAAATACCATTCACTGTTCACGTTCCATAAGCCGTCTTTATCACTTATTTTTTCAATATTCTGAAACCTGTGAACAGTTGCAAAAAGCGCACTTTTGTGCGCACACATTTATCATACCATATTTTTGAAATTCGTCAATAGTTTTTCCAAGAATCCGACAAATTTCTACACAAAAAACAACAAAAAACAACGATATTTCTACCATTATTTTGTTGTTTTGCGTTTATTTTCGTATTTTTACTCTTTTTCCACCGAAAGAACTTTTCCTGTAAAACGATCCACTTCAGATAAGGTCCCTTCGTATTCAATGACAACCTCATCCCCTACCGCGATTTCCGAAAGATCCAGCGAAGAATCCTCTGTATTTCTCGGGAAGGAATAGAACGCCCCATCCGGCGTTTCGATCACAAACATAAAATCTTTGATCTCATTCATGGTTCCTGATACAGTCAATCCTTTAGATCCGCATCCGTTCAACATCCCAATGGTCAATACTGCTGCCAGCAACATTCCGGTTATTTTTTTCTTTTTCATCTGCGATACTCCTGCTTTTCTCTATTTTCTCTGGTATTGAAACCCGCATTTACTTAGATACCTAAGTACTCCAAAAAGTTTAAGTTTCAAAAAAATAGTCTGCTGATATCTCAAAAATATCAGCAGACTTCAAACTTTTTACTTATTATTACTGCACAAAACTGTACCAAACATTAAAATGTGAATTTATCCGCAAAATATGCATCCAATTCATCAATTTTAATACGTACCTGTTCCATTGTATCACGATCACGTACAGTAACTGCACCATCTTCTTCTGATTCGAAGTCATATGTGATACAGAATGGTGTACCGATCTCATCCTGACGACGGTATCTCTTACCGATGTTTCCTCTGTCATCAAATTCACAGTTATACTTCTTAGAAAGTGATGCAAATACTTTTTCTGCACCTTCGTTTAATTTCTTAGAAAGCGGAAGCACTGCTACTTTTACAGGAGCCAATACCGGATGGAAACGAAGAACAGTTCTTACGTCGCCACCTTCTAAAGTTTCTTCATCATAAGCTGCACAAAGGAATGCTAAAACCACACGATCTGCACCCAGAGATGGTTCTACAACATATGGGATGTATTTTTCCTTGATTTCGTCATCAAAGTAAGACATATCTTCACCGGATACGTTCTGATGCTGTGTTAAGTCATAGTCTGTTCTGTCTGCGATACCCCAGAGTTCTCCCCAGCCAAATGGGAATTTAAATTCTAAGTCTGTGGTTGCACGGCTATAGAAGCAAAGTTCTTCCGGAGAGTGATCTCTTGCACGAAGTTCTTCATCTTTCATTCCCAGTGCTTTCAGCCAGTCAATACAATACTGTTTCCAGTATGCAAACCATTCAAGATCTGTACCTGGTTTACAGAAAAATTCTAATTCCATCTGTTCGAATTCTCTTGTACGGAACGTAAAGTTACCTGGTGTAATCTCATTTCGGAAGGATTTACCAATCTGACCGATACCAAATGGTACTTTCTTTCTGGATGTTCTCTGAACATTTTTAAAGTTTACGAAAATACCCTGTGCTGTTTCCGGTCTTAAATATACTGTATTTTTTGCATCTTCTGTTACACCCTGGAATGTTTTAAACATCAGGTTGAACTGACGGATATCTGTGAAATCTTTTTTTCCACATGTTGGGCATACAATCTCATGTTCATCCACATAGGCTTTCATTTCTTCCGGAGACCATGCATCTACGCTGCCTTCGATTTCGATCTTGTTTTCAGCCATATAATCTTCGATTAATTTATCTGCACGGAAACGTTCCTTACATGCTTTACAATCCATCAGAGGATCTGAGAAACCACCCAGATGTCCGGAAGCTACCCATGTCTGTGGGTTCATAAGGATTGCACAGTCAACACCAACATTGTATGGGTTTTCCTGAACGAATTTCTGCCACCATGCTCTTTTTACATTGTTTTTGAGTTCCACACCAAGATTACCATAATCCCATGTGTTTGCAAGTCCACCGTAGATTTCTGACCCCGGATATACAAATCCTCTGCCCTTTGCCAATGCTACGATTTTTTCCATTGTCTTTTCCATGTTTTCTCTCCTCTTTTCTATTTATATAGAATGAAAGCCAGATGGGTATTTCCTGCTTCCATTACTTTTGCAAGTTTTTTATTCTGAATGCTGACATTGTCACTGACATATTGGATCTTTCCTTTGGTTTGAACACAAATACTCTCTTCTGTGACAATCACATTCAGCTTTTCAGCTTCTTCCTGAGAAAGTTCGATTTCTTCCCCTTGTGTATTGTACAGCTCCAAAGCAGTATAACCAGCTGCCTGCGCTTCTTTATAGGTTCCTGCAAACAAGATCATCTTATTAAATGCTTCATAATCCTGTACTGTCTCGTAATCCATAAGCAGAGTCACCGTATCTGCTTCCTGTGTCAGGTTCTCTACAACTATCGCTGTTTCTTTAGCAGCATCCATACAATAATTTTTTACTTCTGAGGATACCTCTTCAGAAAGTTCTTCAAAATCATAATAGGTCTTGTCAAAACTCTCCATTACAGCACTTTTTACATTTCCCTTCGATGTCACATAAATCGTACTTTCCGTCGGTTCAAACTTTTCTCCGCACCCGGTCAGCATCGCGGCACCTAAGAACAAACAAAGATAAAACGTTTTTTTCATTCGAGTCTCCCACCTATTCCTAAAACTTAACATAAACTGCACATTTAAACTATTATACCTTTATTATGTTTGAATTTCAACAAATATCTTTCATGGTTTCCAGGATTTCTAAAGATTTCATCTTTTTTTCCAGACAGCGTTCTCTCCAACGATCCATAATCATCCTTAGTTCTGCCAGAACTTCTTCTGAAACCATAAATGTATAGAGCCGTTCTACCTGTGCACTGATAATATATTGCAGGGTATAGATCGTAGACGGATTTAGGGAAATTCCATCCCGGATCTTATCCTTACATTTTTCGCAAATGAGACCGGAACGAAAGAGCGAAAAATATTTTAGACCTTCCTCTGCTCCGCACCCCATACAATGAAAAACTTCCGGATATTCGCCTCCGTAAGTAAAGATCTTCAATTCAAAGATATAGCGCACCAATTCTTTGTTCAGTGTTTTTTTCGACAAAGCTCTTAAGGATTGGTACAGCAACTTCATAATCTGGATTTCATCATTATTTTCCTGGGTAAAATAATCCGCCAGCTCACAAAAATACATTCCGTAGTAAGCACCGGAAAAATCACTCATCAATTCCGAAAAATAATTGGTAATATTTGCCTGCACCAGACGATAGGCATCTCTACCCTCAAACAACAAAAAGGTGCCAAAGGCAAAGGAACCTGTAGACGCAAGCAGCGCAGAATTTGGTCTTCTCGCTCCTCTGGCAAAAGCGGTAATCTTACCTCTTTCTTTTGTCAGTATCACAACCCGCTTATCATACTCTCCCGAAGGTGCTGACGACAACACGATTCCTGTCAACGTTACTGCATCTCTCATCTTCCATTGATCCTTTAAATCTCTTTTTTATCGTATCCAAAGTTTTTAATAAACAGATCGCTGTCTCTCCAATCCTTACGAACTTTGACCCAGATTTGGAGATTTGCTTTCATTTCCATCATTTTTTCGATTTCAAAACGTGCTGCACTGCCAATTTTTTTAAGCATGCTGCCACCTTTTCCGATGATAATGCCTTTATGACTGTCACGTTCGCAGACAATGGTCGCCTCAATATCAACAACTTTTCCATTCGGGCGCACCTTCATATTTTCAATGGTAACTGCAATTCCATGAGGAATCTCTTCATCCAGACAGCGAAGTGCCTTTTCACGGATCATTTCCGCAACAATCTGACGCTGCGGCTGGTCTGTGACGGTATCTTCATCATAAAATTGCGGACCATATGGAAGGTATTTAAAGATCACTTCCAAAACTGTATCGGTATTTTGTCCTTTTAACGCAGACACCGGAATGATATCCGCAAAATCACAGATATCCTTATATGCGGCAATGAATTTTAAAATTTCTTCTTTTTTTACGGTATCCACCTTATTGATCACCAGAACGATCGGTGTTTTAATGGTCTTTAACTGCGCCGCAATGTGCTGTTCACCCGCACCGATAAATGTTGTCGGTTCTACAAGCCAAAGCACCACATCCACCTCTTTTAAGGTACGTTCCGCTACATTCACCATATACTCGCCCAGTTTGTTTTTTGCCTTATGGATTCCCGGCGTATCGAGGAACACGATCTGTCCGCGCTCATCTGTATACACCGTCTGGATACGGTTTCTGGTTGTCTGCGGTTTATTGGAAGTAATCGCAATCTTCTGTCCGATCAGACGGTTCATCAATGTAGATTTTCCAACATTCGGTCTTCCGATCAAGGTTACAAATCCTGATTTGAAATTTGCATTTGTATTCATTATTTTTCTCCCTATGCCATAACTAATGGTTCCAATATATCAAATAATTCTTTTTCCTTTTTCAAAAGTGCTTCATTCCCTACAACGCAAATGGCCTCCTCATCAAGGATTGCCTGGATATGATCTGCCAGTTTACGAATATCCTCTACGGTACAATTTAACACTTCTTCTCTTTCTTTTTTGATACGTTCTTCCGTAATTCCTGTCAGATAAGCAGTCTTTGAACGCTGTCCTGCCATAGACGGAGTCAATGGAATATCCATATCACTTATGGTTCCAATAATATATTTTAACATATCACGGTCAGATGCCGCAAAGTTTTTCAAATAATCCACAGTTCCTTTATAAACTTCAAAAGTCTGACGAAGATTTGGATCACGATAGCTTACAAGATAGCCATTTCCATTTCTGGAAAATCCGCTCATACAACCATAGGCACCACCTTTTACGCGAACCTGTAGCCACAAATAATCATAACTTAAAATGACTTTCAGCACACGTAAGGCTCCTGTATACACAAGACCGGCCCTCTTAAAGTTTCCTGCCGCTGCCACATACTGCACCTGTGAAGAAGTAAGAAATCCCTCATTTTTCTTTGTTAAAGGTTCCGTTTTTTTCAGTTCAGAAGCCGGCTTTGGATTGAAGCAGGAACAAAGAGTTTTCAATGGTTCCTCCAACCCTTCAAAATCCTTCTGTTCACAGGTAACACTGACCAAAAGATTTTCCGGACTGAAAATATAGTTGCACACTTCCTTGAGTTTTCGGATCAACTGTTCTTTTTCTTCTTCAAAATGACTTTCCAGCTGTTCGATGACTCTGTAGAACGCTACCCCGCCGGTTCTTTCTGAAAAATCAGAGGTTTCACTAAAATATGACATCGCTCTTGTAACTGCAGTGGAATGTCCCTGGGATGGCAAAGACATCTGGAGTCTTGATTTTAACTGCGCCAGGATCTCATACAGACGTTTTTCATCATCCAGCTTTGATCTGGTCAGGATTTCTTCCAACATGGAAAATACAAACGGAATCTGGTCTTTCAGCGCCTTTGCATACAGTTCATACGTAAACAGATTCTTTGTTTCATCTGCATCATCCGCATAAACACCTAAGGTTCCGCTGATTCCACCGCTTCGCCGGTTGATTTCATTAAATAATTCTCCAAAGGAATAGTTTTCCGTATCAATAAATCCTAAAACATTCTTCAAAATAGAAACATATGGTAAAAGTTCCTGTGGCAGATCATCCATCCGGAAGATCAGGTTCAAGTATACAATACCATTGGTATGATAGTCATGGTGAAGAACCGTGATATCTTCCATAACCAATTCTTCAGTTTTGAATGGACGAACCTCTTTGCTGATCTCTTCTAATTTTAATACCGGAATCTTTTCCAGATCTTCCTGACTGCTTTCTTCTTCCTGATACTCTTTCAAATGATTGGTAAAAGCTACCAGCTGCTCACATTCTGCCTTGGTCAATGATGCTTTGTAATCTGCAAGTTTTTTGGCCAACGCTTCCTCTTTTTTCTGTGCCAGTCCCTTCTTCGGTTCCACAACGATCACTGCTGCATGCGTATTTTCGAGCAAATATTTCCGGATCAATCCTTCAAAATAATCTGTATCTATCCGTTTTCTCAAAGAAGCAAACGTATCTAAGGCTTCCAAATGAAGAAACGGCTTTGTTTCATCATAAAGCCAGCTGTCCATCGCCTGAAGACCATACATCAATCCTTTTGGATAACTGCCAAAATCAGCTTCTCTGTATCGGAATTCGTAATAATTCAGCCCTGCCTCCAAGGCTTTTTTGTCCAACCCCTTATGAACCAGATTTTCCAGTGTCTGCCGGATCAATGTTACAAAAGCATCTTTCTGATCAGTATTTGCATTTTTCGTAATAATGGAAAAGATAGGCTGTAAAATTCCATTATCATAGGAACTTATCACATCCTTACCAATTTTTGCATCCAATATTGCCTGTTTCAATGGTGCGCCCGGTGCTGCCAGAAGTGCATATTCCAGAATTTGGAAGGCTAAATACAATTCCTTATCCAAACTGGTGCCAACCACTGCATTGTAGGAAAGATAGGTATTATCCGTTTCTTCTTCAGATTCAGTGATCGGATATGCAAAGATTTTTTCTCTGGTTTCTTCAAATGACTTCTGCATCGGCAGTTCCGAATCGACTGTGATCGCATCATATGCACTTAAATATTCCTCATCCAGCCATTGTAACTTTTCAGCCATATCCATGTTTCCATAAAGATAAATATAACTGTTTGACGGATGATAATATTTTTTATGAAATGCCAAAAACTGCTCCCATGTCAGATCAGGAATTACTTCCGGATCACCGCCGGACTCATTTCCATATGGAGTATCCGGGAACAGTACCGCCATGATTTCACGTTCCAGCACATCATCCGGCGAAGAAAATGCGCCCTTCATTTCATTGTAAACAACTCCGTTATAGGTCAATTCTCCATCCGTTTCCTGAAGTTCATAATGCCATCCTTCCTGGCGGAAAATTTCTTCTTTTTCATAAATATTCGGATGAAGTACCGCATCCAGATAAACATCCATTAAATTTTGGAAATCCGCATCATTACAGCTTGCTACGGGATAAACCGTTTTATCCGAATAGGTCATCGCATTTAAAAAGGTGTTGAGAGAACCCTTTACCAACTCCACAAAAGGATCCTTTACCGGGAATTTTTTTGAGCCGCAAAGAACAGAATGTTCCAAAATATGCGGTACCCCGGTGCTGTCCTGCGGCGGGGTTCGAAATCCAATGCTGAACACTTTATTTTCATCATCATTTGAGAGCAAAAAGATTCTGGCACCGCTTTTTTTATGTTTTAAAAGATATCCGGTACTCCCCAGTTCCTCCATCTGATGTTTTTCGATCAATTCATAAGTTGTGAGATTTTCTATTTTCATTTTCTGTCTCCATTACTTTTTCTATGATTATGTACATTTTTACTGAATTTCAGTATAACAAAAAAAGAGGACTGTTTCAACAGTCCTCTCAACGCACACAGCTGTAAAAATCAATTTCACGCTGCCTTGTCCTTTTTATTAGCAGTTTTCTTTTAAGAATGTTTCAACTGCTGCTGCTGCAGTTTCTTCATCTTCGCCTTCCACAGTAACAGTGATTTCCTGACCCTGTTTGATACCCATGCTCATAACAGCCATAATTCTTTTCGCATCGGCTTTTTTTGCACCATTATCAATGGTAATTGCACTCTTAAATCCAGCTGCCATTTTTACGATCAGTCCTGCTGGTCTTGCATGAATTCCTAATGGATCAGTTACAACATATTTAATTTCTTTCATTTTAATCAATCTCCTTTTTTATATAAATTATCACAAAATCTTCTCATTTGCATACGCAAGTTTCAAAGATCCTATGCAATTTTACTCAATTTCACGAATCTTCTTACGCAATTCAAGAGTAAATACCGGTGAAACAGAAAGTTCATCAATACCCATCTGTACAAATTTACGTGTCAATTCCATATCAGCACCCAATTCTCCGCAGATACCGCACCAAGCACCATGTGCATGTGCATTTTCGATTGTCATCTGGATCATACGAAGAACAGCGTCATGATGCGCATCATAGAATGGCTCTAACGTCTGATTCTGACGGTCAATCGCTAATGTATACTGTGTTAAATCGTTGGTACCAATTGAGAAGAATTCTACTTCTGCAGCCAGCTGATCACTGATCATAACTGCAGCAGGTGTTTCGATCATGATACCAAGTTCTACATCACCAAACGGAATATCTTTCTGTCTTAATTCTTCTTTTACTTCTTCCACGATCTTCTTAATGCGAACGATTTCACTTACAGAAATGATCATTGGGAACATAATGGAGGTTTTTCCATAAGCAGACGCACGATAAATCGCACGAAGCTGAGTCTTGAATACATCTACTCTTTCCAGACAAATACGGATTGCTCTAAATCCAAGTGCCGGATTTTCTTCTTTCGCAATATTGAAATAATCTGCCTGTTTATCAGCTCCAATATCCAGTGTACGAATGATCACCTTTTTTCCGCCCATTCTGGAAATTACTGCTTTATATGCTTCAAACTGTTCGTCTTCTGAAGGATAGTCTTCCCTTCCCAAATATAAAAATTCACTACGGAACAAGCCTACACCTTCACAGTCGTTTTCAATTACCGCATCAACGTCTTCAATGCCGCCGATATTGGCATACAGATGCACGTGTTTTCCACTCTTTGTAACTGTTGGAAGTCCTTTTAAGGACTGTAACATCAAACGATGTTCTTCTGCACGTTTCTGTTTTTCTTTCATCTCTGCCATCGTCACATCGTCCGGCTCAATATAGATCTTACCTGTAAAACCATCGACAATGGCCATTTTATCGTTATATTCCATGTTCAGTTCAATATCCGTTGTAACGAGAGATGGAAGGTTCATCATACGCGCAAGAATTGCTGTATGTGAATTTGCACTGCCTTTCTGTGTTACAAATGCAAGGAGCTTGTCCTTTTCAAACTGTACAGTCTCACTTGGCGCAAGATCTTCTGCAACAATGATTACCGGTTCCGGCATAGCTTCTGCACTTGCCTGAGTACCATTCAAAATAGAAATTACTCTATCCGAAACGTCTTTTACATCCACAGCTCGTCCGCTCATATATTCATCGTTCATCGCAATAAACATTGCAGCAAACTGCTCTGCTGTCACAAATACTGCATATTCAGCATTTAATTTATCATTTTCAATAATTCCCTGGATAGACTCTACATAATCCAAGTCTTCAAGGAGTTGCTGATGCATTTCAAAGATCATGGCTTCTTCTTCGCCTACATCTTTACATGTTTTTTCATATAATGCCTGCAGCTGCACAATCGCTTTTGCCTGAGCCGCTTTGAAACGTTCAAATTCAGCTGCTGCATCTTCAATTTCATGTTTTTCTACTACATTATCCGCTTTTTTGTAGACAAAGATTTTACCAATGGCTACACCAGAAAATACACTTTTACCTTGACAAGTAATCATGTTTTGTTCCTCCACTTTCCTTAGGTTTTTCGCACATACAATATAAAATACTATAACAGTTTTGACAATGCTAGTCAATTGTTTTAAATATTTTCCTGATTACAAACGATAGATTCTATAATATACATACGAACAAGAAACCATCACACCTATGTTTTTCGACACAAATGCGATGGTTCCTTCAACAAACACACTTTTATTTTTGAAACAAATTTCTATGCTTCGCTTATTTTACATTAAAGTTTTTACAAATTCTTTTGAAGGACTTGGGATTACTGCGTAATCAAGCATTGTTCCTTCATCTTTCAACAGTTCTACGGTTTCTTCTACTGCTGCTTCTACTGCTGCAACACTTCCGGTCAGAAGAACATAGGACTTACCGCACATACCACGTGCTACACGGATTTCAAACACATCTACCTGCGCTGTCTTCGCTGCATGATCTGCCGCAACAATTGCAGATGCACCGGTAAAGGTTTCAATCACACCCAGTGCTTTCACTTCATCAATTTCTGCAGTACATGTCAGTGCTTTAAAAATTGAATCATGCGGATTACCAAGTACAAAGCTGTCAATCATCTGTTCCGGATACTGAACGATCGCTGCATCTACAGAAACTCTGACTGCACTCAGATCACCGCTAAATAATACTATAAATTTACCTGGACAAACTGTCTGAGCCTGAATCAGCTCTACGTCCGCTGTTTTTACGATTAAGTCCGCAGCCTTAATACCAGTGGAGACAGTTTTGTATTCTACCATTCCAATTGCCTTACTCATCTTCTCATCTCCATTTATGCTTTAATCGTTACAAAATTTTCGGTTACTGCAGTCACGGTGCCACTGATACTTGCATGGATTGATGTTCCAAGAGCGCCTTCCGGCGGAGTTGCGATACACTGTCCCACAGTTACAGCATCTCCGGTCTTTACGATCGGACTGCAAGGTGCACCAATATTCTGGCGCATCAGAAGTTTTACTTCTTTAAAATCACCGTTGTATGGCTGCAATGGAGCAGGCACATCAAATGGATGCAGACCAAGTCGTGTTACCAGACGATGTTCAGGGACTCTGCGTTCCTGACGCATGGAATTTACCGGCTTCATCTCTCTTACTGGTGGTTTCACACCTTTGGCACGTAAACCGCCTTTATATGCATCCAACAATCTTCTTGGTGACAAATCCTGATGACATGCATACATTTCACACACACCACAGGATACACAGAAGAATGAGTTTAAAAATGGATCTACATCATTGGTAAGTCCATTTGCAATCGCTCTCATAAATTCATGTGGTTTGATTGCCTGACCAAGAAGGTTTCTCGGGCAAAGCATTGTACACATAGAACACTGAGAACATACAGACATTGCATTACGAATATCCAGTTTGTTGCTTCGCTGTCTCTTTTTGATTGGAAGACATGTTGGAGGCAATACCAGAATTGCTTTCGTTGTCTTCGTTGTTATATCATTCATGGAGCAGATACGTCCTGTCATCGGACCACCCATGATCATAACATAATCTTCTGTTGTTGTACCTCCGGCCAATTCAACTGCATCTTTTACAGAGATACCTACAGGTACATGTAAGGTTACCGGATTTTTTACAAGACCGGCAACTGTCAGGAATTTCTTGGTTACGTTTTCTCCGCTTGTAATCTTATGATAAGCGTTCAGTACAGTTTCTACATTGACAACTACGCATCCCTGTGTAATCGGAATCTGTCCCTGGGTAACTACCTTTCCTGTTGTTTCATAAATCAGTACGACTTCGTCCCCTGCCGGATAGATATCCGGTAAAATATGTAAACGTAATTTATCATACTGTGCAATATTGCTGTTAATAGCCTCTATAGAAGCGGTATAGGATTTTTTTACGGCAACAATCCCTTCTTTTGCTCCCATTGCTTCCGTCAGCATCTGCAATCCGGAAAGAACTTCATTTGTATATTCTACCAGAAGCTGTCTGTCAACTTTGATCAATGGTTCACATTCTGCGGCATTTAAAATTACTGTTTCTGCCTGATCAGAAAGTTTTGCATAAGTAGGAAATCCAGCTCCGCCTGCGCCTACAACACCGCCATCTAATAAAGCTTTTTTGATATCGTCTAAGTTCATTTGACTCACCTTCGCTATTCCATTATGACAATTTTCTGTGGATCGTCCACAATACCAACGATACACGCATCTACCGGAGAATCTTGGTTGCCGCATCCTACGCGTGCTGCGCTGCCTTGTGCAACTAAAACAATGTCATTGTTTCCGGCACCAACCGGGTCAACTGCCACGATTCTGGACTTCTCATCTCCCATTTTTACCAATGGTTCTACGATCATAAACTTGCTTCCAATGAGATTATCATTTTTTCGTGTACAGATCACAGTACCGACTACTTTTCCAATGATCATATTTTCCTCCAAAGCCTTATTTTATCAGAATACCCATATCTTTTCCGATACCAAGACCATTTGCCTCATCGGTATCGATATGCATTTCTAATGTAAAAGTCGGATCGACACGGATAATCACATCTTCCATGACGCCGCCTCTGTCATTATCAAATCTAACTTTTACAGACTGTCCGTTTGTTACGCCAAATCGTTTTGCATCTTCTACAGACATATGAATGTGACGTTTTGCCACAATACATCCTTCTTCCAAATATACAACACCTTTTGGTCCTACAATTGCAATCGGAGCAGAACCTGCAATTTTTCCTGATTCTCTTACCGGAGCTTTCACGCCCAGACGGATACAATCAGTCTTAGACACCTCAACCTGAGATGCTTTACGGCATGGTCCGAGAATACGCACATTTTCAATGGCACGAAGTTTGGTTCCAACCAATGTAACCAATTCATTGGATGCAAACTGTCCGCCCATCAATTCTTTTTTCTTTGTCAGCTGATAGCCCTTGCCAAACAGTTCTTCTACATGTTCCTGTGTCAGGTGGACATGTCGTGCAGAAATCCCAATCGGGATTCTTTCACTGCTTTCCTGTTCTGCCATAGTTCCGTTCAGCTGTTCAACAACCATCTTTGTGATTGCCTGAACTAACTGTTCCTGCTGCATAGATACCTTCCTCTCTTAACCGGCCGGGATTTCTCCCGGCGCAGATGATAGATTTTTATTTCATTGCCGGAAGGATGTTTTCAACGTCACCATGTGGTCTTGGGATTACATGTACTGCAATCACTTCTCCTAATCTTGCTGCGCTTGCACTTCCAGCTTCAACAGCAGCTTTTACAGCTCCTACGTCACCGCGAACCATAACACTCACGAGACCGCTTCCGATCTTTTCTGTTCCAACTAAAACAACGTTTGCTGCTTTTAACATTGCATCTGCTGCTTCGATAGATGCGATCAATCCTCTAGTTTCGATCATTCCTAATGCCTGAAGTTCCATGTTTTTCCTCCTAATTTAAACATCCTTTTTATATTTGCTGTTTCCTATGGCAAATTATAAGAAATGATGTTTCTTCATACTCATTTCTATCAGTTTCATTGTTTCTTCATGTGGATTTGCGATGATCGCAGATGCCACAACTTTTCCTTTTGCATTCAGTTTCGCACTGTCCACTGCTGCTGTTACTGCTGATACCTCACCCTGAATGATACAAGTTACCAGGCGACCGCCCAGTTTCTTTTCCCATGTCAGGAATTTGACATCCGCAGCTTTGAGCATGATATCAATTGCTTCAACTGCATCTGCCCAGTTCGGTATTTCAATTAATCCTAATGATTTCATACGCATTCCTTTTTGTACGGCTAACAGCGGATTGTTTCAACCCGCTGTACCGTTTCATGATCTTACTTTTTCTTATTTGATTGTTGGTAAGATTGTTTCAACATCACCGTGTGGTCTTGGGATTACATGTACTGCTACAAGTTCACCAAGTCTGCTTGCTGCTGCTGAACCAGCTTCTACTGCAGATTTAACTGCTCCAACGTCTCCACGAACCATAACAGTTACAAGACCGCTTCCGATTTTTTCTGTTCCGATTAATTTAACGTCTGCTGATTTAACCATTGCATCTGATGCTTCAATTGCTGCTACTAAACCTCTTGTTTCAATCATTCCTAATGCCTGTAAATTCATACTAATATCCTCCTTAGGGTTTTCCCTTTATAAATTGTGATTGTTATTTTTATGTTACACTTTTAAATCGCGCTGATTCTCAGCATCTTTTCTGTTTCCGGATCCGGTGCTGAATTCATATGTTTTGTAACGACTCCGGTAATGCTCTTTGCTGCTACCTCTGCCGCATCCAAAGCACTTTCTACATCCGCAACCGGTCCTCTGATCTTCAAACACATGATCAACGGAACCGGAAGAGCGTCCGCATTTGCCGGTTTGTTCTTATCCAGCGGATCGATCGTTACATTTCCTGCTTTTGCTGCTGCATCTGCAGCTACCAATGCCGCTACACAGCCATACACTTCCAAGTAGCCTACTGCCTGAGCCATACCTGTCTCTCCTTCATGATCCGTTTTGGATCTTAGAATTTATGTTTTTGGAATTATTCATTAATGATGGCGATCTTCAATCCTGCCATTGCAAGGTTGGTTTTGTGCGCCTCATTAATATCTTCCAGTTTAAATCTGTGTGTGATCAGTTTGTTGATCGGAAGACCAATCTGTTTTGCACTCTTTAAGAAATCAAATGTGGTTGCATAATCTCTTAATGTATATACCCAAGAACCAACGGTTGTGATTTCTTTAGAGCAAATATCAAAGTGCGGATTGATCGTTGCATCTCCACCATTGATGAAGAAACCAAGTTCGCAAAGACCGCCGCCGTTTCTGATAAATTTGTAGATGTTTGCATGAGCCACAGGACTTCCTGTACACTGGAATGCAAAATCTGCAAGATATCCGCCAAAGGATGCTTTTACACCTTCTGCCAAAGCTTCAATTCCTTTGTGGTCTTTGAAGTTTACAGTTGCAGATGCGCCCAATTCTTTCGCAAAATCAAGACGTTTCTGTTCACCATCAACAGCTGTGATATTCTGAATACCCATTGTTCTTAAGATTGCGATACAGATCAGACCGATTGGTCCGCATCCCTGTACGACAACTCTTGAATTAAATCTTAAGATACCTGTTGTTTTTGCTCTTTCAACTGCATGGATCAGAACTGCACACGGTTCGATCAGAATACGTGAGTCAAGATCAAGATCACTTACATTAAATACAGTAGATCCACCTCTGATCACAATGTAATCAGCAAACCATCCATTTAAGTGAATGTCATCATCTGGAAGCAGTCCGTATACATCTGCGCCGCCAACATTCTGTTTGTTCAAATCAAACATGGTAATGTCAGGGTTATCTTTAAAGATCATACAGGTAACAACTTTATCGCCAACAGCAAGTGGTTTTCCTGCACTGTCTTTTTTTACATTTTTACCCATTTTTACGATTTCACCAGTACCTTCATGTCCAAGTACCAATGGGATCAGACCAAATGGATCTCTTTTGAATTCGTGTGCATCTGTACCACAGATACCACAACCTTCTACTTTTACAAGAATATCATCATCACCGATTGTAGGGATTGGATATTCCTGAATTTCATAATTTTCCAAAGCTGTTAACATAGCAACTCTGGATTTTGCCGGAACTTCTCCGCCTGCTGCTTTTGCAGGTGCTGCTGCTTTTGGAGCTTCTTTTCCCTGCATTTCAGCAAGAACCTGAGCAACAATCTGTTCAATATTTAAATCTGCCATGTCAGTTTCTCCTTTATCTAATGCATAACGCATCAACCATAACACATCTTCTGCTCTTTGTGAATGTTTTTGCAGAAGTGAGTCCTTCTCCTGTACGGCTGCAGATGGTAAATGTCGGATATCCTTCTCCTCCAAATCCAAGTGCTGCATAAGATGGACCATTCTTTACGAAGATTGCTGTATCCAGTGCCTTGCCGTATTTTGTAAGGTTCTGAACATTGGTTGAATGCATATGTGCGGAATGTCTGTTTCCATGTTCAAGGATCACTGCAGTTTCAATTCCTTCATCTACGTCTTTCACACGTACAATACCAAGGATCGGCATCATCAGTTCTTCCCAGATCATTGGATGTTCTTTTTCTCCTTCGAAAATGATACATCTGATATCATCGCCTACAGTCACTCCGATTTTGCCAAGCAGAACTTTTGCACTTCTGCCGACACATTTTCTATTCAGAGTTCTTTTTCCATTCTTTTCTACAAAGACTGTATTTACAAGTTTTTCAACTTCTTCTTTATTTGCATGATAACATCCATTTTGTTCCATGTAGTAGATCAATTCATCTGCAATCGTATCCACTGCAATTACTTCTTTTTCTGCAATACATGGAAGGTTGTTATCAAATGTACATCCATTTACGATATCCTCTGCTGCTTTCTGGATATTTGCTGTTTCGTCAACCAGTACCGGTGGATTTCCTGCACCTGCACCCATTGCTCTCTTTCCTGAAGAAAGCACGGTTGTTACAACCCCAGGACCGCCTGTCGCAACCAGAAGTGAAATATCCGGATGTGAGAAGATTGTCTTGCTGACTTCCATGGTTGGTTCCTTTACTGCGACTGCAATATTTTCCGGACCGCCAACCTCAATACTTGCACGGTTGATCATATCAATTGCAAGATTGGAAACATTTTTTGCGGATGGATGTGGTGCAAATACAACTGTATTTCCTGCTGCGATCATCCCCATAGAATTACAGATGACTGTTTCTGAAGGGTTCGTAGAAGGACACACCGCACCGATCACTCCAAATGGTCCCTGTTCCACAAGTGTCAGACCTCTGTCTCCAGACCATGCGATCGTACTTAAATCCTCTGTACCTGGTGTCTTTTCAGCTACCAGCTGATGTTTCAAAATTTTATGACCCACATTGCCCATTCCGGTTTCTTCTACACCCAGTTCTGCAAAAAGTTTTGCATTTTCAAGTGTTTTTTTGCGGATATTTGCAATGATCTTTTCTCTAAATTCAAGAGGCATCGGCTGGATTTCTTTCTGAGCCTTTTTCGCTGCTGCGATCGCATCTTCAATATGATCAAAGATACCAAGGAGCTTTTTGTTTGCCACAGTTTCTAACACGCCTGTGGAAAAAGCAGGTTCAGATTCCGTTTTTGCTGCAGCGCCCATTCCCTGAAGAACACTGCGAACAATATTTTGAATTTCCTGTTCGTTAATAGCCACGATTTATTCCTCCTGTAATCTTTTTTCTCTTTTCTTAATCAAAGAGATGACTACATCTGAGATAATACTCTCTTTGTCACCTCAGCAACAATTGCTTCGATGTTTTTGTTGTCTCCCTGACATGTGCCTTTGGAAGCACCGTCACAAGAATGACATCCTTTGCATCCTGCAGGGTTTCCTTTGTTGATTTCTGCACAAAGATTTGCCGGATGTTTTCCAGGAAGTCCCATTTTTCTTCTGATTTCATATAATTTTTCAATGGTAGGTTTGTCAAATTCTTTTGGTCCGCCTAACTGACGAGCTTTGTATAATAATTCAGCATAGAATTCAACTGATTCCATTTTGTGATATGCAGATAAAAGATCTGTAGACCATGTTAATGCACCATGGCTTTCAAGTAATACCTGATCATAATATGGAAGGAATTTTTCTACAGCATCTGGAATTTCAGAAGTAGATGGTGTTCCGTAAGGAGCGATTGGAACGCATCCAAGACCGATTACTGCTTCTGGCATGATTGGCTGTGTCAATGGAATACCAGCAATTGCAAAAGCTGTTGCAAATGTTGGATGAGCATGTACAACTGCACCAACGTCCGGTCTGCATTTGTAAACTCTCATATGCATCTTAATTTCAGATGAAGGTCTGAAATTTCCGTTTGCCTGAATGGTATTACCATCTTTATCTACTTTACAGATATATTCCGGTGTCATAAATCCTTTGGAAACACCAGTTGGTGTACACAGGAATTCATTATCATTTAATTTTACAGAAATGTTACCGTCATTAGCAGCAACCATGTTTCTGTCATAGATACGTTTACCTATGTCACAGATTTGTTTTTTGATTTCGTACTCATTAGCCATGCTAAAATCCTCCTTAATGTGTGTTTGTGTGGTTTTATTTCTGTTTTATCAGTATTTTATCATCTTTTTTCTCAAAAAGCAATGCTTTTTGGAATATTTTCATACTTTTTAAAAAAGCCCGAAAAATTAAGGTTTTTCGGGCTTTTCATCTTCATAATTCCATATTTTCCGTATGATTTTTCAAAAACCACACAAATCAACAAAACCAAAAATATCTTTCTGGAAATCTTTTAGTTTTCTTCTGTTGTTTCTTCACATTCTTCTGTTTCTGCTTCGCATTCAGCCAGAATATGGATCTTTTCATTTGCTAATTCTTCGATCGCAACGGAAAGTTCTTTTTTTCCGCGGGCATTCACCTGTGGTTCCGCACCTGAAATCAGCTGTCTTGCACGTTTGCTTGTCGCCATAACGATGGAATATCTACTGTTTACTACCGGTGTTTCCCCTTCTTCTACGTCTTTGTTTACGACATTCATTAAATCTGAATATGATGGATGTAACATAATTTATTCTCCCTTCGAAAATGTACTAATCTGTTTTCTTAATTCTTCCACATCATTTTGTCTTCTGGACATCTTCCAGCCAGCCGATTGGATCATATGGTGAACATTTTCCACGCATTCTTCCAAATCATCATTGACTACAAGATAATCATAATTTTCAATTCCCTGTGACTCTTCTACCGCCCTTGCCAGACGCTTTTCGATCACTTCCGGTGTTTCTGTTCCTCTGTCTGTCAAACGCTGTTTTAACACTTCCGCACTTGGTGGAACAATGAACAGCAGCAATGCCTGCGGAAACTGCTCTTTGATTTTTAATGCACCCTGGATCTCAATTTCCAAAATCACGTTTTTCCCTATGGAAAGCTGTTCTTCCACATAGGCCTTCGGTGTTCCATAATAATTTCCCACATAGCAGGCATGCTCCACAAAAGCATCTTCACCGATCATTTTTTCAAACTCTTCTTTGGTCTTGAAAAAATATTCCCTTCCATCAACCTCTCCGGGTCTCGGCTGTCTTGTGGTTGCTGAAACAGAAAGTGCATAGGAATCATATTTTTTCAACAATTCCTTCATCACAGTCCCTTTTCCTGTTCCTGCAAATCCGGAAACCACAACCAGACTTCCTTGTTTTTTCATAACTTCAAACTCCCTCGTTACTCGATATTCTGGATCTGTTCACGAACCTTTTCTATCGCTGTTTTCAGTTCGATGGCACAATTAGAAACCTGAAGATCATTCGCCTTTGAAAGGATCGTATTGGCTTCACGATTCATTTCCTGTGCAATAAAATCCAACTTTCTTCCGACAGCTCCGCCCTCCATCAAGGTAGACTTCGTATGTTCAATATGGCTTCGCAGACGGACGATTTCCTCATCCACGCAAATCTTATCCGCAAAAAATGTCACTTCCGTCGCAAGTCTGCTCTCTTCAATGCGCGCATCCTCCAGAAGTTCTTTCACTTTTTCTTCAAGTTTTGCACGATACTCTCCAATGATCTGTGGCGAGCGTACAGCGATATACTCCACATTTACCAGCATTTCATCCAGCTTTGCGATCAAATCCTGTTTCAGGTTTTCCCCTTCTTTGATCCTTGTCTCCACAAACTGCTCACAGGCACCTTTTAATGCTTGTTCCAGAAGCTTCCATAACTCTTCTTCATCCACCTGAACTTCTTCCATCGAAAAGACCTCCGGATATCTCGAAAGTGCCGATACCCGAATATCATTCTCCAGACCGAAGGTTTCCGCCATCTGCTGAAGATATTTCAGATATTCTCCCGCAAGCTCCTGATTATATTTCAGCGAAAAATTTGTCTCTGCAGTATCTTCATAAGTAATAAACAGATCCACTTTTCCTCTCTGAATATAATTTTTTAACAAATTTCTGATCGATGCATCAAAGAAATTCAATTTCTTCGGCATCTTCATGTTTACATCGAGATATCTGTGATTTACAGATTTCATCTCAACTGTCATTTTTTTTGTGCCTTCGGAGATCTCGCATCTTCCGAAGCCGGTCATGCTCTTTATCATAATATCTTTCTCTCTTTTGTATCAAATTACAATATGATATATACTGGTTTATTATAGTTGATTTGGAAATCAACGTCAAGTATAATAGATGGGTGCAAATTTTCACAGGAGGAAAATTTTATGGCTTTTGATGGAATTACCATTGCAAATATTACCAAAGAATTAAACGATAAACTCACCGGCGGTCGGATCCGTAAGATCGCACAGCCGGAAAATGACGAATTACTTTTAACAATAAAATCAGAAAGCGGAAATTACCGGCTGCTGCTTAGCGCCAGTGCTTCCCTTCCCCTGATCTATCTGACCGAAAATAACAAACCCAGTCCAATGACTGCTCCAAATTTCTGTATGCTTTTGCGTAAACATATCGAAAATGGCAGGATCTTAAACATTTCCCAGCCGGGACTGGAACGTATCATCCGCATGGAAATTGAACATCTGGATGAGCTGGGAGATCTGCGGCACAAAACACTGATCGTCGAAATCATGGGAAAACACAGCAATCTTATTTTTTGCGATGAAAACGACCGGATCATCGACAGTATCAAACATGTTTCCCTGCAGATGAGTTCTGTCAGAGAAGTTCTGCCCGGACGCACCTATTTCATTCCGGTTACCCAGGAAAAGGCTGATCCGCTGTCTCTTACACCGGAAGATTTTTCTGCTCTGATCGGCAGCAAATCCACGAAACTTGCCAAGGCGCTCTATACTTCCTATACAGGGATCAGTCCGGTCGCTGCCAATGAAGTGGTTTTTCGCAGCGGTCTGCATACAGAAATGTCTGGAAATGCACTTTCCGAAATAGAAATGCTTCATTTTTACAAGACATTTTCTTATTTTATGGATGATGTAAAAAGTGGGAATTTTGCACCTCAGATTATTTACAACGGCAAAACACCCGTAGAATTTTCATCCCTGCCCCTTACCATGTACGATGATCTAAAAAAAGTTTCCAACGAAAGTATTTCTGCAATTCTGGAAACCTTCTATGCAGAGCGAAACACGGTCACAAGGATCCGTCAGCGTTCTGTGGATCTTCGAAAGATTGTCCAGACGGCCTTAGAGCGCAGCCGAAAAAAATATGACCTGCAGGAAAAACAGTTAGACGACACCCAAAAGCGGGATACTTACCGCATTTATGGCGAGCTTCTTACCACCTATGGCTACAGTGCAAGGCCAAATGCAAAATCTCTGACCGTTTTAAACTACTATACCAACGAAGAAATCAGCATTCCTCTAGATCCACAGCTGACTGCTCTGGAAAATGCAAAAAAATATTTTGACAAATACAGCAAACTCAAAAGAACCTATGAGGCTGTTTCGAAACTTTTAGAAGAGACTTCCAACGAGGTACAGCATCTGGACAGCATCAGCACTGCTTTAGACATTGCCCTTTCCGAAGAAGATCTTACCCAGATCAAGGAAGAACTCATGGAATATGGATATATCAAAAAGAGACATCCCGGCAGCAAAAAGCCAAAGATCACTTCCAAGCCGTTCCATTATCTTTCTTCGGACGGTTATCATATGTATGTTGGAAAAAATAACTTCCAGAATGAAGAATTAACTTTCCAGTTTGCTTCCGGAAATGATTGGTGGTTTCATGCCAAAGGCGTTCCCGGTTCCCATGTGATCGTCAAAACGGACGGCGCAGAGGAAATGCCGGATCGCACCTTTGAAGAAGCAGGACGTCTTGCCGCCTATTATTCCCAGCACAGAGGAAATGAAAAAGTAGAAATTGACTACATCCAGAAAAAACATGTCAAAAAGCCAAAAGGCGGAAAACCAGGATTTGTCGTCTACTATACCAATTATTCTTTAATCATCGATTCGGATATTTCTGAATTAAATCAACTTTAAAAAAAGAGTGTCGCTCAATCACTGATCAGATCAGTGATTTTGCGACACTCTCTTTGATTCTACAAACCTTTTTTTGCTCTTTCTCTTTTTGCAAGATACGGCATGATCAGTCCCAATGCAGTCAATACGATTGGTGTAATGATATTTAATGCCATCGTAAACAGATCATCTGAATACATACCCATGATACAGCAAACTGCTGTCACGGCAAAGCACCACCAGCCGAAGAATTTTGCAATTTTCTGATTTTTCACAAAACGATATTCTGACGGATATTTTTCCATATGCTTACGAAGCGCAATATATGCAGCAAACACCCAAAGATAACGCAGCGGCATACATACAGAATTCAATTTTGTCAGCTGTTCTAATACAGACGCAGCTCCTGGTACCACAGACTGGATCAGGATAATCGCACCGGAAAGGACTACGACCATTTTGATACCATTTACATAAGCACCATATTTGTTTTTCTTCAGAAGCGCACTTGGAATGTATTCGTGGGAATCTTCATTGTCAAGCAGCATACGAAGCGGTGCATCGATACTCAGCACCAATGTAGAGAATTGTCCAATCACATTGCAAAGTGCATATACAATCAACAACAGATCGCCCACGCCATAATATTTTCCAAGTTTCTGGAATGCCCAGTAAGAACCGTTGGATACATAGGTTTTAAATGTTGCATCCGATGCATTGATCTGCGTAGGATCAAACATCATTCCCATGGCAACCGTACCCAAAATAGCACATACAACGATCATGATTGCAAGAAGAATCATGCCTTTTGGAAATCCCTTTGCTGGATCTTTAACTTTATTAACATATGGAGAAATCTTTTCACATCCTCCCACTGCAAATACCAGAATCGACAAAGACGTAAAATATCCCATATTAAAATTCGGAATCAGACTGCTTTTTGTAAATTCCATGGTCACATATCCGCCGTCCGGATTGATCACCGGTGCCGCAAACATCATAAGAATATACAAAATCGACATAACAAACATACTTGTTCCGGCAAGTGTTGCCAGTTTTTTCAATGGATTCAGTCCACGGCTTGCAACCCATGCAAAGAACAAAAAGACTACGAGCGTTGCCAGCTGTATCCAAAGCGTCGGCAATGCGTCATAAGTTTCTGCATTACGGAAAATTGCCCAGCTCAATGCCTTTAAGCCACTGCTTCCCTTGCTGGCAATATAAGTAATGTGGCAGGCCCAGTAAGTCCATCCTGCATAATATGCAAGCTTTTTGCCCATGGTCTGATGCACCCACGAACTCACTCCGCCTCCTGAATTTTTAAATGCAGATCCTAATTCACCTACCATCAGTGCATAAGGCACAAAATATAAGGCAAACATTAAAATCCAACTAAAAATTACCTGAATACCATTAAAGTATATAAATCCATTTAATACATTTCCAAATCCCCAAACGGTAGAAAATGCCATAAATGCAAGATGATACCAAAGTATCTGTTTTGATGATTTACCCATTCTTTTTTCCTTTCTTTTTTAATTTTCCAAAAAACACCCCCCATTCTAACACAGATTTTCCCAAAAAACTACTATTTTTTCATCTTTTTATCTTCCCAGATTACTCTCTGGTACATAAATTTCTGCTTTTTCCTGATAATTTTTCAAAACATGTACCAGATCTGCCAATCCGGAGTCCGTATAATTCTCTTCCTAGCTGAGAACACTGTAACCGTAAGACATGGCACTGCATGTAAATTCCAGTGAATCTTCTCCACAAATGACTGTAAATGTATGATTCTTGTCCAGATCCCATGCTTTGATGTCTTTCACTGCCAGCACTTAAGGATTTATTTGCCAGATTATTGACAGCTTCTTTAAAGTACTTTTGGGAATATGCACCGTAGTTTAACAGCGCTTTTGCAAAGCTCACATCTTCTGCCGTATAACTTCCCGGATGACCGATCATTCCTTACAAATCTTTCTAACTGTTTTTCTTTAAAACATGCCATAAAATTTATTCAAACGGATAACGATCAGTTGTAAATGGCGTTTCTTCGCAATTCATTGCCTCACGGGATAACGGATAATAATCTTCATATAAGCAAAAACCTATTCCATAATCATCCTTCCGGTTCCTCGTGAAATATTCCTCACGCCTAGCCACTTCAATCTCACCAAGCAGATATAAATATTGGATTTCTACCCATTTTGCCATTCCCTCATAAATAAGCAGCCTTTTGCTTTGTGGACATTTTTTTAACTTCTTATTATTATCCCAATGTGTATACTGCCAAATATGTGTTAATTCATGGGCAAAAGTAGCAATCAGAGAAATACGAGGTGCACCATTTTCTAAAATAATACTATATGTATTTTTTTTATTCATTGCAACACCAAGGATCAACATACTCTGAGCATCTTTAGTATCCAAGGAAAGTCCCATCTTTTTTTTGAGTTTTCGTGCTTCGGCAATTTCTACTGAAACAGGAACACTTATTGTTGCACCAAAAAAAGTCTCCATATTAGCAATAACTCTTTTACATAGTGCCTCCACTTCAGTTTTATTTCTTACAATCGTTTTACTACAGGTATTGCACCGCATACGTCCATCTGGCAAACGTTGAAATTCCACTCCAGAAATTTCTGTACCACAATAGGAACACCATCGCTGATTACCCTTTTTTTGCATGGTATCTCTCAGATTTTCAGCACAATCCTTCTCTCTGCGTGCCTTTCTGAGTTCACCGCCATCGAAGCCTATTTCCTGTAAAAATGTTTTTGTTCCTTCTAAATCCAAGATATCACAACGTTTACCCTCACCATATTTTAGATAATATCTTTCTCGATAGAATACCTTATCATTACTCATCATCACGCTCCTCCTCTACAATCTTCGCAAAAAAATCTTCCTCAAGAGGTTCCTGTGCGTCAAATTCTTCTGTTGTAACTTCTTCAATATGATTTTCTCCGGCAGCAACATTTTCTTTAGAAACACCTTCTTCTTCGAAAACGTCCTCTTCATTAGATGTGACTTCTTCTTCAAAAACGTCCTCTTCATCAGATGTGACTTCTTTTTCAAAAACATCTTCTTCATTAGAAATGTCTTCTTCAACTGTATCTGCAGCAGCCTCTTCCTCAACCAATTTTTCTTCTGTAGCTTCTTTATCCTTTTTCTTCCTCTTCTCAATCAGCAACTTCAATCGATCAATAACCCGTCCAATCACTCCCCTTTTGTCTTCGGGATGATTTTCCTCATATACAGAAAATTGAGCTTGTTCATTTTCTTTCTCAGAAATATCGTTTATTTGAACGTTTTCCTCGATTTTTTCTTCATTCCAATCAAGATAATCCGCAATAATTTGCAGAATACGATTCATGTTACGCTCCACGGCAATCAACAAACCAATATCAAGCTGACTATCCTCAATAATATAGATACACTTATCTGTATTTTGAATATCCTCGGCCACCTCAAGGCTATAGGTCAACGGTGCATTATAATTTCCTTCGGTTACCGCTGATATAAATGGCTGATTATCAGCAAACAACGTAACAAACACTTCATTTAGAAGATTTGTAAGCGTCATTCTAATGGAAGCCGTAAATGCTTCACCAAATTTAGAAAAGTCAAGTTTCAATACCTGTTTATGATGATAATCACGCGTAGGTACCCCATTCACTTTTACCATATCTCCATTATCAAAATCATTTCTAGCACGCAGCTTCCAATACCCTGGTGTTTCCACACTAAAATCTGCAAACTGATAATGAATACCAATATTGTTGATTGATTTAAGCGTACCCATAAAAGGCGAATCTTCCAAACTACAAATCCTATATTTTCTTATCTGTCGATAAGCTATCCTACCTCCGATATACTCAGAAGCACGGCGTACCAAAATACGATTATCGGAAGTTGTGGACACCATCTCGTAGTATTTACCATTCAATGTAAAAAACTGCCCCGGCATATACTTCTGATATACATGACCTTTTAATTCACTGCCAATATAAGCATCTTTGTTTTCCTGCTCAGCAATATAACTGGCATTTTGTAGATCATCCAAAATAATACGAGAAAACTCGTCATTTTCTATCTTATAAACACTTTCAAACTTTCCACTTTCCACATTATATTCGCGTCTAAAAAGAAGCGTTTTTTCTCTTTCAAATTGTACTTTCTTTCCATCTTTTCTTAAAACAGTAAGGATTTGATTTCCGTATTGATCTGTTTCTGTATCAACACTAAAGATTGTACAAATTTCTTTCCAGACTTCTATAACTGGATCTTTAGTATCTATATTCAGCATTACTAGTTGTCTAAGCAAAGTCTCTTCTTGTACTGAATCTATGCACAAAAGCAAACAAAGTGATAAGATTGCATTTCTCTTTGTTCTGGCATAATCCGCAGTAATATAAGGAATTGCCTTTGAATCTGCTGTAAATATTTCTGTATTATCAGCCATATACTCACGTAATAGATATTCTGAAGAAATTACATTTACAAATCCTTGTTTTTCCGCAATTGTTGCAAAATTTCTTCGTGTTTCAAACAAATTGTTTCTATCATCTTCCACAGTTATAAACGAATAATCTCTTACATATTCGTCACACATATTGAAAGAAACTTGAAAACACTCATCAAATGTTTCCTGATTTGTTGAAAGCTGAGCATAATGTAACAAATCATAATAATACTGTTTTGCAATCCAATGAGCATCGAGAACCGGAAAAGCATCTCCTCCATACCAAACAGTTTTTCTCACCTGATTTTTCAATGCTACCATTGATATTTCTGTGCCCATTCCTAAACATCTTGATATCCCAGGTAAGATTCGATGTTGCAGATAATCATCCCCAGCTGTCCAGTACATATAGGAACTCATTCCATGCGGATACTCTGTAGCTGAAACTTCCGTAATATCAGTCATTAAAATATGTGAAAGCGCATCAACCAAACCATCACAATTGCGATCCACCGAACAAAAAGTCAGTGCATGTTCTTTTCCACAGCATTTTATCAATAAATTTAATCCTATCTGCGCAGTAGTTATCAGTTTCGAAGGTTCAATTACGATTACAAAAGACACTTTATGCAAAAACGGTAAATTATTTCTGTGAATATCCAAATCATGTACACCTGAACGTGAAATAATACCGATATCAGGTACGTCATCCTCATGTATCCTTTTTTCGTTAAGAATTGAAATTCTCCAAAGATCCGGGATGTTTGATACTGACTGCATCCCATCTCTTGACCACCGTAATAAATCTCCTTCCGTTCCATGCTGTCCTAAAACAATAAGCACTTTCCGACCCATCAGCAATTCACGATTCATTGCATAAAAAATATAGGGACTCAACTTAGCATAAAACGGTGTATTGAATAGCAAGCTTTTTCCAATCGCCAACTCATATCCGCAACGCACATAATCCGCACTCGGCTTTAATCCGCTCTCCATTCTTTGCCGAACAAATGCAACATAGTTTTTGCCGACATGACCTCCGTTTTTTTCAAGCCCCATCAAAATATCTTCTATGGCATTTCCTGTTGTACCACCCGGATTTATCGTTGTTCCATCCGCTGAGAGCTTATCTCCAAATAGCTCTTTCAAAGGTTTTCTCAAAAGAGGATATAACGCAATATGTCTAGAACGATCTGCCTGCACTTCAACTTGGAACTTACCCTCATTTTTTTCCAGCCCATCTAAAAAAAATGCAATTTCACCAATAATAATCACAGCGAAGACTGGATAAAACGGTGCAGCAATCTGGTTTTTCATACATAAATCACAAGATACTAGCATTAGCAAACCCGAAATAAAAGTGCTTCCGTAATAAGCTGCTTTTACAAATGTTCGTGCCTGACCATAATGTTGTTTCACATACCAACAATCATCTATTTCATCATATGTATAAAATACCCGAACTATAGAACCTGCGAAACTGGTTTTTTCAACATTAATTCTGGCAAAAATCATTGTTAATATTTTCTTGACTATTATAT
The DNA here is from genome assembly GCA_964561705.1 of uncultured Lachnoclostridium sp. Classification (GTDB taxonomy): domain Bacteria; phylum Bacillota; class Clostridia; order Lachnospirales; family Lachnospiraceae; genus HGM12587. The sequence continues at coordinate 20,564 of CAZLQJ010000005.1, read as the reverse complement.
AAATTGCCAGTGCTGATGTATTAAACAAAACTAAAGCTGTATATATTCCCCAACTTCTGTATAACTCCCGTAAAAATGCACCTACCGAGTTAACTTCGGCCTCTTCTAACAACTCTGTTAACTTTAAGAAGAGATTCATACAAACTTTAGATAACCGCTGCAGACAAAATACCAACACGATACTATAAACAAATGCTATGATCGGCATTACATATTGCCGGTTGCGATTTTCTTTTTTCAGATTCGCCTTCGCATTTAAGATCATAAATAATACGAACGGAAGAAACGAAACGATTAATTCTATGAAAAACATAAGATTACTCTTCATACATACCCTCCATTCTTACAAAAATATGTTTCACATAGCTTGATGGAACCGCTACAAAATTACCACTACTGATAAATTCGATTTTTCTGCGATCTCCCGCCAAAAATGGGGCAGGATAACTATATTCCATCGCTTGTTCAAAATCATATTCATATGAACGTGACATTGTCTCATCGCAAAACATTTGATCTGCAAGATAATCACCATAATTTTCTGCAAGATATGCCCTTTTTTTTCGTATTTCTTCTTGATGTTTTTTACGAATACGCAAACTTTTCGTATATTCATCCAAATTTTTCTCAGCATAATTTTGGATCGCATATCCTCTTCGCACATTACATGTTGCAGTCAAATACTTAGAAATTTTTTTTGCAGATATATGTACATCATTTGTAATTGATTTTACAGTATTATTATAATCTTTTATGGCATCTACTACAGAGAATCGCATACAAAGCACCGAAATCACTAAAATGCCTATTAACAAACCAAGTGAAATAAGGTACAAAATAATTGCTGTTGTTACGCCCTTTGTCGTTCCTCCGTTTAATAAGAAAAACGGAAAAAAGCATATACTGAACAACGCCAAACATAGTCCACCTAACATAACTGTCATTTTACAGGTCATCCGTCGTTCAAATTGTTTTTTTACCTTTTCCGAAGCATCTGTCAAACTTTTATGATACATGGTTATATCGTTTGAACCTGAAGGAATAGATGCAATCATCGCATCCTCCATAGCATTTGTGTATTCACAAACATCCCCCAACTGGATTGGTGTCAGACGACTGATATTCACATCAGAAACTTCACTCAACATACGCATTTGATGGACACTTTTTCGTACTGAACGTAACTGTTGTTTTATCATATAATCTACTGCCTTTTTAGAAGCATGATAATCACGTTCCCATTTCTGTTGTTCATTCTCCGGATAATCAAAAAAGAAGCCATAATCTTTTTCTGCATATATTCTGTCAGAAGTACATTCTCCGTCTAATACTACCGGAACATCCTTCGATGTACAGAACAGTTCCTCTGCTGCCTTATCCGTTAACTCACTCGGAATATCATTTCTGATTTTTTCCATTTCATTTTCAATGGAATCATAGGTACTGGACAATTTTTTGTCATATGAAGTTACTAAAATACACAATGGCTTATCATCCGTTTCTACATCCATTCGATAGAGACGTCTTGCCTGCATTGCACTGCTAGGAATTGGATTCGAACATACAACCAACACAGATGCCAGAAAACGAATATAATCTGAACGAAAATAACGATGCGAAGGTGACAATATGTCAAAAACCATAAAACGCATTCTATCAAAATACATGTTTCGATCTGCAAATGTCGAATACTGACTTTCCTGACGAATATTCCAAAACGTATCTGGATTAAAATAACTCGTTTCTGCCGAACGCAAAGAAATGCAGTACACTTCTGAAGGATAGCAAATCTTAAGACACATACCTCCAAGAAAGCTTCTACGAATCTTTTCTTTGAGACGTAATTCACGTTTGTACTGTTCTTTCTCCATGAACTCTAATTTCACACTCAACTTATTAGCATCTCTTCCAATCATTTCCATCGCCCAATCATGGACATCTTGTTTTTCTTGTATATCATTATGTATGTAATCTTCTGGTCTAAAACAAAGCCATGTAGCTAATTTTTGTAACGGAAGATCCATTGCCTTTTTATAAATACACTCCTTCTCATGAGCCAATGTCTCATAATACCTGTTCCATGATGTCTCCCATTGTTCCAACGTTTCTTCCGGTTGAAGCTGATGACTTGGTTCAAGAAGTCCATCGAGTGAACTATGCTCTACGACATCAAATGGGTTTTGTGACTTTAATGTTGCTGCGTCACAATGATTAAGTATCACCACTCGCCAATTTCTTCGACGATCCACAGCATCTAGAAGTCCCGGGACAGACTCTTCAAGACTCTGTCCCTTTGGATTCCAACAGCACAACGCAAGATCTTTGCTATCCAGAAACGGTTCGAAAAACAACCTGTTTTCCCGACATATGGCATCAATATGTTCTTGTTCAGCTATTAAAACTGTGAACAAATCGCTCACCTCCGTTTCCTTTTATTTTTAGGAATTTTCGCTTTCTTTGAATTCTTTTGCCACTTTATCCAATAGTGCCTCATAATCCTCCGGTTCAGGAGCTGACATGATCACATCACGAATTTTTCTTTGAATAATATCAATCACAGGATTTTCAGAAGCAGCAGGTGCACGCAAATAATCAATATAATATTGATAATTTCGTTTGAGTAAAGTTAATTCATCTGTCAAACGGGTACATAAAACAAACTTAACATCTTCTTCTTTCTCCCATTTCGTGTATTCCTCACGGAATACATCAATGACTGCATCAACCATTGCAGTGATTTCAGAAATATAACGACCGGAATTTGGTAGTGTGCAATAATACATCAATGGAATTGCAAATAAGCTGGTTGCATTTTCTACATACCGTTTTCCATCATCTCTCAAATCAGCCAAATCCAATTCTTCTGTCTGATTTCTGTAACGTTCTTCTTTGTTAAAACGTAATTCTGCCTTTAGAGCGTCAATGCTCTTCTTGGTCCCATCACAAGTATCATGTGCATGTGCATCCTCAGTTCCCAACAAATACAACAAATTAAATTTTGCCATATCTGCAAAAAATTCTGTGCTTTCATAATTACAATTTTTTGCTTCACTCATAGCCCTTTTACGGTTTTTGATCAGATTAATATCCTCTACAACCTTTGCATTAACATATAGCGCATCCAAAATTTCATAGAATTCATCGCACAAAGTTCCATTTGGTACTTGAAGTTCTACATCTCGATTATTTGAATCACGGTACAGGAATACCTTCTTTCCATTTGCCACGGCTGAAAGAGGACGCTGCTGAATTGCCTGATGCACCAAACCATAAATAAACGACTTATGTACCTTTTTAATAACCTGCTGTTGGTACTCAAAATCGAGTTCCGGCATGCTCTTAATCGAATCCCATGCTTTATCAATATGTGTTGAGATTGCTGCATTTTTTGTAGAATCAGGACCTATCAAACGTGAGTAATCCGTATATGCCTTGTGATATGTCCCTGAATTTTTCTTTCCTGTTTCCGTTTCAAATGGTGCTGCAAACTTTTTCAATCTATTCGGTGTCAAATTATAAAGTGCATTATAAAAATGGATCTCATATTTCGAAACAGTATCCACCGCTTCACCATTTGGCATCAAATCTTTCACACGGAATTTTCGATTATCTAAAAGTGTTTTATTATAAGCACAAACTCTAATTTCCCTCGGTTCTTCATTCGTCACACGTTGTATAGACGGTGCTGCGATACGTTCACCTGTTGCAACAACCTCAAGAATATGTCTCTTTGCATCTTCAATTGACACATGTTCAAACACCTGTGAATCCCCATCGTTTTCTTGGCGTAAGCGTATACGTTCCTTCAAACGTTGTTCAAGTTCAATCGCGCCAATAATATCTCGATCAATATCATCACATTTTTCACGCACACTGCTCCTAAAATAATTCATAAGAATATCATCAAAAATATTGACTCTTCGATCTTCCTCAATATATCCATCACCCGCACGATCAATTTCCATTTTAAAAATCGCATTATTTTTTACAGCATCGAATATTCCACCATTGATATCCGAATTCAGCATCGTTGTTTCCTTTTGTGCCTTTTGCAGGGAATACTTACTCAACTCCTTAAGAAGTCCTTCTGTAGCACAAATATTCACAAAAGAATCACCCTTCTTGTACTGTAACTCATCCACAAGGTCAATTTTTTTACGGCTTAAATCCTTTACCTTGTAAACAAATGTATTAAAGAATGTCTCAAACTGCTCAGCAAAAGCTCTAATATATGTATATGCTTTTGCATAAGCAGCATGAACAGCAGTTTTTTTACAATAATCTTCTAATGCCATAAAATAACCTGGGATATCCTGATTTGCTTCTTCATTAAGCTTTTTATACCCCTTAAGTTTATCAAATAGATTCGGTTCCTTTTCAAGTTCTCCAAGACTTTCAATTCCAACGATTTTGGTCTTGGCAAATTTGAATTCATATTCTTTATTCTGAAACATTTCAATCGTATCTTCTGCACGATTATGACTTGTCGAACGCACCTCTTTATCCAAGTCTTCCATCAAACGATACAATACATAACGTGCCGCACACGGATGAAACACCTCGTTCTGTGCATTCTTCAGCAGGCTTTCTATACTGTAGGTATCTTCAATAGCTACAGTTTTCTGTTCATTTGTATAGAGAGCTTCTACCCAACGACTAACAATACCCTCAACGATTGGACTTCCATCTTTGCTACGTGCTTCTACTGCCCCACGATAAGCACTCAAAGCCTCCACTGCGTCACTGATCTTATTATCACTTTCTCCAAATGCAGGACTGCTTTCCCATTGTTTTGCGGAATTATAAACAGAATTAAATCGTTTATCATTAATCACTACACGATATACCTGATCCTCAAAACTCTTTTTGAAGCGTTTAATTCTAGAGTCAAGACCATCTAATTCAAAGGTATTATTTAAATCTCTTGAGAACGAATCTTTTGCGTTATGTAATGTGTCACAATACACCTTTCCATCCGAATCCCAAGTAGACATAGGCACACCACGTTTTTTTTGTTCAGCCTTGTAGGCTTGTACAGCTTTGTCGTACTTCGTCCACTTCGTAGCATCTCCCTCTCCACCAATACTATCAATTGCCAGATCGTAAGATACATAATCAGCAACCTTTTCATACGGATAACGTATAACGCCTGCACCTATACCACCAAAACGATTTCTTCCATAATTTCCAGGTTTCGTCATTTCTTTAATAATATTATCTTCCACGGAAAATGCCTTTTTTTGCATAGGTCCAATGTTCTGTTCATACAGAGCCTGGGCTGCTTGTTCAATATACTGACCAATGCTAATCATCGTACTATCTTCAGCATCCTGTCCATCCATCAAAAAGCAAAAATCCATTGGTAACAAAGCTAAAGATTTCTGTTTGTCAGATCCTGCAATTGAAACATTTACATGCAGATTACTGAACTGTTTTAGGTCTTCATCCAAATCAATGAATCCCGATCCCTTCATCATAAATGCATTTATCTCTTTAATCGTTGCATATGCATTACGCGCCTGACTGTCGCGTTCTGTCTGAGAATCAATCACACTATCTAAAGTTTCAGGTAAAAGTACTAAGGAACGCACGATTAAACTTGTATTTGGGTATTTTTCCTTTACATAATCGCGAATAAACATACAAAGTGGTAAAACAATTCCAGAACCTGTACCACCGGAAGCCGTAGAAGCAACAACAACACGCATTGCCTGCTTCATATCTTTACCTGTTTTACGAAAAAGATCATCAATCGCATTATATAAAGGTCGAATTTGTCCTGTTTTAATCGTAGCATTCAATGCCAGTCTTGAAATTGCACGAACCTGCCCTGCTCCTTCAGAAACTGTTTTATCATACATAACTGCATTCTTAGGAAACCACTTTTTACGCGCTTCTTCATCATAATCCAAATAACTTCCTACCGTCTGGGTATTCGATGTTTGAACCCAATAAATCTTAGATTTACCGTTTGCTACATCAGACAGGTCATTGACATTTGTATCCAAACAAAGAAAATTGATATTTTCCTTTTCCTCTGGTGCACACAAATCTGCAACCTTTTTTACGATTTTGCAACCGGTACCACCAACCCCCACAAATAATGTAGGTGCTGCAACTTCATTTGGTTTCAAATTTTCTTTCCTAGTTTCCATAACCATTATCCCTCCAATTTATTTCCTTTTAAAATTTAGTTTTGATGTAACTTCAAAATCTTTTTCTATGCCTGCATCCTGTATTGTGCCAGAGTACTTCACCATCATACCGTTTGTTAAAATAAATGGTTTTTGGTTCGGAAGTGCAGGAACCAGCTTTCCTGTATCTTCATCTGCCACATATTTGGTACTTCCGATCATCGCTTCCTGAATTTTTGCCGGGCCAAATTTTCTCACTGACGAAACCTTTACCTCCGCATTTCTGTGTTTTTGAGATTTATATAAATAACTTTCCTTGCCGGGAATTACATCCATTGAAATTCCAAATTTTCTACCTGCATACTGACTTTGCACCTTTGCACTTCTTTTTTTGATTTCTGCCTGAAAATTTGTAGCCTGAGTTACATCGTCCCCATCAAAATTCATTGTGCTCAATTTTCTGGTAGTATGCATTCGACTTGGTAAAACCTTAACATGTGAGATTACCCAGATTATTATGAAAATAATCAACAACAGTAATAATCCAATGAACCATCTAACCCAACGCGCAATATAACTTAACGTAATATCCACAGAATCTTCCGCATGTGCATTTCTGCTTAATCCATCCAGATATTGTACATCTGCATGAATGGTATAGATTCCTTCTGAAATTTCATTCGTGTCTTCTAATTTAATCAAATATTGCGAAGCTTCTTTTCTAGCTGTAACATTGTGCATAATTCCATCGCAATCTACCTGCATCTTAACTGCATCAAATTCCTCTGATGTTAATCTTTTTCCATCAATTGTCAATTCTGCAATTATCGCTTCAGACTGTTCCAAATTTTTAATCAATAAATAATCCTGCGGAGCCTTCAATTCCACCTTGAACTCACCCAACGGAGGTGCTAGAACCTTGACACCATCATCCGGCCATCCAAAATCTGTAGATGTTTTTGTGATTTTATATCCGCTCAGGTATGTAACTGTCAAATCTGCCTGAAAAGTATCATTTATTTTTAAATTGACAGGTACCTCACCTTGATATCCATCATACGTGATACCGACTTTTTCACCATTTATTGAATAATTTCCCTCATAATGAGGATTTCCCAAAAGATCTGAGGAAATCAATTCACCTGTTTTGGCATCTTTCATTCCAAAGCTGACCTTATATTCCCCCTCATAAAGTTTGTTCAAATCCACATCCTTTCCATCTGAATCTGTAAAAACAAACTCCAAATCAGCATCCGGCTCGTAATAGACTTCCACACTGGTAGCTACACCCCCGTGTTCAATGTAATAGCTACCGGCTGCGCAATTCTCATAAGTAACAATCATCCCTTGCAAGGATGTATCTGCAACACTATTATAATCACCGGCACCCTTTGTTGAATATTTTGTCTGCTGTGCACTGATCAATGTTCCCACAAGATCACCGTTTCCGTTCTTAACCGATAAATCCGTTATTTGATCCCCTTGCACAAATACAATTAACTTACTCATAGAAATATCAAATTCTATCGTTGTACCCGAAAGATGATTTTTAGGCAACGTATCTCTTCCAAAAATCAAATTGCACATATCTGTTAACGATGACAATACGTCTTCAGTATTCACTGCCTGTTTTTTTACAAAATATTCCGATTCTTCTGTATCTGGAACGCATGCTTCGGAACCAATTCCCAAATACATAACCGTCATTGTCTCACCAATGTTCTCCTGAATCCGAATATCCAACTCATTTTTCGTTCTTTCCTTCGTTAATCCGTGACCATTTTTAGAAAAACTACCTCCATCAGTCAATACAACCATATATTTTTTTTGCGCCTGTACTGATTGCAAACCAGTAACTGCACAATCTATACTTTCAATTGGTGTTCCTCCCGCATCCGCTGTAAAAATTTCTCTGATCAATGTTGCCTGAGAAGCATCCTTAATCTCAAACGGATTTTGCATACTATACTCTTTACTATCCACCGTAATTGGATGCATTGGATAAATTTGCAGAATATCTCCATCATTCAACATGGAGGCAAACACCTCCATTGCATATGTCGCACGACACCAGGCCTGATCCCCTTCATCATACATAGAACCAGAATTATCAAAAACGATTGCAATTGCTCTTGAATCTTCCACTTTTGAAGCTGCATACGCCTCATGTATTGCACCCTTGCCACACATAAAAACGAGAGTAACCAAGAATATTATTTTAATTATCTTTTTCATCCATAACCCCCATAATCTACAACATAATCCACATTATGTTGCAGTAAATATGCTTAAACCTCCTATGGTGGAACATTGTTTGAAAATAAGCACAAAAATAAAAGCCTCTTCGACTGAACTATCAGAAAAAGGCTTGCTTTTTATGCATTTATTTCGACAATTTTCGTGCAAATAATACTTTATTCGTCAAATTTATTGCGAATTTATGATCGTTGTATTATACTAAACACAAATATAAACCGATGCACAATCGATAATTATATTTAATAATGCAACATAATGTGGATTATGTTACATATATTGTTAATGAAAATCTTTATATGATCAACTGCATACTTTGCATCTGCTGGCGATGTTCGTATCCAGTAGTAACAATGTAAATTCGCGTAGTATTTATACTTGCATGCCCTAAAACGTCTGCAAGTTTTGCCATATCTTTTTCAATCTTATAAAAACTGCGTGCAAACAAATGGCGCAGATTATGTGGAAATACTTTTTTTGAATCTACACCAGCCTGTCCACAAAGATTTTTCATTTCTCTCCATATATTAATGCGATTCATCGGTCTTCCAGTTTTGGTAATGAATATAGCTCCGGTTTTTATTTTATGTGCAGTTACATAATGAAACAATTTTTTTTGTAATTCAGGAACAATAAATACTGCTCGAGTTTTCCCCTTAAGAGATACCATCGCCTCACCACTCTGTATTGCCTCAACCGTGATATATTGCAGTTCACTAACTCGAATCCCCGTTGCACATATTGTTTGAATCAATAAATTTAGACGTTCATTTCCTTTTCTTTTCGCAGTTTTTACAAGCTGTTCATATTCTGCTCTACTAAGTTCCATATCTTTTTTACAATAGATTTGTCGTTGTATCCTAATAGATTTTACTCTTAAATCATCCCATCCCAGAAAACAAAACAAACTATTAATTGATGCCAACATCGAATTGATACTACGTACAGCGTAATTTTCAGATATTAATTGTTTTTTATAATCAACCACTGCTTCCTTCGTAACCTCTGCATCACACTGCAAGTAATGTACAAATCCCCTAACATCACGCATATACTTTTCTACTGTATTTTGAGCCTTTTCCTCACTCCTAAGATAATGCTCAAAATTTAATATTTGTATTTCTGTTAAAATTCTTTTGTTTATCATACATACCTCCAAAATATTTTCATCATAATATTTTGACATAAAGTATGATTTGCAGAAAACCTAAATAAAATTTTATATTTAAAAAAATCTTAAACCGGTTCAGAATAATATAACCCATAAAAAAAGAACCACCTACAAATGCAGGTAGTTCTTTTCATTTTCGCAGTCCGTACGGGAATCGAACCCGTGTTTCCGCCGTGAGAGGGCGGCGTCTTGACCGCTTGACCAACGGACCATACTGGTACAGTATAGTACCAGTTTTTCATTTTTGCAAGTTATTTTTTAAGGATTTACGATTTTTTTGATCTTTTTTTTGATCCTTTGCAGGGCATTGTCAATGGATTTATCCGTTTTTCCCAAAACACGGGCGATTTCCGTATAATCCTTTCCCTCCAGATAAAGATCCAACACCTCATTTTCCAGCGTACTCAACTGCCCTTTGACAGCTTCATAGGTCTGCTGGTAACTGGTCCTTTCGATCACGGTTTCCTCAATTCCGCCATCCATCAGTGCATCATTTTCTTCCGAAAGAGAAATGTATGCATTCAGCGGTGCATTTTTCAGCCTTCCGGCTGCTTCGATGGCAGTATAGAGTTGACGTTCGACGCAGAGCCTTGCAAACGCCGCAAACGGCACTTTGGTTTCCGCCTTATAATCCCTGATTGCCTTAAAAAGACCTATCATTCCTTCCTGGATCAAATCTTCTCTGTCTCCGCCTACCAAAAATAAGGCTCTGCTTCTGCTTTTGACAAACGGTTTGTATTTTTCCAGTAAATATTCCTGAATTGCTGTTTCTCCCGCATGGAGCCTGCAGATCAATTCTTCGTCACAAAATGCCTTATAATCAATCATTTTCCCATTCTCTGTCTGACAATTTCATAAGCCAGAACGCCTGCCGCAACAGATGCGTTCAAAGAATCAATATCTCCCTTCATCGGGATGGATGCAATATAATCACATTTTTCACGAACCAGACGGCTGACACCCTCGCCCTCATTTCCAATCACAAGACCAATGGCACCTTTTAAGTTGATATCATACATCATTTCTCCGCCCATATCCGCACATACAAACCAAAGACCTTCTTTTTTCAGTTCTTCAATGGTTGCTGCCAGATTGGTCACCTTTGCAACCGGCGTATAATTTAAGGCACCTGCAGAAGTTCTGGCAACCGTTGCCGTTAAACCTGCTGCTCTTCTCTTTGGAATGATCACTCCATGGGCGCCTGCCAGATTGGCAGTACGGATGATTGCTCCAAGATTGTGCGGATCTTCAATATTATCCAAAAGGAAAATAAACGGCGGTTCATTTTTTTCACGTGCCAGTGCCAGGATATCTTCTACCTCCGCATAATCATAGGCTGCTGCATAGGCAACCACGCCCTGATGATGTCCTGTTTCTGACAGCTGATCCAATCGTTCCTTTTTGACAAACTGAATAATACAGTCATGTTTCTTTGCTTCTCTTTTGATAGTCTGGATCGGACCGTCCTGACAGCCATCCAGAATGAATACCTTATCAATGGTTTTTCCCGAACGAAAAGCTTCGATTACTGCATTTCGCCCTTCTATCGTTAATTCTTCGTACCTCACAGTGTTACCTCCGCTTTTTCAATGCCCAAAGAGATCAGCCGGATCATTCGCTCCAGATCACCCTTCAGGTACAGATATCCCATCAATGCCTCAAATCCTGTGGCTCTGCGATAATCTGACATAGTCGCATTTTTTGCCTTTGTGACAGCTTTGGCATTTCTGCCTCTTTTAAATACCGCCATCTCTTCTTCTGTCAGTTCTTCCTTTAAAACTTCAATCAAAAGAGACTGGGTTTCTGCTTTTACAATCTTTGTTGCAGCCTTATGAAGCTTTTCCGGCTGCATATTTTTCCGTTCGACCAACACGGTGCGAACCACCAGTTCAAAGATTGCATCCCCGATATAGGCAAGCGTCAGTGGAGAATAGGTTCTAAGATCCTGCTCCTCCAGCTGAAATTCGTCCATAAAGAGTTGTTTTAAATCTATGCTCTTTTCCATTTAACACCTTCACGCGTATCTTCCAAAACAATGCCTTTTTCTAAAAGCTCGTTACGGATTTCATCTGCTCTTGCAAAATTTTTCGCTTTTCTTGCCGCCTGTCTTTCTGCAATCAGATTTTCAATATCTGCATCCAGAAGTTCTTCTTCTTTTTCAACGATCACGCCCAGGATATCACAAAGTTCTGTCAATTCTTTTCTCAGTGCTTCCAGATAAGCTTTTCCATGTTCTGCGGATGCATGGGTATTGATATATTTTACAAGTTCAAATACCGCTGAAATGGCATCGGCAGTATTAAAGTCATCATCCATGGCCTCTTCAAACTTTGCTGCAAATTCTTCTGCTTCTTTTAAGGATGCCATTTCTTCTGCTGTTAATTCTTTTTCGTCACAATTATCTATAAAATGTTTCAAATTTTCAGCAGCAGTTACAATTCGATCCAGACTGTTTTTGGATGCTTCCATCAGTTCTGCGCTGAAGTTCAGCGGACTTCTGTAATGCGCCTGTAGCATAAAGAAACGCAAAATCTGAAGATCATATTTTTCACTGATCTCACGTACCGTAAAGAAATTTCCTAAAGATTTAGACATTTTTTTATTGTCAATATTTAAAAATGCATTGTGCATCCAATATCTGGTGAATATCTTGCCGCAGCAGGCTTCACTCTGTGCAATTTCATTTTCATGGTGCGGGAATACAAGGTCTTCACCGCCGCCGTGGATATCAATCTGTTCGCCCAGATATTTTTTAGACATCACAGAGCATTCAATATGCCATCCCGGTCTTCCTTCCCCCCATGGTGATTCCCATGCCGGTTCTCCTTCTTTTTTCGGTTTCCAGAGAACGAAATCCAATGGATCTTCCTTTTCATCTTCACCGGATACCAAAAGGGTACGGTTTCCGGCTCTTAAGTCATCCAAATTTTTATGAGATAATTTTCCATAAGATTCGAATTTTCTCGTACGGAAATATACGGTCCCGTTAACTGCATAAGCATAGCCTTTTTCAACCAAGGTACTGATCATCTCAATCATTCCGTCAATTTCCTGGGTTGCCAACGGATGGGTTGTTGCAGGTTTGATATTCATACCTGCCATGTCTTTTTTACATTCCGCAATATATCTTTGAGAAATTTCTTCTGCAGATACGCCCTCTTCCATCGCCTTTTTGATGATCTTATCATCCACATCTGTAAAGTTTGACACAAAATTTACATCATAGCCTTTGTGTTCAAAATATCGGCGGACTGTATCAAAAACGATCATCGGTCTTGCATTTCCAATATGAATAAAGTTGTATACGGTAGGACCGCATACATACATCCGAACCCTACCTTCTTCAATCGGTACAAATTCTTCTTTTCTTTTCGTTTCCGTATTATAAATTTTGATCATGTTCTATCTCCCTTTGTAATCTTGCAACTGCTTTTTTAAGTTCCTGATTTTCCTTGCGAAGTTCCTGGATCGCATCCAGTACCGGGTCCGGTAAATTGACCTGATCCATGTCATTTCGCGGCATTTTTACATTATCCTTCTTTACGATCCTGCCCGGAACACCAACCACTGTACAGTTTGGCGGTACCGGCTTGATCACCACGGATCCTGCCCCAATTTTGGAATTTTCCCCGATGGTAAAGGATCCGATGATCTTGGCACCTGCACTGACCATCACATTGTCCTCTAAGGTCGGATGGCGCTTTCCATGTTCTTTTCCGGTCCCTCCCAAAGTCACGCCCTGATAAAGGGTTACATTGTCCCCGATAATCGCGGTTTCCCCAATGATCACCCCGGAGCCATGGTCAATGAAAAGCCCATTTCCGATGGTTGCACCCGGATGGATTTCAATTCCTGTCTTTCTGGCTGCCTTTTGGGAAATCCAACGTGCCAGAAAATAATGTTTCTTTAAATATAATTTGTGAGCAACTCTGTATCGGAGCATTACCTGAAAGCTCGGATACAAAAGAACCTCCATGGGACTTTTGATCGCCGGGTCCCTTTCCTGGATCACCCGGATTTCGTCTTTTACACGGCTGATCATCCCCATCCTCTCACGCTCCCTTCAATAAAAAAACTTCGTCTCTGCTATTTAGAGACGAAGTTATCCGCGGTTCCACTCTAATAGAGGGTGTCCCCCTCCACTCGAAGCACGTAACGTGTGCGATACGTACCCGGCTAGACAGATCTCTGCTTCACCGGATCAGCTCCCGGACGCACTTCCTCTATACTTTCACCAAAACCGCTTTCAGCCGATGACGGTCTCTCTCTGTCGCTTCCATATAAAGTACTTTTCCGTTCAAAGCCTTTTTCTATTCAGTCTATAATTTAGGATATGCGAAACCGATGAATTTGTCAAGCAGATCCATCACAGAATTTCCCGATACAGTCTCAATACATTTTTATAAAAAACATGCTCGATCTGTGTTTCTGTCATTCCGCGCTTTTTTAAAGTTTCTGCCAATTTCTGGATTCCGGCACAATTTTCCATTTCCAGTTCACATGCAATGCCATCAAAGTCAGAACCCAATCCGACACTTTCCATGCCAGCCCGGTTGATCATATAGAGAATATGGTCTGCAATCCATTCTGTCTTTGTAACCTCTGCATCTTTCTTTAAAAAGCGGCTGTAAAAATTCGCGCCGATCACGCAGCCCTTTTCTCCCATTGCCTTCAAAAAATCGTCTCTTAAATTTCTTGAATGTGCGCAAAGCGCCCTCGCATTGGAATGACTTGCCACAAAAGGCTTCTTGGTGATCTGCATCAGATCTTCAATCCCTGCATCTGACATATGAGAGACGTCCGGAATCATTCCAAGTTCCTCCATCCGTTCTACAAACGCAATGCCGGTTTCGGTCAGACCGTTCCTCTTTCCCACATAATTTCTCGGACGTAAGGACTGGTAATTTGCTGCAGAAGTTGCCAGAGAATTGTGATAATTCCAGGTCAGTGTCATCATACGGACACCCAGATCATAAAATTCTTCCAGTTTTTGCAGGCTTCCCTGACAAACCTCCCCCTCCTCAATGGTCAAAACGGCTGCCATTTTTCCTTCCTTTTGACATTGTTCAATATCATGGTAGGTTTTCACCTGACAGATCTGATCCTGATTTTTTTCGATCTCCTCGTAAAAAACCTGATATTCTTCCTTGCATTCCAGATAAGGGTCTTCTACTTCATTCTGATCCACAAACAAGGCAAAATTTTGAAGCAGGTAATCTCCCTGCTTCATCTTTTCCAGATCCAGATGAAGACAATTTTTTGCCAAAGTGCCTCCTCTATTTTTTCTTCGCTGTTCCAGTAATGCCATCATGGTATCACAATGCATATCTGCTGCCTTCATTTGCCCTCCTTATACCGCTTCATTGATACAGATCCGCTTGAATGTATGAATCTTTTCCATCCCGGAAATTTTCCTTTTTCCAAATACAAACTCCGTCAGTTCACCGATCGTCACAAAAATCGTTTTCTCCAAAGTTTCCTTCTCTGAGTCGTAAACTTCGATTTTTTCACAAACACTTTCCTTTGAGGAAACTTGCCAGCGAAAATATCCATCATTTTCCACGATCAAGTCATCTTTTATGTGCAATACAAGATCTAATGCTTCCCAACTTCGCAGCAAGGAAAGCATATTTTCTACATGGGTAATCCTCGCCATGATATAAGGAATGATCTCAAACGGCGGATCTCCGGCACAGACACGGGTTTCTTCTGCCAGTTTTTCCATATACCATTCGTCCCGCAAGGTGTAAACATCAAATAATTTCTCCAATGCCTCGTTTGCCATCTGCGGATTTTCTGGAAGTTCCACTTTTTTCTGCTGATAGATCAGGCGGAAATCAAAGGGTTCATAAATCGCACGGTCCACCGGCATCAAATAGGCAAACGGATGCCCTTCTCGACGAATATCTACAAGAGACCTGCCGATCAAACGCCTCATCATTCCCTGATGGCGACAATCAGCGCTCGTCGCCACTGCTACATAATAATATGCATCCACCTTTGTCCCATTGACCATTAACTGATAAGGATTTAGGTGGATCATCGAACAGATCTGTCCGTCTTTTTCTAAAACCAAAATCCGATTATCCCGTGTCACATAAGAATAATAATAATCTACAAATTCCTTTTGATCTTCGGGGAATGCTTCACAGTAAAGTGCTCGTGACCTTTCTTTTTCCCCTTCATCAAGATATCGGATCATTCTTCCGACTCCTGTTCTTTTTTGCATCCGCCACAGCCTGCGCAAGATCTCTGAAGCATTATTTCTTCATCATATGCATAATTTGCTACCGTTTCCAAAAGGCATACCGCCTGGGCAGAAATTCCTTCTCCTGAACCGGTAAAACCAAGTCCCTCTTCTGTCGTTGCCTTTACATTCACTCTATTGACCGGTACTTTCAGAGCTTTTGCAATATTCTCCCGCATTTGCGGAATATGTGGTGCCACCTTTGGCCTCTGTGCAATAATGGTCGCATCCACATTGCCTACAAGAAAACTGTTTTCCTCCAAAAGAGCTACCACGTGTTCTAAAAGTTTTAAGCTGTCTGCACCTTTATATTTTGGATCTGTATCCGGAAAATGTTTTCCGATATCCCCCAAAGCTGCCGCACCTAAAAGCGCATCTGAAATAGCATGCAGCAGTACATCTGCATCCGAATGTCCCAAAAGTCCTTTTTCATAATCTATTTTCACACCGCCTAAGATCAGGTCTCGCCCTTCCACCAGCTTGTGTACATCGTATCCCATACCTACTCTCATGATCCCGTCTCCTTTATGCCATATTTTGAATACATTGCTTTTCATTATACTATAGTCAGCAGGAATTTGCAAAAAGAGGACCGCTGTATGGCACAGCAGTCCTCTTTCGTTCTATCATTTCTTTGTCGATCACGAATTTATTTTTCGTGATTATGTAATAATTCATGAGCCATTCCTTTGAAATATCCCTGGTAAAATACATCCATCAATGGATTTTCATCGGATTTTTTGATTACCATAGATCCATCCGCCTCATAAAGTCCTTTGGCTCTGGCTGCTTTATGTCTCGGTCCTGCCGGTATTGGCTGGCCTCCGCCCATAATACATCCTCGACGGCATGCCATCACCTCGATGAGATGATAGGATTTTTCACCACTCTGCACCTGCTCCATGACTTTTCTCGCATTGGCAAGTCCACTGACAACACAAATATTGACTTCCATACCTTTATAAGGGATGGTTGTTTCTTTAATACCCTCTTCGCCGCGAATACCACATTGGGCAATCGCATCCAACGTTGCCGTATCATGATCTTCTGCCAATCTGCGCAACACTGCTTCCGTTACACCTCCGGTCACGCCGAAAAGCACCCCCGCACCGGAACCGATGCCAAATGGCATATCACAGCTTTCCGATTCGATCTTATCAAATGCAATTCCTGCATTTTTAATCATACGGATCAGTTCTGTTGTAGTAATGACCGCATCCGTATCTTTTTCACCTTTTGTATAACTATTTGGACGTTCTGCCTCCATCTTTTTCGCGGTACATGGCATAATGGAAACCACAAATGTTTTCTTTCCCTGTGCATGTTCCGGATCCCGGTACCATTCCTTTAAAACAGCAGAAAACATCTGCTGCGGAGAACGGCAGGTCGATACATGTTCCTTCATATTCGGGAACTGATCTCCTACAAATTTTACCCATGCCGGACAGCAAGAAGTAAGAAGCGGTAATTTTCCTCCATTTTTCACACGATCAAGAAATTCTGCACTTTCCTCCATAATGGTAAGATCTGCAGTATAGGTGGTATCATAAACTTCATCAAATCCCATGGCATGTAAGGACGCAACCACTTTGCCCATCACATTTTCGCCATTTTTCATTCCAAAAGCGTCTCCAACAGCAACTCTGACAGCCGGAGCAATCTGTGCAACTACTCTGGTATCTTTATCTCCAATCGCTTCCCAGACTTCATCCATATGTGTACGGATCGTCAGTGCACCGGTCGGACAAAATACACGGCACTGTCCGCAGCTTACACAATCCGTTTCACTTAATGTTTTCTCAAATGCAGGCGTAACTGTTGCCTCTGTCCCTCGATTGGCAAATCCCAAAACACCAATTCCCTGGAGTTCTGAACAGACACGAACACAGTTTCCACATAAAATACATTTATTCGGATCACGGATAATAGCCGGAGAACTGTAGTCCACCGGACGTATTTCATTATAATTGTCATATCGTACTTTCAGCACTCCCATGCTGTGTGCAAGTTCCTGCAGTTTGCATTCCCCGCTCTTTACACAGGTTGTACAGTCTCTGCAATGTGCAGCAAGCAGCAATTCAACAATCAGCTTTCGATGTTTCCGAAGCCGTTCGGTATGTGTATAGATGACCATTCCATCCCTTGGTTCTTCGGAACACGATGCAAATAATCTTCCTCTGTCATCTTCCACTGTACATAAGCGACAAGCACCAAAGGTAGACAATTCCGAATGATAGCACAGCGTAGGGATGTCAATACCGGCTTTTCGGATAATACTCAAAACATTCTTTTCATTGGTAAATTCAACTTTTTTACCATTAATTGTCATATATCCCATAAGTCATCCTCCTATGCTTCCACGTAGATTGCACCAAATGCACAATTATCCTTGCAGGCACCGCATTTGATACATTTTGTACTGTCAATGGTAAACGGTTCTTTGACTTTTCCTGAAATCGCATTGACCGGACAGTTCTTTGCACACTTGCTGCAGCCCTTGCAAAGATCAGGATTGATCACATATCTGCGGAGTGCACTACAGGTCTTTGCCCTACATTTCTTATCTACGATATGTTCTATATATTCGTCACGGAAGGTACTTAAAGTACTTAATACCGGCAGCGGTGCGCTTTTGCCCAGACCGCAAAGTGCCATACTCTGTACCATCTTTGCAAGCTCTTCCAATTTATCCAGATCCTCCAGTTCTCCATTTCCATTGACGATCTTTTCCAGAATATCCAGCATCCGTTTGGTTCCTTCACGACATGGCACACATTTTCCGCAAGATTCTCTCTGGGTAAAACTCATAAAGAAACGGGCAACTTCCACCATACAGGTATTTTTGTCCATGACAACCATACCGCCGGAACCAACAATGGCATTAAATTTTTTTACAGAATCAAAATCCAGCGGTTCATCCAAATGCTTTTCTGTCAGACATCCACCGGACGGTCCTCCAATCTGAACAGCCTTAAATTCTGCACCGTCTTTTAATCCGCCGCCAATGTCGAAAATAATTTCTCTCAAGGTACTTCCCATTGGAACCTCGATCAAACCGGTATTTTCAATCGCTCCTGTCAAAGAAAATGTTTTGCATCCCGGACTTCCTTCCGTTCCAATGGACCGGAACCAATCTGCCCCCTCTAAAATGATCTTTGGCACGTTTGCATAGGTTTCTACATTGTTCAACACGGTAGGCTTTTCCCACAAGCCCTTCTCTACCGTACGAGGCGGTTTTACACGAGGCATTCCACGATTTCCTTCAATGGATGCCGTCAAAGCAGAACCTTCCCCGCAGACAAAGGCACCCGCACCACGGTTGATATGTAAATGAAAATGAAAATCAGTTCCTAAAATATGATCTCCTAAAAGGCCTTTTTCTTCCATCTGTGCAATTGCACCACGAAGTCTGGTCACAGAATTCGGATATTCCGCACGAACATAAATATAACCGTTCTCCGCTCTTACCGCATATCCTGCGATCATCATCCCTTCAATCAGTTTAAATGGATCGCCTTCCATCACAGAGCCATCCATAAAGGCACCCGGATCGCCTTCATCCCCGTTACATACCACAAAACGTTCTGTTTCCTTCTGATGCGCTACCTGTTTCCATTTTTTTCCGCAAGGGAAACCACCGCCGCCCCGGCCTCTTAAACCAGACCGGTCAACTTCTTCGATCACTTCTTCTCTCGTCATTTCAAACATCGCTTTGGTCAATGCTGAAAATCCGCCTGCTGCCAGATATTCTTCCAAAGATTCGGCATCCACTTTTCCACAGTTTTCCAAAACGATCCTTGTTTGTTTCGCAATAAACGGGATTTCATCAGGACTCGTATAATGGGTATCCCCTTTCGAATATAAAAGTCTCTGGATTACTGTATCTCCCAGAACTGTCTGCTCAAAGATTTCCCGACAGTCCTCCGGCTGTACCTTGACATACTGCACAACCTGATTTCCTTTCTGGATACGAACCAATGGTCCAAGTTCACAAAATCCCTGACATCCGGTCTTTTTGACCCCAATCTTATCATGCTCTTCTTTTTCATGAGGGGCAAATTCAAGCTTAATCCCGTTCATTCCATCTGTCATTGTCTGAAAGATTTCATGGATCTTGTTAGAGCCTGTTGCGATACATCCGGTACCGGAACAGACCAAAATTCGGCAATCATAAGAATCCAATTCCTCTTGTGCCGATTTCCTGATATCTAATAATTCTTCCTTCGATCTAATCATCAGCCCTTACCTCTCAATTCTTCAATTACTGCAAGTGCTTTTTCCGGAGTCATGGCAGGATATACTTCCTCATTGACCATCATGGTCGGTGCGAGTCCGCAAGCGCCCAGACAGGAAACGGTTTCCACAGTGAACATCATGTCATCTGTTGTGTGTTTCTTTTTGCTAAGTCCAAGTTCTTTCCAAAGTGCCTCCAGAACCGGCGTAGATCTGCGCACATGGCAGGCTGTTCCGTCACAGACTTTAATGACATATTTTCCCTTCGCCTCAAAAGAAAAATTTTCATAGAAAGTTGCCACACTATAAGCCTTGGTTTCCGTAATGCCGATTTTTCCTGCAACATAGCTTAAAAGCTCTCCCGGCAGATAACGGTATTCTGCCTGTATATCCTGCATGATCGGAATCAACGAACTGGCTTTTCGTCCATAATGCTCAATAATCTCGTCGGTTTTGTCGTAATAAGACTTATCCAGCATGTTTGTCCCCTCCTTGTTTTTATTTGTGCATTTCGCACATAATG